>JAEKKI010000063.1 GCA_019510485.1 Catenulisporales bacterium
CGCGCGCGGAGGAGGACGGCACTGTGGAGGTCGCAGTCCGTGGTGCCAACAGGCTCGGCGACCACGTCACCGGGACTGTGACCCTGAAGGGCATCGGCGAATGACCGTGGCGGGCAAGGCGGCGATCGTCGGCATCGGCGCCACGGAGTTCTCTAAGGAATCCGGCCGTAGCGAACTCCAACTGTGCCTGGAGGCGTGCAAAGCCGCTCTGGACGACGCCGGCATCGCACCACATGACGTCGACGGCCTGGTGACGTTCTCCATGGACTCCAGCCCGTCGATCATGGTCGGCCGCGGTCTCGGAGTCCGCGAACTGCGCTACTTCTCGCTCGTCGACTACGGCGGGGGCGCGGCATGTGCCACGGTCGCGCATGCGGCGGCGGCGATCACCGCAGGACTGGCCGACATCGTGGTCTGCTACCGCGCCTTCAACGAGCGTTCCGGCCGGAGGTTCGGCTCCGGTGACGCCGCAATGCAGATGCGTGGCGAGTCACCCATGGCACAGCACTTCGGCTACTACGCGCCCTACGGACTCATCACACCCGCAGCCTGGGTAGCGATGGCAGCGCGGCGCTATATGCACAGGTATGGAGCGACCTCTGAGGACTTCGGGCGTGTCGCGGTGGCAGCGCGCGCCCACGCCGCCACCAATCCCGCAGCGTGGTTCTATAAGCGGCCGATCAGCTTGGCCGACCACCAGAGCTCGAAGATGATCGCGGACCCGCTGCGACTGCTGGACTGCTGCCAGGAGTCGGACGGCGGAGTCGCGCTGGTGGTCGTCTCCACAGAGCGCGCGCGAGACCTGTTCGGGAAGCCGGCCGTCATATCCGGCGCGGCGCAGGGCTCCGCGCACGACCAACAGATGATGACCAGCTACTACCGCGAGGACATCACCGGCCTCCCGGAGATGGGCACTGTCGCGCGGCAGCTGTGGCGCCAGTCCGGGCTGGGTCCGCAGGACATCCAGACCGCGGTCATCTACGACCACTTCACTCCGTTCGTACTGACGCAGCTGGAGGAGTTCGGCTTCTGCGGCCGTGGCGAGGCGCGCGACTTCATCCGCGACGGCGCCATCCACCTTGCCGGCCGTCTGCCCTTGAACACCCACGGCGGACAGCTCGGCGAGGCATACATCCACGGCATGAACGGCATCGCCGAGGCTGTGCGCCAGGTCCGGGGCACGGCCGTGAACCAGGTGCCGGAGGTGCGCAACGTCCTCGTGACCGCCGGCACCGGTGTCCCCACCTCGGGGTTGCTGCTGAGCGCCTCACCGACCTGAGCGGCCCCACCGCCACCAGCTGTAACCTCACGTTCCGTCGGCCGTCGGAACGATCAGTTAATCTCGAAGCCATGCCCCGTCTCGCGCTCTTCGACCTGGACGACACTCTGATCTCTTCCAAGGACGCCTTCGTCGCGTGGATCGATGAGCTGGTGGCGGGCTACGGCGTCGGGGGCGATGCCATGGGGTTCTTGGAGAAGGAGCACGTCTACTGGACCGGATCACCGGATGACGCGTTCCGGGGCCTGGTGGACTACTTCGGGCTGCCGGCCGAAGCGGCCGAGCTGATGCACGCCTACCGCGTTCGCATGGTCGAGCTGCTGGCGCCGTTCCCCGGGGTGGTGGACGGCCTGGAGGCGCTGCGCGACGCCGGCTGGCGGATCGGCATCGTCACCAATGGCTATGGTGACTTCCAGAACGCCAAGATCGACGCCGTGGGCCTGCGCGCCTATGTCGACGTGGTCTGCGTCTCGGACGTGGAAGGCACCTGGAAGCCCGAGCCGAAGATCTTCGAGCTGGCATCGGAGCGGGCCGGAGCGCCGCTGGAGGGCGGCTGGATGGTCGGCGACTCGCTGACCGCCGACATCGCCGGAGGCAACGGCGTGGGGATGCACACCGCCTGGGTGCGGCACGGCCGCCGGCTGGACCTCGCCGATCCGCAGCCCGAGCACGTCATCGAGCACACCGCTGAGGCGTTCGGGCTGATCCTCGGCCGGCCCTGAGCGGCTTCGCGCCCCGCGCCGGAGATTCCGGCTTGACCTTGACGTTGCGGAAACTTCTACCTTCGAGGGAGCGGTCGGGCAAGCCGGCCGCAAGCCGATGGGAACCGTCATGAGCTGGTCGATCGCGCAGGTCGCGCGGATGTCGGGAGTGACCGCCCGCACCCTGCGTCACTACGACGACATCGGGCTTCTCAAGCCCGACCACGTCGGCGCGAACGGCTACCGCTACTACGAGGAAGAACAGCTGTTGCGCCTGCAGCAGATCCTTGTACTGCGGGAGCTCGGCATGGCATTGGCCGATATCGCAGGCGCGATCGATTCCGAGCCGGACATGATCGCGGCGCTGCGCCGGCAGTACGCGCGGCTGATCGGGGAACGCGACCGGCTGGCGAAGGTGGCCGAGACCGTGCGGCGGACCATCACCGAACTGGAAGGGAGGCCGGAGGTGGCCGTCAAGATCAACCGTCCGGAGAACCTCTTCGAGGGGTTCGACGCCTCGCAGTACGACGACGAGGCGCGCGAGCGCTGGCCCGAGGACTTCGAGCGGGCGCAGCGCAAGCGACAGCAGATGACCGAGGGGGACATCGAACACTGGCAGCGCGAGACCACGGCGGCGATGATCCGCATGGCCGAGTTCATGGCGGCCGGCACGCCGGTCGACGACCCGGCGGTGCTGGACGAGGTGCACCGGCACTGGCAGAGCATGTGCGAGTGGTGGACGCCGAGTCGTACGGCGTACACGTGCCTGGGGCGGATGTACGTCGACGACGAGCGGTTCAAGGCGAACTATCTGAAGATCGCCGAGGGGCTCGCCGAGTACCAGGCCGCCGCGATGGCCGCGTATGCGGACGCGCGCCTGTCGGATTGATATACGCCCCTGACTTACAGTGCGTCCCCTCCGCGGCCAGTGCGGAGGGGACGTCGCTCACGTATACCCGGCGACTGCGAACAGTGGTGCCGAATGTCGAGAATCAATCCTCGTTGGCGTGCGGCAGCTTCGCCTTGATCAGGTCCATGACCGTCGAGTCGGCCAGCGTGGTGGTGTCGCCGACCGCACGGTCCTCGGCGACGTCCTTCAGCAGCCGCCGCATGATCTTGCCAGAGCGGGTCTTCGGCAGTTCCTGGACGATCTGGATCTGCTTGGGCTTGGCGATCGGGCCGATCTCCTTGGCCACGTGCGCCTTCAGCGCCGCGTCCAGGTCCGGGGTCTCCTCCTGGCCGGCGCGCAGGATGACGAACGCGACGATCCGCTGCCCGGTGGTCTCGTCCTTAGCGCCGACGACCGCCGCCTCGGCCACCGCCGGGTAGGAGACGAGCGCGGACTCGACCTCCGTGGTGGAGATGTTGTGGCCGGAGACCAGCATGATGTCGTCGACCCGGCCGAGCAGCCACAGGTCGCCGTCTGCGTCCTTCTTCGCGCCGTCGCCGGCGAAGTAGTAGCCCTGCTCGGCGAACCGCGACCAGTACGTCTCGATGAACCGCTGCTGGTCGCCCCAGATGCCGCGGGCCATGGACGGCCACGGCTTGTCCAGGACCAGCAGACCGCCGCGGCCGTTCTCGACGATGGTGCCTTCCTTGTCGACCACGTTCGCCGAGATGCCCGGCAGCGGCCGCATCGCCGAGCCGGGCTTGGCCTCGGTCACGCCCGGCAGCGGGGAGATCATCATGGCGCCGGTCTCGGTCTGCCACCAGGTGTCGACCACCGGCGTCCGGTCGCCGCCGATGTTCTTGCGGTACCAGATCCAGGCCTCGGGGTTGATCGGCTCGCCGACCGAGCCCAGCAGCCGCAGCGAGGACAGGTCGAACTTGGCCGGGATGTCGTCGCCCCACTTGGCGAACATACGGATCGCGGTGGGCGCGGTGTACAGGAGCGTGACGCCGTACTTCTGGACGATCTCCCAGAAGCGGCCCTGGTGCGGGGTGTCGGGAGTGCCCTCGTACATGACCTCGGTGGCGCCGTTGGCCAGGGGTCCGTAGACGATGTAGGAGTGGCCGGTGACCCAGCCGACGTCGGCGGTGCACCAGTAGACGTCGGTCTCCGGCTTCAGGTCGAACACCGCGTGGTGGGGTCTCCGGCTTCAGGTCGAACACCGCGTGGTGGGTGTAAGCGACCTGAGTGAGGTAGCCGCCGGTGGTGTGCAGGATCCCCTTCGGCTTACCGGTCGTCCCCGAGGTGTAGAGGATGAACAGCGGGTTTTCGCTGTCGAACGCCTCGGGTGTGTGCTCGGTGCTGGCCGAGCCGACCGCTTCGTGCCACCAGACGTCCTTGGCGCCCCAGGCGACGTCCGCGCCGGTCCGCTTGACGACGAGCACGTTCTCGATGGACTCGGCGCCGGCCACGGCCTCGTCGGCGTTGGCCTTCAGGTTCACCGTGCCACCGCGCCGGTGGTAGCCGTCGGCGGTGATCAGCAGCTTGGCCCCGGCGTCCTCGATGCGCGCGCGCAGAGCGTCGGGGGAGAACGCCGCGAACACCACGGAGTGCACCGCGCCGATGCGAGCGCATGCCAGCATCGCGACCGCCGTCTCCGGGATCATCGGCATGTAGATCGCGACCCGGTCCCCCTGGCGCACGCCCAGCGCCGTCAGCGCGTTGGCGGCCTTCGAGACCTCGTCCTTGAGCTCGGCGTAGGTGATGGCGCGCGAGTCGCCCGGCTCGCCCTCGAAGTGGATGGCGACGCGATCGCCGTTCCCGGCCTCGACATGGCGGTCCACACAGTTGTAGGCGACGTTCAGTCTGCCGCCGACGAACCACTTGGCGACCGGCTTGTCCGACCAGTCCAGCACCTCGTTCCACTTGGTGTCCCACGACAGGCGCTCGGCCTGCCTCTCCCAGTACGCCAGCCGGTCCGCCTCGGCCTCGGCGTACGCCTCGGCCTTGACGTTCGCGGCTGCGGCGAACGCCGCGGGCGGCGCGAACCGGCGCTCCTCGTGCAACAGGTTGGAAAGGGCCTCGTCCGACACCATCTCTCCTCGTTCGATGCTTTATGACAGCGGTCACACTGTATCCAGGCTGTAGCTCACCAGGGAGGGCCGTCGAGCACAAGAGCTTCGGAGCTATTGGTATAGACCTTTTACTCGGACAGGCGCGGACACAGTGATACGCCGCCCACCAGGACCCAATTCGGTGGGCGGCGTGCTCTGCGCTGCCGCTGGGTGATCTACGGCGATCGACAGCCGATCGCCGGTTCGGCGCGGCCTGCTCACGATCATGGTAGGAATTCAGTGTCAAACAGGGATAGAGGGGATGGATGGTGGATCTCTGAACGGTCACCAATGCGCGCTCAGCGGATGCCGTGGTGCGATCAGCGGTGGCTGAGACGTTCGCGCACTTCGCGGGTGTGGCGGCGGGCGACCGGGATCGGTGTGCCGCCGACGATCACGGTCAGGTGGCCGCTCTCCCATCGGGCCTCGGAGACGGCGTCGACGCGGACGAGGAAGCGCCGGTGCGTGCGCGCGAACCCGGCACCGGACCAGTGTTCTTCCAGGACGGTCAAGGGGATGCGGACCAGGTGGTTGCTCGTGGCTGTATGGAGCCGTACATAGTCGCCCTGAGCTTCGACGTAGGCGATGTCCTGGCGCGGGATGAAGCGGGTCACCCCGGCCAGTTCGACCGGGATCACGTCGTAGGGATCAGGGTCGGGACGCGTCCGGGGGGCCGCGGTCGGCGTCATCCGACGGATGGCTTCGGCGAGCCGTTCGGAGCGGACGGGTTTGAGCAAGTAGTCGGAGGCGTGGAGATCGAAAGCCTCCAGCGCGAACTCCTCGTGCGCGGTCACGAAGATGATCTGCGGCGGCGTGGCGAACTGGTTCAGGACCGCCGCTATCTCCAGACCGTCCAAACCCGGCATGCGGATGTCCAGGAAGAGGGCGTCCACCGGGGAGTTCTTCAGTATGCGCAATGCTTCCTCGCCGTCGTTGGCGGTCAGCACCGAAGCGATGCGCGGGTCGCGCGAGAGGAGATAGGCGAGTTCGGCGACGGCCGGCGGCTCGTCGTCGACCACCAGGACGCGCAGGCCGGTCGGCGCGGCGATGGTCATGCGGTCTGCCGTCCCTGTTTCTTGGGGATCCGGATGACCACCGTGGTACCCGCTCCGGGCTCGGAATCGATCCGCAGCCCGTGCGAGGTGCCGTAGACCGCGCGCAGCCGCTCGTGGACGTTGGACAAGCCGACCGAGGTACGGGTACCGGGCTCGGCCGGCGCGAGGGCTTCCTGGACGACGTCGGCGGTTATCCCCACTCCGTCGTCGGCCACGGTGATGCGGTAGTCGTGCCGGGTCTCCTCGGCGGTGATGGTGATGTGTCCAGTCCCAGGCTTGCCCTCCAGGCCGTGCCGCACAGCGTTCTCCACAATGGGCTGAACGCAGAGGAAGGGGACTTCCACCGGGAGCACTTCGGGGGCGATCCGGAGAGCCACCTGAAGGCGTTCACCGAAGCGTGCGCGTTCCAGCAACAGGTAGCGGTTCACACAGCGCAGCTCTTCAGCGAGCGTCGTGAACTCGCCGTGTGCGCGGAACGAGTAGCGCGTGAAGTCTGCGAACTCCAGGAGGAGTTCCCGTGCGCGCTCGGGGTCAGTCCGAGTGAAGGAGGCGATCGCAGTAAGAGAGTTGTAGATGAAGTGCGGGGAGATCTGTGCGCGCAGCGCCCTGAGTTCGGTCTCCATGAGGAGGGTGCGCGACCGGTCGAGCTCCGCCAGCTCGATCTGCGTGGCGACCCAGTACGCCACCTCTCCCACCGCGCGCACCAGTGCGACGGAGGTGCTGGCGCTATATACGGACAACGTACCGATCGCAGTGCTGCCGCCGCCGTCCCGGATCCCGCCGATGCTGCTCGGCGGGATGATCGGGGCCACGACCGCGTGGCGGATCATGCAGGAATCGCTGCCGCAGTGCACCTTGTCCGGCCCCACGACACACAGGTCGCCGGAGCTGAGGGCGCCGGTGGAGAGCTCATAGGAGTTCTGCGAATGCCGGTGCTGTCCGGCGCCGTCCCAGCTGAGGATCCGGTCCGTGTCGTGGAACGCCAGCGCGGTGGTGCCGAGCAACGGCCGCAGGTGGCGTGCGGCCCGGCGGGTGGAGTCCGGGGTCAGGCCGGCCCGGAGCGGCGGTCCGGCGAGGGCCACCGCGTGCATGGCGGCATAAGCGGCGCGCTCGGCCGACGTACCGGCCAAGCGGTGCCGCTGCACAGCACGGGACACCGCGACTGCCGGCGCGACGAGGGCGGCCATGATGCCGACCGTGGCGGAATTCGCTGCCATCTGCCCCAGTCTGCTGCGATCAGGGTACGAAGTCGAGCATCGGCGCGGCGGGCGGTCGCGCGTTACCCCTCGCATTTGACGAACGGTCGTGCTATTTTTGCTCCGTGAGCAAGGGCGAGCAGACGCGTAAGGCGGTGCTGGAGGCGGCGGTGGACACCGCGGCGTCCAGCGGCCTGGCCTCGCTCACGATCGGCTCGCTGGCCGAGCGGACCGGCCTGTCCAAGAGCGGCCTGTTCGCGCACTTCAAGTCCAAGGAAGCGCTCCAGATGCAGGTCCTGGAGTTCGCCGGCGAGTCCTTCGTGCAGGACGTCATCCGGCCCGCGCTGGCCGCCCCGCGCGGTGAGAAGCGGATCATCACGCTGTTCGAGAGTTGGCTAGCCACGGCCCGCGAAGGACGTGCGGAGTGCTTGTTCACCTCGGCAGCGTGGGAGTACGACGGCCAGCCGGGGCCGGTGCGAGACCGCTTGGTCCGCATGCATCTGGACTTCAACGACTCCGTGGCGCAGATGGTCCGGGCCGCGATCACCGAGGGGTTCTTCGCCGAGGACACCGATCCCGAGCAGTTCGCGCACGATCTGCACGGCATCATGCTCATCTACTTCCAGGCGCACCACCTGCTCGGTGACGCCAAGGCCGAGGCGAAGGCGCGTCATGCCTTCTCCCGGCTCGTGGATTCCAACCGCTAAGAGGGGACGTCGTCCGGCATGTCTTCATCATCGTCGAAAAAAAGCACGACCGTTCGTGCTAGAAAATGGCTCGCGATCAGCTCGCTGCGAACCGCGTTCCGCGCGCTGGAGGCCGTGGCACCGGGGCCGGGAGCGCGCTGGGCCGAGCGGATCTGGCTCACCGTGCCGAAGCAGGCCTGGAAGCCACGGACGCCTGTCGCGGTACCGGAGGGCGAATCGTTCGCACTGACTGTGGGCCGCAGTACTGTGCGCGGCACGATGTGGGGCGAAGGGCCGACCGTCTACCTGATGCACGGCTGGGGCGGGACGGGGTCACAGCTGGATGCCTTCGTGGCGCCACTGACGGCGGCCGGGCACCGAGTCGTGTCCTTCGACGCACCGGGACATGGCAAGTCCGGTCAGAGCATGGCCGGTCGTGGTCGGTCGACCCTTCCCGAATTCGTAGAGAGCCTGCGCGCTGCTGTGGACCGTTATGGAGAACCCCACGCAGTGATCGCGCACTCCTTCGGCGCAGCCACGGTGGTCTTGGCGGTCCTCGACGGTCTTCCAGTCGGCCGGGTAGCGGTGATCTCGCCGATGGCCGACCCGATCGGCTTCAGCTATCCGTTCGCGAAGATGCTCGGTTTTGGCGAACGCATACGGACCGGCTTCCTAAGGGTTCTAGAGAAGCGTGTAGCTATGTCTATGGACGTGTTCGACATCCCCAAACGCCTCCGTACCGTGGACCCCGCGTCCCTTCCCCCATTGCTGATCGTCCACGACCTCGGTGACCGCGAGATACCGGTGGCATTCGGGGAACAGCTGAAGGCACTGTGGCCTGGCGCGGAGTTCGACGCGTGGACCAGTCTCGGGCACTACCGCATCCTGGTCGACCCGGATGTGGTGCGGCAGGTGGCGGCGTTCAGCTCTGCGCCGCGAACGCTTCCGGTCCCATGACGAAGTCGGGGTCGACCTGCGCACCCAGATCCACACCGGTCGCGCGGTCGCCCCACGCCTTGGCGTTCTTCAGATGGAAGTGGACCGCCTGCCGGGTGAACTTCGCCCAGTCCTGCGGCACCGAGTCCACTTCCAGCTGAAGGCGGGCCAAAGCTGTGCGGTTGGCCGGCTCCAGGGTGTCGAAACCGCGGTCCCGGCCCTGCTCCTGGGCCCGGACATAGCCGGAGGCGCCGAGGCAGGCCACCAGGTCGGCACCGGTGTGCTGGTGCAGGTAGGCCAGATCGTCCGGGCCGGTGACCTTGTTGCCGACCACGCGGATCGTGACGTCGTACTCCTTGGCGTACTCGCGGTACTGGTGGTAGACGGACACCGACTTGCGGGTGGGCTCCACCACCAGGCAGGTCAGGTCGAACCGGGTGAACAGGCCGGAGGCGAAGGCGTCGGCGCCCGCCGTCATGTCCATCACCAGATATTCGTCCCGGCCGTCGACCAAGTGGTTCAGGTACAACTCGGCGGCGCCGACCTTGGAGTGGTAGCAGGACACGCCGAGGTCCTTCTCCTCGAAGCCGCCGGTCACCATCAGCCGGACGCTCTCCAGATCGCCGCTCAACCGGGTCGCACACAGGTTGTGGACGACGTTGTCCTCGTCCAGGCGCAGCAAGCGCGAGCCGCGTCCGGGCGGGGTGGTCTTGACCATCGCCTCGGCGCCGGCGATGCGCGCATTGTCGCCACGCAGGTGGTCTTTGATCTCGGCCAGCCGTGCCGCCATCGGAGTGAGCGCCGCGGCCTGCGCGTCGGGCAGGCCGAGCGCGGTGCCGAGGTGCTGGTTGATGTCGGCGTCCACCGCGACCACCGGTCGGCCGCCGGCCGCGAGGTGCCGGACGAGGAGGGCCGAGACCGTCGTCTTGCCGCTGCCGCCTTTGCCGACCAGGGCGATGCGCATGCCGGACCTCCTTGTTTCGAGGTGGGAACACGACGCGGGCCCCGTGCGGGGTCCGCGTCTCATGACAACCGTTTTCAATAGAACGGATACGTCGCCGAGTCTCGGCGGCAGCGCGGCGGGGAGTCAACCATGCGTCCTCCGATCGGGTGGCGGAGCCGCCACCGTCCCCGCAGCCAGGGCGATCCGGCCCCTGTGGAGCCTTGAGCGCGCAAGGTGCGTGGGCCCGATCGGTAGAGTCCGGGGGCATGGACAGCAGTTCCCCGATCCGGCGCCTGGCCGCCGCCCCCAACGCCGCCGCGGCGGCGGAGACCGCGCGCCAGGCCGTGGACCGCGTGCGCGGGCACAAGGTCCTGCGCAGCCAGTCCGCCCGGGTCACCGCCGAATCCCAGCTCCGGGGCGCCCGCGCCTCGGCGGCCCTGGGATCGCTCAGCGAGCCCGGCACCGACTGGCCGCTGGAGGAGGTCCGCCGCCGCACCGACCTCGGCGAGGAGGACGGCTCCGGGCACCTGCGCGGCGCGCTGCGGATCTCCGGCGAACTGGGCACCTTGGCCGGCGTCTGGAAGCGCTCCCCGATCCAGGCCCTGTCCCGTATGCACCTGCTGGCCGCGGCCGGCTCTGTCGAACCGGACCACATCGGTCGGCCGCGCGACCCGGAGGCCGCCGCCCTGCTGACCACATTGGCGAGCGAGCTGCGCGATCCGGACTCGGCAGCGATTCCAGCGGTGGTGGTCGCGGCAGCGGTGCACGCCGAACTGCTGATCGCAGAACCCTTCGGCTGGGGTGACGGTCTGCTGGCTCGCGCGTCTTCGCGCCTGATCCTGGCTGAGCGCGGCCTCGACCCCCAGTCGCTGGCGGTGGTCGAGGCCGGCCATGTCGATCTGGGGGTCGAGGCGTACCTGGAGGCGGCGCGCGGCTACGCGGGCGGCACCGAGGAGGGCCGTGCCGCGTGGCTCGGGCACTTCGCCGAGGCTGTCGCGCTCGGGGCGCGCGAGTCGCTGGCGGTATGCGAAGCGATCATGCGGGGCTGAGCTTGTCCGGCGGCGGGCTCAGCTCGCTGTGTCGCTCGCCTACCTCCCGGCCGCCAGCGCCGCTCCGCCGTTGACGTCCAGCACGACGCCCGTCGTGAAGCCGTTCCCGGCGAGGAACAGCACGGCCTCGGCCACGTCGCGCGGCTGCCCGACCCGGCCGACCGGCGTGGCAGCGGCCTGCTGCGCCATGAAGCCGTCGCGGTTCTCACCCAGCGGGTGCCACCAGGCGGTGTCGATCACGCCGGGCGCGACCGCGTTCACCCGCACCGGCGCCAGCTCGCTGGCCAGCGGTGGGACCGCCGCGTCCAGGGCGCCGTTGGCCGCCGCCAGCGCCACGGTGCCGGGGAAGGCGGCACGGGAGCTGCCGGCGCCGATGAAGGTCACCGAGGCGTCGGCGGCCAGGTGCGGCAGCGCCGCCTTCAGGACCCGTAGTTGGGCGAACACCTTGCCCTCGAAGCCCTCGCGCAGCGCCTCGTCGGTGAGGTCAGCCAGGGTGCCCAGGCCCACCATGCCGCCGCTGACCGCGAGGACCAGGTGGTCGATCTTCTTCTCGGCGGCCGCGAACAGCGCGTCCACGTCCTCCTGCCGCCGCGCGTCGGCCTCGAACACCCGCACCGGGTGGCCGATCCGTTCAGCCGCGGCGTCCAGGCGCGCCTTGCTGCGGCCGGTGATCAGCACCTCGGCGCCGTCGGCGGCGAACGCGCGGGCTATCTCCTCGCCGATGCCGTGGCTGGCACCGATCACGTAGACGGTCTTACCGGTGAACTTGCCGTTGGTGGACATACCCGTCCCCTCCGTCGGATGACTCTTTGTCGAAACGATCCGTCTCGACAATTATTGCCGAGACGACGCGTCTAGACAACTCGGCTAAGCTGACCGGTCATGGAGCGCCCCCACACCGGCCGACGCCGCAACGAGGCGGCCCGCGAGGCGATCATCGACGCCGCCATCGGCCTGCTGCAGGACGTCGGCTACGAAGGCTTCACGATCGAGCGCCTGGCCAAGGACGCCGGAGTCGGCAAGCAGACGGTCTACCGCTGGTGGCCGTCGAAGGCGGCGGTGATCGCCGAAGCGGTGGGCACGCGCGCGCAGCACACCATCCCGCTTCCGGACACCGGCACGCTGGGCAGTGATCTGACGGAGTTCTTCCTGACCACCTTCCGCCAGTCCGAGGACCCGGCGGTCATCAACCAGTTGAAGAACATGATGGTGGCGTCGCTGGAGAACCCGGAGACCGCCGCCCCGTTCAAGGAGTTCCTGGCCAGCCGCCGCGCGATCCTGCGGGTACTGCTGGAGCGCGGTGCGGAACGCCGCGAGGTCGCCGAGCACGCCGACCTGGACTTCCTCACCGACCTCGCCTACGGACTGCTCTGGTACCGCGGCCTGGTCGGCCACCGGCCGCTGGACGACGACGCCGCGCGCAAGCTCGCCGTGGCGCTGGTCGCGGCCGGGGCCGCTCCGCCGACGGGGGCCGTGCAGAAGTAGCGCGAACAGGTCAGCGGTGCCGCTGCGCAGCGGCACCGCTGTCAAAAGGGACACCGAGTACGGGTTAACAGGCGTCTGTTGTCCGTAGCCGCCTTCCAGGTCCTCGCTCTCGTCGGCTGCCTGGTTGGCTGGCCCCTTAAGGGGTCGGTCTTTGCGTGGGTTCTCGAATCGGTGTCGGGGTCTGGCGGCCTTGTGCCAAACCATTCCTTCTCGTTGAGTTGGAGAGGTCGCCTGGCCTTGTTCTCTTTCTACGACCGAATCGCAGCCGTGCCAAGACATACCGGCGGGTATTTACCTGTTGACGTCTGAATGGGGTACAACGGTCGCCTCACGCTGAACGGGCATCCCACGGGTGGTCAGGAGTATCGGGCTAGAACCCATGGGTGACTGGATCCGACCCCCGTGCGCGGGTCTCGCTAGGGTGAAGTCATGCGCGCCATCACGATCGCCGAGCCCGGCGGGCCGGAACAGTTGGTCTGGGCCGAGGTGCCCGATCCGGTCGTGGGGCCGGGCGAGGTGTTGATCGAGGTCGCGGCGACGGCGGTGAACCGCGCCGACATCCTGCAGCGTCAGGGCTTGTACAAGCCGCCGCCCGGCGCCTCGACCTATCTCGGGCTGGAGTGCTCCGGCCGGATCGTCGAGGTCGGTTCGGGCGTGGAGGGCTTCGCTCCCGGCGACGAGGTGTGCGCGCTCCTGGCCGGCGGCGGCTACGCGCAGCGGGTCGCGGTGCCGGCCGGACAGGTCGCACCGCTGCCGAAGAGCATGAGCCTGCTGGAAGCCGGCGGGCTGATGGAGACTCTCTGCACAGTGTGGTCGAACGTCTTCATGCTGGCCGGGCTCACCGCCGGGGAGACGCTCCTGGTACACGGCGGCTCCAGCGGCAACGGTACCGCCGCGATCCAGCTCGCCCACCAGCTCGGGGCCCGGGTGATCGTCACCGCCGGCAGCGCCGCGAAGCTCCAGGCATGCCGCGAACTGGGCGCCGACGTCGCGGTGAACTACCGCGAGGAGGATTTCGTGGAGGCTGTGGAGCAGGCCACCGACGGCCTCGGCGTCGATGTCGTCCTCGACAACATGGGGGCCGCCTACCTGGACCGAAACGTCCAGGCGTTGGCGGTGAACGGGCGGCTGGTGGTCATCGGGCTGCAGGGTGGCGTCAAGGGCGAGATGAACCTCAACACGTTGCTGATGAAGCGGGCCAGCGTCTCCGCCACCACGCTGCGCGCCCGGCCGCCGGAGGAGAAGGCGCAGATCGTCGCGGCGACGCGGAACGGGGTGTGGCCGCTCATCGAAGCCGGCCGGTTCCGCGTGATCGTCGACCGAGTTCTGCCGATCGAGCAGGCTGCCGAGGCGCACCGGATCGTGGAGGGCAGCGGGCACGTCGGCAAGGTCCTGCTCGACGTGGCCACGGGAAACGGCGGCTGAGGCGGGTGCGGGCGTGCGGAATCTGGGCCTTGCCGAAAATCTAGGGACGGATACATGACGGGAATGACTGGCGACATCTTCGGAGCGATGAACATGACCTTGAACACGGACCCGGACCACGAGGGCGACCTGGCCGGCCGGGTGATCGTGGTGCCCGCGGGCGGCGACGACGAGGACTCCGGCGAGAACCCGATGAACGTGGCCGAGATGGTCGAGCAGCCCGCGAAGGTGATGCGCATCGGCTCGATGATCAAGCAGCTGCTGGAGGAGGTGCGGGCCGCGCCTCTGGACGAGGCCAGCCGGGTCCGCCTGCGCGAGATCCACCGCTCCTCGATCGCCGAGCTGGAGAAGGGCCTGGCGCCGGAGCTCGTCGCCGAGTTGGAGCGGCTCTCGCTGCCGTTCGCCGAGGACGAGGTGCCGAGCGAGCCCGAGCTGCGGATCGCCCAGGCGCAGCTGGTCGGCTGGCTGGAGGGCCTGTTCCACGGCATTCAGACCGCGCTGTTCGCACAGCAGATGGCCGCGCGGGCGCAGCTGGAGCAGATCCGGCGCGCGCTGCCGCCCGGCTCGGTGCCGCCGAACCTCGCCGGTGACGGCGAGCAGCCGCCGGGAGCGCGGATCACCGGCGCGGGGCCGTACCTGTAGCCTGCCGGGCGCCGTCCAGGAAGGCGTAAAGCACCTTGTCGTAGTTCTCCGTCCACCACGGGACCAGGGCCGCGGTGGCGGGGAACAGCGAGTCCGCCCGGTGGTCGGCGTGCCGGTAGCGCCAGACGGGGATCCAGAAGTCGGTGAGGCGTTCCCACCAGACGCGGCGTACGGAGTCTGCGAGTTCCTGTTCCGAGAACTGCGGACGAGTCGCGACGTAGCCGGTGCTGAGGGCGCGGACCAGGTCCAGGTCCAGTTGACCGGTGTGCTGGTCGGTGAAGAACACCAGCGCGGTACTCACTACTTCGTCTCCGCACGGCGCCACCGCTGTCTTCTCCCAGTCGACGATGCCTGTGACTTGGCTGCCGGGCTCCAGGGCGGACCACATCACGTTGCCGCCGTGGAAGTCGCCGTGGATATAGCCCACAGTGCTGGCGGCGCTGGGTGCCGGACGTAGATGAGAGACCTCTGGGATGAGCGCTAAGCGTTCCCGTAAGCGGTGCGTGCAGAGCAGGTCCATATCGTCCGTCTCGGGACGCCCAGCGATCAGCGCCAAGAGCTGTTCGGCTTCAGTGAGTGCGCGCTGTTCCGACTTCGTCGCGACGAACAGTGGCTGCGGTACTTGCGGGAGGATCTGCGCCAGTCCGCTGTGGACGTCCGCCAGTAGCGCACCCAGATAGTGCCCATCACCCTCCTGCATATGACTGCCGTACCGGTGGACTCCGTTGTTCCAGGGGAACACGGCGAGAGGACGTCCCCGGACGTAGGTGACTGTACGACCACGGAGATCACGCAGCGGAGCGACCGCGGGGATGCCCAGGGCCTCTAATCGGATCACCGCTTCGTGCTGCCAGCGCAGGGTCTGTGCGGCGGTGCGCTGCCGTCCGTGCTCGTCGGGCAGTCCCGAACCAGGGCCCCGCCACGGCAGGTAGTGCTTGAGGAAGTAGGTCTGGCCCGCGGAAATAACCTGATATGACCTATTGAGGAGTCCGCGGTCGACGACGCTGATACCGGTCGGCGTCGGGAGGCCGAACCGCAGGAACAGCGCCTCCAGGGGCACCGGGGTCCCGGGCATGGTCGCACTCTATCTTCCTGATCTTCCTTAACCCGCCCTTTATGTTGTCTGACTAACCTCGGGGTACTAGTGCACATCCGGGGTATCGTCCCGCGCGGGGCGAGATGTCGCCGCTTCTCACTCCCCGGGCCGCGAGGAGGGCAGCCAGCCTATGGCGAATTCGGCGAAGGGTCGTCGCCGCGCGCCCAAAAGCCGTCGCCGCCGCCGGTCCTCCCGGGCTCGAATAGTGGGCCTGGTGACGGCTAGCGCCGTGCTCGTGGCGGGCACCGGTGTCGCGATCAGTTACGCCTCGCACCTGTTCGCCAAGCATCAAGAGGCTGGGAATGCCGACACGGCGGAAGGGTCGGGATCGGATCCCGCGACCGACTCTGGCCAGGGCACCAGCAGCACCAGGTCCGGATCGCCCGCACCGAGTGGCTCGAAGGGCACGCAGGGTTCGCACGTGCCGCAGACCGGCGACACCGGGCCGACGGCGGTGAAGTCGCACGCCGGGCCCAAGGCCACCGGTCCGGGCACCGTCACCACCTTGAAGGTGCCCTCCGCGGACAGCGACATGGCGACGCGGCCGGTCGTGGTCTACCGGCCGGCGGTCCCGGCCGGCGCGGTGCTGCCGGTGCTCTACCTGCTGCACGGCGTGCCAGGGGAGCCCGACCGGATCATGGAGTCGGTGAAGGACGACTTGGACCGGGCGTTCACCACCGGCGGTCAGGCGCCGTTCATCGTGGCCGCGCCGACCGGCGGCGGCACCGCGCACCACGACACCGAATGGGCCGACGCCGCCGACGGCAAGGACATGGTCGAGAGCTATCTGGTCAAGAACGTGATCCCGGCCGTCGAAGGCACCTCGCCGCGCACCGCGGCCCAGCGCGCCGTCGCGGGCTTCTCGATGGGCGGCTACGGCGCGGCCAACCTGGCCCTTCGGCACCCGGACCTGTTCGGTCAGTTCGTGTCGCTGGCCGGCTACTTCCACGTCGACGACCCGTCGGGGATGTTCGGCTCGGACCGCGGCCTGGAGGCGGCGAACACGCCGGACGACATGGTCAAGAAGGCGGCCGGCAAGCGGGTGCTGCTGCTGGAGGACCAGGACGAGACCGACTCGCTGATCGACGGCCAGGCGGCGGAGTTCGCGCAGCGGCTGCACGACTGCGACTGCGGTGTCGACTTGAACTGGCATCTCGAACCCGGCGGGCACAGCTACGACTTCGTGACCTATTCGTTCACGAAGGTCATTGTGTTCCTGAACCAGGGCTTTTAGAGCCTGCGCGGTCAGCGGTCATCAGTGGTCCGGCCGGGCCGCGGACGGCTCGGTGCATTTTGTTACGTCCCCTGATTCACGTGAAACATCGCCACCGCACTCGACCGGAGCTGTCCGGCGCTCAGTCCTGCTGCTTGCGCGGCGACGGCGTGTCCTGGTCCAGGCCGAGCATCTCCCGCTCCTGTTTGCTGAGCCGCTCGGTCCCCTTGCGCTCGGCCGGCGGTGCGACCGGAGGTGCCGGTGCGGAGGGCGTCGGCGGGTTGGTGGGGATGGCGTTCGAGGTCGGTGCCGTGGTGGTCTTGGCATCGGTCCGGTCCACCTCCACGACCTCCTTCGGCCGGCTGGTCATCACCAGCGCGCCGATGATCATCAGTAGGCCGCCGCCGAAAGCGTTGGCCACACCGCTGCCCAGGCCCCGGCTGTTGGAGCTGATGGTGAGCTCCCCGGCCGCCTGTCCCTGCCGCACCATCCACAAGATGGTGAAGCCGAGCGCGACCACGCCGGCGAAGCCCACGAGGGCCCGCGAGCGCACGAGCACCCCGGCCACCGCGATCACGGCCATGACCAGGAAGACCAGGAAGACCGAGTCCATGATCCCGGACCGGGAGCCGGTGACCCCGGTGCCGAAGACCTCCCAGAACTTGAACGTGCTCCCGTGGCGGCCGTCGTACCAGGGCTGCCAGGGGCTGACCAGAGTGGCCGCCGCGCCCAGGACCGCGAGGAGGCTACCCACGACGTTCCGCATGTTGTGGCTCCTTCCACCGTCCCCCCTTGCCCCCTCGGGTGCGAAGGTATGACGACCGGCCGTCGGCTGCACCTCAGCGCGGCAGCCGGACGACGGCGACCCGCACCGGGTGTGGGAATACCGTCGCTGTACCCTTAGTTGGCAATTCTAGCAGCTCAGGCATAGTGCGCGCAGCAAACTTGAGTCTACTTCGCGCAAGCTTTTGACTTCGCGCCATCGCACCGTGCATCATTGAGCCGACTTGACTCAACCTGCCGCGGGCCTTCCCCACAGGAGCACGCGACAGCGACAACGAAAACGTCTTTCGCGGAGGAATCCCCATGGCACGTCCGGTCGGCATCGACCTCGGGACGACGAACTCCGTCGTCTGCGTCCTGGAAGGCGGCGAGCCCACCGTCATCACCAACGCCGAGGGCTCGCGGACCACCCCGTCCGTGGTCGCCTTCGCCAAGAACGGCGAGGTGCTGGTCGGCGAGGTCGCCAAGCGCCAGGCCGTCACCAACGTCGACCGCACCATCCGGTCGGTGAAGCGGCACATGGGCACGGACTGGAAAGTCGGCATCGACGACAAGCAGTTCACGCCGCAGCAGATCTCCGCGTTCATCCTGCAGAAGCTCAAGCGCGACGCCGAGGCGTACCTGTCCGAGAAGGTGACCGACGCGGTCATCACCGTGCCGGCGTACTTCTCCGACTCCGAGCGCCAGGCCACCAAGGAGGCCGGCGAGATCGCGGGCCTGAACGTCCTGCGCATCATCAACGAGCCCACCGCGGCGGCCCTGGCCTACGGCCTGGACAAGGGCGAGGGCGACCAGATGATCCTGGTCTTCGACCTCGGCGGCGGGACCTTCGACGTGTCCCTGCTGGAGGTCGGCAAGGACGAGGACGGCTTCTCCACCATCGAGGTGAAGGCCACCAACGGCGACAACCACCTGGGCGGCGACGACTGGGACAACAAGGTCGTGGAGTGGCTGGTCACCCAGTTCAAGAACGCGCACGGCGTGGACCTGTCCAAGGACAAGATGGCCATGCAGCGGCTGCGCGAGGCCGGTGAGAAGGCCAAGATCGAGCTGTCCAGCTCCACCGAGACCTCGATCAACCTGCCCTACATCACCGCCTCCGCCGAGGGTCCGCTGCACCTGGACGAGCGGCTGACCCGCTCGCAGTTCCAGCAGCTGACCTCGGATCTGCTGGACCGCTGCAAGGCGCCGTTCCACAACGTGATCAAGGACGCCGGCGTCTCCATCAGCCAGATCGACCACGTGGTGCTGGTCGGCGGCTCGACCCGGATGCCCGCGGTGGCCGAGCTGGTCCGGGAGCTGACCGGCGGCAAGGAGCCGAACAAGGGCGTGAACCCCGACGAGGTCGTCGCCATCGGCGCCTCGCTGCAGGCCGGCGTCCTCAAGGGCGAGGTCAAGGACGTCCTGCTGCTCGACGTCACCCCGCTGTCCCTGGGCATCGAGACCAAGGGCGGCATCATGACCAAGCTGATCGAGCGCAACACCACGATCCCGACCAAGCGCTCGGAGGTCTTCACCACCGCCGAGGACAACCAGCCGTCGGTGCAGATCCAGGTCTACCAGGGCGAGCGCGAGATCGCGGCGTACAACAAGCGCCTCGGCATGTTCGAGCTGACCGGCCTGCCGCCGGCGCCGCGCGGCCTGCCGCAGATCGAGGTCACCTTCGACATCGACGCCAACGGCATCGTCAACGTCTCGGCCAAGGACCTGGGCACCGGCAAGGTGCAGTCGATGGTCATCACCGGCGGCTCGGCGCTGCCGAAGGACGAGATCGACCGGATGATGCGCGAGGCCGAGCAGTACGCCGACGAGGACCACCGGCGCCGCGAGGAGGCCGAGGTCCGCAACCAGGCCGAGACCCTGGTCTACTCGACCGAGAAGTTCCTCAAGGACAACGAGGACAAGGTCCCGGCCGATGTGAAGTCCGAAGTCGAGGCGGCTATCGGCGAGACCAGGGAAGCCCTGAAGAGCGAGGACGTGGCCACCATCCGCACGGCCTCGGAGAAGCTCGCGACCACCAGCCAGAAGCTCGGCGCGGCCCTGTACCAGCAGGCGCAGGCTTCCGGCGAGGCCGGGGCCCCCGGTGCCGAGGACGATGTGGTGGACGCCGAGATCGTGGACGAGGGCAAGGGCGGTTCGGCCTGACCGGTCGCCCGGATCAGGTGAGTATCCCTGCCACCAGTGACAGGGCACGACGGCTATCCGGCGCCGCGCGGGGCAGGACCATCCAGGATGGTCCGCACCGCCCCCGCGGCGCCACCGGCAGCAATACGTGAGCCTTCCGGCGAAAACGCGGGAAGGCCGGCGGGTTCAGGAGGACCTTTCGTGAGCGACGAGTACGCGGCCGAGCGGGAAGGCGAGGGCGAGCGCGCCAACCTCGCGGTCACCGAGCTGCTGGCCAAGCTCGCCGAGCGGACCAACGAGCTGCAGGGCGTGCAGGCGGAG
>JAEKKI010000230.1 GCA_019510485.1 Catenulisporales bacterium
CCGCACGTCGCCGAGTCTGCCGATGCCGCAATCCTTGACCTTGCGAACGCACTGGCCCGGCTGTCGACGGACGTGCCACGCGACGAGAGGGTGCGCTTCTTCACACTGGCCTTCGGTGCCTTCATCACCGCTGTCGAGCTGGACAGGGTGTCGGAGGAAACCCGGCGTGTGCTCAAGAGGGTCAGGCCGCCCGACAAACTTCTCTCGGCGCCGGACGTCGAGTTCGCCACTCGCCTCGGGCGTCTGATCCAGCTCCTGGCTATAAAACACACTCCGCCATCGCCCGAAGCGTCTTCTCCTCCCTCGCCGTCACCAACAACGTCGTCACCGGAGACTCCCGCCACGCCGCCAGCCGCTCCTTGATCCGCTCCGGCGGTCCCACCAGCGAGATCTCGTCGGCGAACTTGCTCGGGACAGCCATCACCGCCTCGTCGCGCTTGCCTGCAAGGAACAGCTCCTGGATCCGGTTGGCCTCGTCTTCGTATCCCATGCGGACCATCAGGTTCTTGTGGAAGTTCGCACCCTTCGCACCCATGCCGCCGATATAGAACCCCAGCGCGCCCTTGATGGGCCACAGCGCTTCCTCCATGTCCTCCGGATCCACGCCGGTGACAGCGAGGTGTACCATCGCTGTGATCTCAAAGCCTTCCTTCGCATCGGCGATCTGGTCGGCGTAGACCTCGGGGCGTTCGGGGACGTAGTACAGCGGCAGCCAGCCGTCGGCGATCTCGGCGGTGAGTGCCACGTTCTTCGGGCCCTCCGCACCGAGGAAGATCGGGAGATCCTTGCGCAGCGGCCGGAGATTCGTGCGTAGAGGCTTGCCGAGGCCGAGGGCGTCCAGCCCCCGGTACGGCAGCGGGTAGTACTCGCCGTCGTTCGTCACCGTCTCGCGTCGCAGGACCTTGCGGATCACCTCGACGTACTCGCGCGTGCGCGCCAGCGGCTTCGGGTAGGGCCGGCCGTACCAGCCCTCGACGACCTGGGGTCCGCTCAGTCCGAGTCCGAGGATCACGCGTCCGCCGGACAGGTGGTCCAGGGTGATGGCGTGCATGGCCGTGGCAGTCGGCGTGCGGGCCGCCATCTGCGCGATCCCGGTTCCGAGTCGGATGCGGCTGGTGCTGGCCGCGAGGTAGGCCAGCGGCGAGAACACATCCGAGCCCCAGCTCTCGGCTGTCCACACCGAGTCGTACCCGAGGTCCTCGGCCGCGCGCGCCAATCCCACCCAGTCGTGCTCCGGCGGCTTGGAGGCCCAGTAGCCTAGTTGCAGGCCGAGCTTGAGATCCGCGGTCATCAGGACTCCTCGCTGAGCAGCTGGAACGGAACTAGAACACGTTACAGTACCGGCCGGTGCCTCACCAGTTCCGTCCCCGCGAATTGGCGACCATCACCGCGAATGGCGGGATGAACGCCGCCACCACGCTCATCGCCACCGCGAGTCCCGGAGAGAAAAGCCGCACGACGGTCCACGCGAGGACGACCAGCGCCAGACACGTCCCCATCATCGCCAGATACACCTGCTCGCGGGTGCGCTGAGACAGAGGCTCGCGGGGTGGCGGATAGTCCTCGGGTTCTTCTACGGGCCGGTACGGCGGGATGTCGCGTCCTGGCTGGTAGTGCGGACCCTGGCGGATGTGGTGTACCACGAGGAGCGTGTCGGCGAGAGCCAACACGCCGATCACCGCGCAGGCGATGACCCAGCCCGTCGCGTGCTGGGTCAGGAAGAAGGCGACGCCGCCCAACGCACTGGCCAGGCCGATCAATGCCATGGTCAGGCGCATGCGCAGCGGGCTGCGCGCGTGCATGGGCTCGTCGCCGCTGCGGATCCGGTGGGGGTCGAACCTGGTCATAGCGGTCCTCCCGTCCCTGTTCCTCCACGGTAGCGCCGGGCAGCCGGCTCCGGGTATCACCGACACGACCGAACGGCACCGGCACTCCATATGGGGCAGCTCGCGAATGATCCGGCCGTCTTCAGTCCCACACGAAGGTCATCTACAGCTCAGTGAACAGGGCGCCCCGCATCGCTCGCGGCTTCTCAAGCCCGTGACCGGCCACTGTCACCGGCCGCGAACCGCCCCGTCGCTGTCAGCTCCAGCCGAGTCCTACTCCAGCAAGAACGAACCCGCCGCCAATCCCCTACATCGCCGCCCGCATCGACCGCAGCTCCTTCTTCAGCTCCCCGATCTCGTCCCGGAACCGCGCCGCGAGCTCGAACTGCAACTCGGCCGCCGCCGCGTGCATCTGCTGCGACAGGTCCTCGATCAGCGCCAGCAGCTCCTCCGCCGGCTTGCCCGCCACGTCCAGCGTCCGCACCGTCCCCTTCGACGCGACGCCCGGCACCGGCGCCTTGCCGCGCGACTGCTGTCGGCCGGAGCCGCCGAGCAGTTCGGCAGTGTCGGCATCCTCGCGAGCCAACAGGTCGGTGATGTCCGCGATGCGCTTGCGCAGCGGCTGTGGGTCGATGCCGTGGGCCTGGTTGTACGCGACCTGCTTCTCGCGGCGGCGGTTGGTCTCGTCGATGGCCAGCCGCATCGACGGCGTCACCGTGTCGGCGTACATGTGCACCTCGCCGGAGACGTTGCGCGCCGCGCGGCCGATGGTCTGGATCAGGGAGCGGCCGCTGCGCAGGAAGCCTTCCTTGTCGGCGTCGAGGATCGCCACCAGCGACACCTCGGGCAGGTCCAGGCCCTCGCGCAGCAGGTTGATGCCGACCAGCACGTCGTACTCGCCCAGGCGCAGCTCGCGGAGCAGCTCCACGCGGCGCAGCGTGTCCACCTCCGAGTGCAGGTAGCGGGTCCGGACGCCTTGTTCCAGCAGGTAGTCGGTCAGGTCCTCCGACATCTTCTTGGTGAGCGTGGTCACCAGCGAGCGCTCGTTGCGCGCGGCACGGGCCCGCACCTCGGCCACCAGGTCGTCGATCTGGCCCTGGGTGGGCTTGAGCACCACCTGCGGGTCGACCAGGCCGGTGGGGCGGATGATCTGCTCGACCGGCGCCTTCGACGGCTCGTCGCGCTGCTTGGCCAGCTCGTACGGCCCCGGGGTGGCCGAGAGGTAGACCGTCTGCCCGATCCGCTCCTCGAACTCCTCCCAGCGCAGCGGCCGGTTGTCGATCGCCGAGGGGAGCCGGAAGCCGTGCTCGACCAGCGTGCGCTTGCGGGAGGCGTCGCCCTCGTGCATGGCGCCGATCTGCGGCACGGTGACGTGCGACTCGTCGATGACCAGCAGGAAGTCCTCGGGGAAGAAGTCGATCAGGGTGGAGGGCGGGGAGCCGGCCTCGCGGCCGTCGATGTGCCGGGAGTAGTTCTCGATGCCGGAGGTGAAGCCGACCTGCCGCATCATCTCCAGGTCGTAGGTGGTGCGCATGCGCAGCCGCTGCGCCTCAAGCAACTTGCCCTGCTTCTCCAGCTCGGCGAGCCGGTCGGCGAGTTCGGCCTCGATGCCGACCAGGGCGCGCTCCATGCGGTCCGAACCCGCGACGTAGTGCGTGGCCGGGAAGACCCGCAGCTCCTCGTCGACCGTCAGGATCTCGCCGGTCACCGGGTGCAGGGTCATCAGGCGCTCGACCTCGTCGCCGAACATCTCGATCCGGACCGGGTGCTCCTCGTAGACCGGGAAGATCTCGACGGTGTCGCCCCGCACGCGGAACGTGCCGCGGGTGAAGGCGACGTCGTTGCGCGCGTACTGCATGTCGACGAAGCGGCGCAGCATCTTGTCCCGGTCGTGCTCCTCGCCGACCCGCAGCTGCACCGAGCTCTTGAGGTACTCCTCCGGCGTGCCCAAGCCGTAGATGCAGGACACGGTCGAGACCACGACGACGTCGCGCCGGGTCAGCAGCGAGTTGGTGGTGGAGTGCCGCAGCCGCTCCACCTCCTCGTTGATCGAGGAGTCCTTCTCGATGTAGGTGTCGGTCTGCGGGACGTAGGCCTCGGGCTGGTAGTAGTCGTAGTACGAGACGAAGTACTCGACCGCGTTGTTCGGCAGCAGCTCGCGGAACTCGTTGGCCAGCTGCGCGGCCAGCGTCTTGTTCGGCGCCATGACCAGGGTCGGGCGCTGGAGCTTCTCGATCAGCCACGCGGTGGTGGCCGACTTGCCGGTGCCGGTGGCGCCGAGCAGCACCACGTCCTGCTCCCCGGCCTCGATCCGGCGGGCCAGCTCGGCGATGGCCGCGGGCTGGTCGCCGGCGGGCTGGTAGTCGCTGACGACTTCGATCGGCGCGACGGTGCGGGTGAGCTCGGACAGAGGGCGCATGGTTTAGAGATTACGCGGGTGGTCTGACAAGCGCCGGAACCCGGGATCCGAGCTGCCGGGAACGATGCCGCCGACGCGTCGGTGCCGGCGCAGAGCCCCAGCCGGTGTGCGGCTGGGGTTCCTGCTGTCACGCGGTGTCGGCTAGTGCTGGAGTGTCAGTACTCCCGGCCGCCACGGCAGCAGACCGTAGTCCATGCCGTCGCTGCTGGGGTCGCGCCCCTGGTAGAGGAACTGCAGGTTGCAGGGGTCGATGGTCTTGGTCTGGTCGGGGTTGTTCCGGACCAGGTCGCCGTGGCTGATGTCCCTGGTCCAGGTGGCGCCGCTGTTGGCCTTGCCGGCGAAGGGGTTGCTCTCGGTGGCGTCCTGCGGGGTCCACGAA
>JAEKKI010000064.1 GCA_019510485.1 Catenulisporales bacterium
AATGGACGACACAGTCCGATGGCGTGGCTGCTCTACGCAACCAAGCTCACCATCGAAATCGATGGAACGCCTCAAAAGGGTTCTTGGGGAGATCGCACCATTTCGGTCGCGCCTGGTCGGCATGAGGTGAAGGTCTACTTCAAGTACATCACCAAGGCACGCTGCTGCGAAGCGGCGGCGACGGTCGATACCGTCGACGGTCAAACCGTCGCCATGGAGTACCGGACTCCGATGATGATGACCTCACCTGGCCGCCTGACGGTTCTCGGCTGAGACGTCGGGGAAGCGCGACTTTCTTCGGGCTCTGAGGCCTGCCCCCGATCCGTCTGCACGACGTGAGGCAAGGCACCGCCACCCACATGCTCAGCTCCGGCGTAGGGCACCCTTGCGGCTTCGCGCGGAATGTTCTTCCATACGCGGCATGACCACGGTCGTGGAGCTGGTCGGCACGCAGGCGCGGCGCGACGCTGTCGGCCTGCTGGGCCCGGGCGGGCTGCGGTATCAGCATTCGCTGATAGCGGCGCGGGCCGCGAGCAGGGCGGCGCTGTTCCGGCATCGGCATCGCCGGGGCGTGGAGCCGCATATCGGGATCCTGTTGGACAACACCGACGAGTTCGTGTTCTGGCTCGAAGCCGCCGCGCTGGCCGGGGCGGCGCTGGTCGGCGTGAATCCCACTCGGCGCGGGGCTGAGCTGGCGCGGGACATCCGGCATGCGGAGTGCGAGCTGCTGGTGACGTCGCGGTCGTACCTGCCGCTGCTCGCCGATATCGGAATCGGGCTGCCGCTCCTGGTGGTCGACGATCGGGACTACGCCGCGGCTCTGGAGCCGTTCCAGGGGCTTGTTCCGGATGACGTCGAGCCGGTCGCGCCGGTCACCGAGGACACGCGGCTGCTGCTGTACTTCACCTCCGGCTCCACCGGCGCGCCGAAGGCGGTGACCTGCACGCAGGGCCGGCTCGCGGCGTCCGGCGCGGTGATGGCCGAGCGGTTCGGGCTGTCGGCGTCAGATGTCTGCTACATCCCGATGCCGATGTTCCACGGCAACGCGATCCTCGCGAACTGGGCGCCGGCCCTGGTGGCCGGGGCCGCGGTGGCGCTGCGCGACCGGTTCTCCGCCTCCGGCTTCCTGCCGGACGTCCGCTCCTATCAGGCCACGTACTTCACCTACGTCGGCCGCGCGATCTCCTACATCCTGGCCACCCCGGAGCGCCCCGACGACGACCGCAACACCCTGCGCGCCGGATTCGGCACCGAGGCCGGCCCGCTGGACCGGGACCGCTTCGAGCGGCGCTTCGGCTGCCATCTGTCGGAGGGCTACGGCGCCTCCGAGGGCGGCATCAACATCCTCGCCCCGCGCAGCTTTCCGCCGGAGGTCCTGGCCCGCGGCGCGGCTGTCGGGCGTAGTGACCCGACGTTGTCGATCGTGGACCTGGAGACCGGGAAACCGTGTCCGGCCGGCGAGTTCGACGCCGCCGGCCGGCTGCTGAACGGCGCCGCCGCGATCGGTGAACTCGTGCGTACCGGCCCCGGCGCCTTCACCGGCTACTGGAAGAACCCCGAGGCCGACGCCGAACGCTTCGCCGAAGGCGTCTACCGCAGCGGCGACCTCTTCTACGCCGACCCCGAGGGCTGGCTCTACTTCGCGGCCCGCAAGGCCGACCGGATGCGCGTGGACGGCGAGAACATCTCGGTGGCGCTGCTGGAGGCGATTCTGGGGCGCTGGGAGCCCGTTGCGGCGGTGGCCGCGTATGCGGTGCCGGACGAGGTCACGGGTGATGCGGTGATGTGCGCGCTGGTGATGAAGCCGGATGCGGCGTTCGACCCCGAGGCGTTCGCGGCGTTCCTGCGCGCGCAAGCGGATCTGGGTACGAAGATGGCGCCGCGCTTCGTCCGGATCACCGCCGAGCTCGCCACCACCGCGACCGGGAAGGTGTCGCGGTACGCGCTGCGCGAACAGGGCTGGTGGGACGTCGGGGACGACGCCATGTGGACGCGGCCCGGACGAGACCTCGGCTACGAGCCGGCGGCCCGGGCCGCCGGCTGAGCCGAAGGCAGCGTCAGCCGGAACTCCGCACCCCCGCCGTCGGCCGCCGCCGCGCTCGCCCCGCCGCCGTGCCCGGCGGCCACCTGCGCCACGATCGCGAGTCCGAGCCCTGATCCGGGCAGGCCGCGGGCGCTCGTCGCGCGGTAGAAGCGGTCGAAGATGTGCGGGAGGTCGGCCTCGGGGATACCCGGTCCGTGATCGCGGACGGTCAGGGCCACCTGGCCGTCCGCGACGGTCGTGCGGACTTCGACCAGGCCGCCGGCGGGGGAGAACTTCGCCGCGTTGTCCAGCAGGTTGCGGACGGCTTTGGCCAGGCGGTCGGATTCGCCGATCACTTCGCATTCGGCCAGGTCGGCCTTGAACTGCGCCTCGGGCCAGTGCCTGGTGGCGCGGTCCACGCAGCGCCGCACCAGGAGGTCGAAACGGAGTCCCTCGAAGTGGTCGGCCTGCTCCTCGCCGCGCGCCAGCTCCACCGTGTCGGTCACCAGCGCGGTCAGGTCGTCCAGCCCGGACATGATGCCGGTGACCAGCGCCTCGCGGTCTTCGGGGTCCAGCCGCTCGGCGTTCGCCAGCACTTCCACGTTCGTGCGCAACGACGTGAGCGGGGTGCGCAGCTCGTGCGAGGCGTCGGCGACCAGTTGCCGCTGGCGGTCGGTGGCCTCCTGGACCGCGTCCAGCATCGAGTTGAAGCTGGCGGCCAGCCGGCCGAGTTCGTCACGGGCCTCGCCGGGGCGCGCGTCGGGGATGCGGTGCGCGAGGTCGTGGGTGGTGGCGATGCGCTCGGCGGCGCTGGTCAGGTCGGCGACCGGACGCAAGGCGGTGCGGGTCACCAGCCAGCCCAGGCCGGCGGCCAGGACGATGCCCGCCATGCCGGCGCCGAACAGCTGCCAGCCGAGGGTGGACAGCTGGCTGTCCACGTCTGCCATGGGGACGGCTATCTGCATCGCGTGCCCACCGCCGATCGACAGCGTCAACACCTTGAAGTGCTGCGAACCCCAGTGTGCCGAATACAGGTTCTCGCTCGTGTCCCCGGTGGCCACTCCGACGTCCGCCGGGTTGATCGGCAGCTTCTGGGCCTCCTTGACGAAGATGATGGAGTGCGTGGTGTGCCCGACGACGTTCTGCGGCGTCCCGTCCTTGTACAGGAACTGGAAGACCGCCGCCTTCTCACCGAGCAGCGGAGAGCGGTCGAAGCGCACGGCGCCGTTCCGGAGCAGTGCGAGCTGGTTCCGCTTGCCCTGGGCCCGCAGACTCTCGTCGACCTGCTGCATCAGCGAGTGCCGCACGGCCACATACGCGAAGCCCACGCCGCCGCCGACTCCCGCGGCCACCGCGACGGTGGCGGCCAGAGCGAGACGGGCCCGCAGCGGCAGGTGGCGCCAGAAGGCGAACGGGGAGCGGTTCTTGGCGATGGCACTCGCACTCGCCGTCGCATCCACACTCGGATCCGCATCCGGAATCACTCCCGGACCCGCATCCCCCGCACTCAGACCGGCGTCCGCTGCTGGCCGCCGCCGCAGCCACGTCCGAACCCGCTCGCCTTTCACGCCGGTGCCCGCAGCGTGTACCCGAACCCGCGCACCGTCTGCACCAGCCGCGGCTCGCCCCCGGCCTCCGTCTTGCGCCGGATGCACGAGACGAACACCTCCAGCGAGTTCGACTCCGGCCCGAGCTCGTACCCCCAGATCCGGTCGGAGATCACCTCGCGCGGCAGCACCCGCCCGGCGTTGCGCATCAACAGCTCCAGCAACGCGAACTCGGTCCGGGTCAGCTCGATCGACCGCCCGGCGCGATAGGCCAGCCGGGACTCCGGGTCCAGCTCCAGGTCCTCGTACACCAGCCGCTCGGATTCCGGCATCGGCTCGTACTCGGCGCGCCGCAGCAGCGCCCGCACCCGGGCGTGCAGCTCGGCCAGCGCGAACGGCTTCACCAGGTAGTCGTCCGCGCCGGCGTCGAGTCCGGCGACCCGGTCGCCGACCGCGTCGCGCGCGGTCAGCAGCAGGACCGGGGTGTGGTCGCCGACGCCGCGCAGCCGCCGGCACACCTCGACCCCGTCCAGCTCCGGCATCATCACGTCCAGCACGATCGCGTCCGGCGGCTCGGCGGCTATCTGCTCCAGCGCCGCGAGCCCGCCGGCGGCGGTGCGCACGCGGTAGCCGTGCAGGCGGAAGGCCCGCGCGACCGCGTCACGGATCTCCGTGTCGTCGTCGACGACCAGCAGGCTGCGGGGATCCGCGCTCCGAGGATCTTTGGTGTCCATCCCGTCCAGTATCACCCGTTTGAACCACCGGACGAAGACGCCGTCGGCGAAGGCGTGCGGCTGCCGCGCGGGCCGCCGAAGCCGAGGTTGGGGATTCCGCTGATAACCGAACGCGCAGTGATCGCGCCGTTACTCCCGGGAGTGCCGATGACGGTCACCGATGTGCCGGCGGCGAGGTCCGACAGCGAGCCGGTCTTGCCGATCGTGATCGTGGTCTGGTCGCTGGTGTCGACGGTCACCTGCTTGCCGGTGGCGTCGGTGACGGTCAGCTTGGTGCCGTTCACCGCGGTCACCGTGCCGGTGACCGTACCACCCCGGGCGAACTGGCCGCTGGTGCCGCCGCTGGCGCCGCCAGTGCCGCCGAACCCGCCGCGCGTGCGGGCCGCCCCGGCCGCGTTGGTGTTCGCGTTCTTATTCGACGTCGAAGCGTTGGACTTGCCGACCGCGATCCCGCCGACGAACCCGCCGACCGCGAGCACCACGCCGATCAGGGCCAGCGTCACCTTCGGCAGCCCGGCTCCCGAACTCGGCTTGAGCCGGCCGGAGATGTCCGGCGCGGACGGGGCGGAGGACAAGAGATCGAACTCTGCGTCATTACCGTTACCGCCGCCGGCGGCGGTCGGAGCGCTCTGGTTCTCAGACATCTGGGATTCCCCTGTTCGTGGTCGTGGATGCTTACTCGTGCCGCAGGGCCTGGATCGGATGCAGCTTGGCCGCGCGGTTGGCCGGGAACGACCCGAAGAACAGCCCGATCAGCGCCGACACCGCGAAGGCCAGCGCGATCGAGGCGGGCACGATCACCGGTTTGACCCCGGCCACCTTGAACTGGGAGCCGACGAGCCCGGCGATGACACCCAGCGCCCCGCCGATCAGCGACAGCAGCACCGCCTCGATGAGGAACTGCCCGAGGATCGCCGCGCGCGGTGCGCCCAGCGCCTTGCGGATGCCGATCTCCCGGGTCCGCTCGGTGACCGTGACCAGCATGATGTTGGTGATCCCGATGCCGCCGACCACCAGCGAGATGGCCGCGACCGCGCCGAGCAGCACCGTGAAGGTGTGCGTGGTGGAGCTGGAGGTGGCCAGCAGCGACTGCTGGTTCAGCACCCGGAAGTCCGGCGGCGCGGTGGCGGCCAGGTGGTGCCGCGCGGTCAGGATCGAGGTGATCTCGTCCTGGGCCGCGGTGGTCGCCGAGGAGGACTTGGCCTCCACCACGATCTGGTTGAGCGATCCGAAGCCGGTGAGCGAGTTCTGCATGGTGGTCAGCGGCGCGACGGCGAAGTCGTCGGCGTCGTTCAGCCCGGTCGAGCCCTTCGATGCCAGGACGCCCTCGACGGTGTAGGGGACGCTGTTGATCTGCAGGTGCTGCCCGATCGGGTCCATGGTGCCGAACAGGTCGGTGGCCACGGTCTGGCCGATGACGATCACTTTGCGGGCTTGAGCCACGTCGTCGTCGCTGATCGGCGCGCCCTCGGCCAGCTCCCAGTTGGTGGCCGTGAAGTAGGCCGGGTAGGTGCCCACCAGCTGCCCGATCTGGTGGGTCGCGCCCTCGAACGTCGCCGTCGGGCTCGCGGTCACCACCGGCGAGGCGGACAGCACGTCCGGGGCGTTGGTGGGATCCAGCAGGGCCTGCGCATCGGACAGGGTCAGCGCCGAGACAGAGCTCTGTGTCCCGGTGTTGCGGGCCGCCCCCCGGCCGAAGCCGCCGGCCTGCCGGGAGACCGTGAGCAGGTTCGTGCCCAGCTTGTTGATATTGGCCTGTACCTGGGCGCCGGAGCCCTTGCCGACGGCCACCAGCAGGATCACCGCGCCCACGCCGATCAGGATGCCCAGCGTGGTCAGCGCCGAGCGCAGCTTGTTCGCGCGCAGGCCGGCGACGGCGAAGCGGAACACTTCACGGATTCTCATGAGGCGCTCCCCTGGCTCGCGCTGCGGTGCTCGGTGCGGTGCTCGTTGCGGTGCTCAGTGCGGTGATCACTGAGCCGGCCCCGCGAGCCGTCGCGCTCGTCGGAGACGATCCGGCCGTCCATCAGCCGGATCGCGCGCTCGGCGTGCTCGGCGATGTCGTGCTCGTGGGTGATCAGGACGATGGTGCGCCCGGCCGCGTGCAGCCGGTCGAACAGGGCCATGACGTCGGCCGAGGAGGTGCTGTCCAGGTTGCCGGTGGGCTCGTCGGCCAGGATCAGCGACGGCGCCGTCACCAGCGCCCGGGCCACTGCCACCCGCTGCTGCTGGCCGCCGGACAGCTCCTGCGGCTTGTGGCCCATGCGATCGCCGAGGCCCACCAGCTCCAGTGCCGCGCGGGCCCGCCGGCGCCGTTCGGCGGTGCCGACGCCGGCGTAGACCAGCGGCAGCTCCACGTTGTCCAGCGCGGTGGTGCGCGGCAGCAGGTTGAAGGACTGGAAGACGAAGCCGATCTTGCGGTTGCGGACCAGGGCCAGCTGCCGGTCCGCCAGGTGCTCGACCTCGATGCCGTCTAGCAGGTAGCGGCCGGAGGTCGGGACGTCGAGGCAGCCAACGATGTTCATCAGCGTCGACTTTCCGGAGCCGGAGGCGCCCATGATGGCGACGTAGTCGCCGGCCGGGACGGTCAGGCTCACGCCGCGCAGGGCGTGGACGGCGGTGCCGTCCATGCCGTAGGTCTTGCGGACGTCGGTGAGCTCGATGACGGGTTCGACGCCGCTCGCGCCGTTCACGCCGCTCAAACCGGCCGGGTCGCCGATACCCCCCGCGCCGCTCACGGGCCGACCACTGCCTTGCCACCGCCGAGCCCGCCGAGCCCGCCGGCTCCGCCGGCTCCGCCCGCGCCGCCGAACCCGCCGCGCGTTCCGCCGCTGGAGGTGGTGCCGGTACGCGAGGACAGCAGTACCTGATCGCCCTCGTTCAGGCCGGAGGTGATCTCGGTCGTGGCGTCGCCGACCACGCCGACCTGTACCGGCGTCGGGGTCTTGGTGCTGCCGTTGACCACGGTGACCAGGCTCTGGCCGCCGGCCTTGGTCACCGATGAGGACGGTACGTACAACACGTTCGTCACCTTGCCGGTGACCACCGAGACCGAGGCGGTCTGGCCCGGCTTCAGCGCCGCGAGGTCCTGCTGGCCGGTGGTGAACTGCAGGGTCACGCCGTACTCGACGACGTTCGACACCACGGTCGCCGTCGGGTCGACGGACTGCACCGTGGCGGTCAGCGCCGAGCCCGGGATCGCGTTGATCGTGACCTGCGCCGCCTCGCCGGCCTTGAGTTTGGCGGCGTCGGTCTCGGCGAACTCGGCCCGCACCGTCAGCGCCGTCATGTCGCCGAGGACGATGAACTTGGACGAGCTGGAGGAGGCCGAGGCCGCGGAGGCGCCGCCCGAGGAACCTCCTGAGGCACCTCCGGAAGAGCCCGACGCGGACGACGAAGCGGGCGCCGACGAACTAGCCGCCGCCCCGGCGCTCACCACGTCCCCGACCGTGCCGCCCACCGACAGCACCGTGCCGGCCTGCGGCGCGGTGATGGTGGTGCCGGCCACCGCCTTCTGCGCGCCGGCGACCGCGTTCTGGGCGGTGACGATGGCCTGGTTGGCCTGCGCCAGCTGGTCCGGGGTGGCCGGCGCGGTGGAGACCGCCTGCTGGTCCACGGCGGTGTTGTAAGAGTTCTGCGCCTGCGTCAGCGAGTTCTGTGCCTGGTGCAGGGACTGGGTGTCCTTCTGCGCGCCGGTCTTCTGCGCGTTCTCGGCCTGGGTCAGCGCGTTCTGGTCCTGCGTCACCTTGTTGCCGTCGGCCGCGCACGTCGCCTTGGCCGGCGCAGCGCAGTCGGCGGCCTGCGTCGCCTGGTCGGCGCTGAGCGTGCTCTTCGCGGTGTTCACTGCGGTCTGCAGGTTCGAGGCATCGACGCTGATGCTGTTCTGCGCGTCGGCGTACGCGGTCTTGGCCGCGGCCAGGCTGTCGCCGGCGGACTTCAGCTGCTGCGCGCTCAACGCCGCCTGCTGCGGCGTCTGCCCCTGCTGCAGCTTCGTCAGCTGCGCCTGCGCGGTCGTGAGCTGCGCTTGGGCCGCGGTCAACTGCTGGTTCGCCTGGGTCGGATCGATCTTGGCCAGCACCTGCCCGGCCTTCACGTGGTCCCCGGCCTTCACGTCGACCTCGGTCACTGTGCCCGAGGCGGTGAAGGCGAGGTCGTCCTCGGTGGGCAGTGTCACGTTGCCCGAGGCGGAGACCTGGGCGGTGACGTCGCCGCGCTGCACCGCCACGGTCCGGCCGGTGGCGGCCTTGCTGGGCGAGGAGTCGCCGAGCAGGACCCAGGCGCCCGCACCGCCGGCGGCCACGACCACGGCGAGCGAGGTGTTGATCCAGACTCCTTTGGGGAGTCGCGGGCTATCGGTCATGGCGCCAGAGGTTGTACCGGTTGGCTGAAGCGAAGGTGAAGGGGGCGGGCGCGTCTCGGTGCCGGCCCTTTCCATGTCCTTTGATTAAGGCTCGCCGCGCTGGTGGACGACCCGCGATCGGCGATAGCTTGCCAGGGTGCCGAAGATTGACTGGACCCCCGGGCTGGGCCGCCGCAGCCGGCCGCTGCGGCGGGTGCTGGGGATGAGCCAGCGGCAGGGGCTGATGCTGTTGTCGGGCATAGCGGTCGTGATGGTGGTGCTGGCCACGATCGCCGCGCTGGGTGGCTTCGACGGTGATTCGCCGAAGGCGTCGGGGCCGGCCGACGGCTCTCACGCCGGCGACGTCAACGCCGGCGGTACTGCCGGTGGGGCCAGCGGCAAGGACCCCTTGAAAGCACAACAGGTGTTGCTGGCATCGGTTCAGCATTACTCGGACCTGCTGGCGACCGGACAGAAGATCGTCGGCCACACGCGCTATGCGGACGCCGTTGCCTATGGCCGGGCGTTCAGCGACCCGAAGTCCCCGGCAGCGGCGTTCTCGAAGTACCGCATGTCGCCGAACCCCGAGGCCGACACGACGTTCGTGGAAGCCGCCAGCCGGGCCGCCGCGGCCTATGGCGGCCATTCGCCCAGTGTGCTGGACAAGTGGTCGCGCGATATGGCGAAGGTCAAGGCGGATCTGGGGGACTGGGTCGCGGCGGCGGCGGATTTCCAGCAGGGAGCGGTCACGCAGACGGCGCTCGACGCGGCCGCCGCGACGGTGACTCAGGATCTTGCGACGGCGAAGGCGGATGCCGCGGCGCTCGGTGGCTGACTCAGGGCCTTGCCGATCTCGGCTCATCCGCCTGTGCATATGATCGTCGACATGCCACTACGACTTGTCCAGGTGAACTTCAAGGCCGGGGATGACTCGGCGCTCGGCCGGTTTTGGGCGCAGGCGCTCGACTGGGAGACCTCCAGCGAGGGGCCCGGCGTGACCAACCTGGTACCCAAGGGCGTCGTCTGGCCGGATCCGGCAGCCGTCTGCATCGATCTCGTCACCGTTCCGGACCCCGAAACGGTGAAGTACCGTACGCACCTCGAACTCGCCACGACCTCCGCGGCCCACCACACGGAACTGGTCGCACACCTGAAGGAGCTCGGGGCCACGGACGCCGACGTCGGCCAGGGCGACGTGCCGTGGACCGCCCTGGCCGACCCGGAGGGCAACGTGTTCTCCGTGCTGGAACCCCGATCGATCTACCAGGACACCGGCCCGATCGCCGCGGTGGTGGTCGACTGCGCGGACCCGCGCGCCCTGGCCCGGTTCTGGGACGGGGCGATGGACTGGACCTTGCACGAGCTGACCGACGATCGCGCGATGCTGCGCTCTGCCCAGGGTGTCGGGCCGTATCTGGAGTTCCGCCGCACGTCCGGCGCGGAGATCGTGCGGAGCCGCATTCATCTCGACTTGTTGCCTTATACCGGCGATGATCAGGAAGCGGAGGTGTCCCGGCTGCGGGCTCTTGGCGCCACGGACGTCGACCTCGGGCAGGGCGACGTTTCCTGGAACGTCCTCGCCGACCCGGAGGGCAACGAGTTCTGCGTTCTGACTCCGCGCTGACGTATTTCCGCCTGCCGGCAACTGCAACGGTAATGGCTGCTGCTGTGGCTCTATCCCGTAGAGACCCGAGATACGGGTCTCGCGGGAGGGGCAGCGATCAAAACTCGATATCTGAGGCCTGCCATCAGTCCGCTCGGGCTGGGCGTCACCGCGGCCGTGCTGATGGCCGTACGGCTGCTGGTGCCGGTGCCGGTGGGTATGGCCGACAACAACGACGGATCTCGGTTGCTATGCCTGGTCGGCGCGGACGCGCGGGTCGTCCACGACGCCGCCGTTCCGTTTTGGCGCTATGTGGTCGAGACATATCCGTCTGTGAGGCCGGGTCACCACTGCGAACCGTATCCGTCCACAATGGTCGTTCCCGCGTGGCTCGCGGCGGAAATCCACAAGTACGTACTCGGTCTCTCCGGTGCTGTCGATTTGCGCGAGCTGGCTGTTGAGTACTGCCTTATAGCCGGCTTCGTAGTCTGGGGTGCCGCCCGGCTGGTGCGAGGGTTGCGTATTGTGCCGCGAGCCGTCGTTCTCGGAGCGCTGTTCCTGATCCTTGCCGAGGCGACGTTCGCCGACTATGCGAACTCTCCCTATACCGAAACCGCTGCGCTCTGGGGTCTCGCAGTATTCGCCGTCGCCGGCGTTGCCGCGATGACCAAGGGCCCTGCGCAGCACGCCGCATACGTGATCGCCTGGCTGAGCGCACTGTTCGCCGTCGGTGCAAAGGTCGAGACCCTGACTCTGGTGGTCCCGCTCGGCGCCTTCTTCGCCGTCCGGAAGATGGAGTGGGGCCGGCTGAGCGGTGGACGTCGTTCGCGCGTCATCCCCATGCTCGCCGTCGCCTCGCTCCTGGGCATGGCCATGTGGCAGGGCGGAGCGTTCGGAGGCGGTCCGCACGACCAGCAGACGAACACGCGGAACGAGCTGACGATGGCCCTCATGCCGCTGTCGGACGACCCCGGCACGGTGGCCACGGGACTCGGACTGCCGCGTTCGTTCGGGAGTTATAGCGGTACCAGCATCTGGTCCGAGCATCCCATCCAACAGGACCCCGCGTTCGACGCCTCGCGGGTCACCCTCCCGCGCATCGGCGGCTACCTCGCGACGCATCCCCGCCTCACGGCCCGTGTGCTGGCCAGCGGATCCGGCCCCTTCTTGAGGATGTTTCGCACGGGCTACTACATCGGCGATTACACCAAAGCCGATAGCCAAGGCAGAAGCCAGCGCGAGGACCACCGCGTGGCCGTCATATCCTGGGTGGCCCACCATTTTGCCTGGATCGGCTTCGGCGGCATTCTGGCGTACTGGACTGCTTGCTTCGTGGGAGCGGCTGTCTTCCGCCGGCGCAGTGAAAAAGGCACACTACGCCACTCGTTCGCCACCGTCGCCCTGGTCCTTGCCGCAAGCTCGGTGATCCAGTACCTGACCGCCGTCTTCGGGGAAGGCAACGAAGTCACGAAGCATCTGGTGATAAGTCTGTTCTGTGCGACATTGGCGCCGCTGTGGATCTTCGCGGCCGGTTTCGCGAGGTCCGCCTTGCCCGAGTCAGCTCCGGAGCCTGTTGCAGCACGCGTATGGTCCGACGGTTCAGTCACCGCGGTAGAGGCGGTCGAGGTCGACGAGGTCGACGTCTTCTCGGCTCGCAATGCTCTGCCGAAGTTCCCTGGTGAAGCCACTGCGTGAGAAGAGCACGACTTTGACCCGGTCCGCAGCCTTGTCGGAGGGCAGCAAATCCCGCAGATGCTCCAGGCGGACGAGCTCGCCGTCGCCGACGGGTTTCCCCGTCGCCTTCGCCTCGCCGATCGCCAGCAGCCGTGTCGGCTCGTGGGGCAGGTCCTCCTGCACGACCACGTCGATCTCGTGGCCGGTTTTGTGTTCCGGGCAGGCGATCGTCGCCGGGCTCACCGCGGTCGCCGTGCCGCCGACGGTTTCGGGTGCGGCGTGGAGAAGCATCCACTCGCGGGCCAGGTCCTCAAAGTGAGGACCGTAGATCTTGGAGGTGACGGTGTCGGTGACTGTCTGCCATACTCGCGCGCCGCCGCGAGCGGCCAGTGTCGCCTCCCTCGGCCGGATGATCAACTGCTGGAAGCGGATGATCGGTTCGGTCAGCTGGTAGATCGGGCGGCGGGGTCGCAAGGCGTCTTCAACCTTCGCGATCAGCCGCAGTTCCTGTAGCACGGCCAGCGGATGGCTCAGTGCCGCGTCCGGACGGCCGAGAAGCCCAGCGATCTCGCTGCGCTTGGCCGCACCGTCCGCGATCGCGCCCAGTACCGAGAAATACAAGGCGGGATCGGCGATCTCGGGCTGCTCGTACAGCAGCACGTTTCCTTCTCGGAAGATCGCCGATGCCGGGTCCAGCAGGCCGCCCGCGACCCATTCGTCCAACGTTGCCGCTTCGGGGGTGCCGCCGCTCATCGCCTTATAGGCCGGTGTCCCGCCGACCAGCGCGTTGACTTTGAATGCCAGGTCGGGATCGTCTGAAAGTCCCCAGAAGTCTGCTGCCTCTCGGTAGCCGAACGGCGGCATGACCAGTTCCATCAGCGCGCGTCCGCGCAACGGCGCGGTTCCCAACAGCAGTCGCTGCATGGTCGTCAGAGCGCTGCCGCACAGGACCAGACGGGTGTGCCCGTTGCCGAACGCCCGACTCCCGGGTCCAATCCCGATCTGAATCAACGACGGCAGCGCCGGTTCGCCGTCCAGTAGGAAGGGGAACTCGTCCAACACCACCACCGTCGGCTCCCCCCGCCGCTCGCCCAGCCGCAGGAGCGCCTCGACGGCCGCCTGCCAGTCGACGAACTGCACCGGATCGTTCAGGCCGAGGTAGCGGGCGTAGGCGGCGCCAAGCATCCGCAGGTTCTGCGTACTGGATTGCTGGACTGCTGTGAACATGAACCCGCCCGTGGTCTCCGCCAACAGATCGAGCAGGAACGTCTTGCCCTGGCGGCGACGGCCGTAGACCAGTCCCAGCTTCGCGCCGGGATCCGGGTTCTCGACGAACCGGGTGACCGCTCTCCACTCCCGGTCCCGGCCGCTGAGCTGGGCAGGCTTCGCAAGTGTCACGGCATGACCTCCAGACCTCGACCGATGTATGGTCGCTGGAGTTATGGTAACTGGAGTTGCATATACATACGGCAAGGCTCGCCGCGCCGGAACGGCGCGGCGGCGCCGACTTGAATCAGGCTCCCCGATTCAGTGCGGGTTAAAAGCCCGGTGCCCGCGGAGGATGTGGGATTCGAACCCACGGTGGCTCATCACCACTTTGGTTTTCAAGACCAACGCCTTCGGCCGCTAGGCAAATCCTCCTCGGGCGCACCAGAGGACGCCCGTGAGGCAGCAGTCTCTCATAACCGAACCGGTCGGGTCAGGCAGCGCCGAACGGCAGGGTGTCCGGGCTCAGCGTCGCGGAGTTGGAGCGGGCCGCGGTCAGGCGCCGGCGGTGGTGGCGGCGGCACAACACCTCATACCCGATCTCGTCCTCGGCGGCGGTGTCGCCGACCACCACCTGCTCGCCTTCCAGCACCATCTCGCCGCGGACGGTGCGGGCGTTGTGGGTGGCGCGGGCTCCGCACCAGCACAGGGTCTGGACCTGGAGGACCTCGATGCGGTCCGCGAGTTCGATCAGGCGCTTGCTGCCGGGGAACAGGCGGGTGCGGAAGTCGGTGGTGATGCCGAAGGCGTAGACGTCGATGGACAGCTCGTCGACCATGCGGGCCAGCTGCTCGATGTGGTCCTCGGTGTAGAACTGCGCCTCGTCGGCTACGACGTAGTCCACCTTGCCGCCGGCCGACATCAGCTGCACGACGTGGTTGAGCAGGTCGGTGCCGTTCTCGACCTCGACCGCGGCGGCCTTCAGGCCCAGCCGGCTGGAGATGATGGAGCTGCCGGCCCGGTCGTCGCGGGTGAAGATGAGGCCGGAGCGGCCGCGTGCGTTGTGGTTGTGGTCGAGCTGCAAGGCGAGTGTCGACTTGCCGCTGTCCATGGTTCCGGTGAAGAAGACGAGCTCGGCCATGGTCGCTGATTATCCCCTACGCGCGGTGCGCGCTGCGAGCGCGGCTCGGATCCGGGACGCCGGCCAGGTCAGGAGGGGGTCGAGGAGACGTCGCAGGCGCGGGTGCAGAAACGGCGCGGCCAAGAAAGCGGCGGCCGCGGCCACCGGGACCGCGGCGAAGATCAACTGGTCGCGTCCGCCGAGGCCGGCCTGCCAGGTGCTCAGCGCCAGGTTGCGGCGCGAGTTGAGCACCGTCCACACCGACACCCCGTCGACGTGCGCGATCAGCCGCACCACGCGGAACACGCTGCCGGCGACGCAGCACAGCTCCGCGCCGGCGGCCGCGGCCAGGGCGGTCAGCGCACGTCGGATCACCGGGCCACGATATCCGCCGGGAGTGGGACACGCGTCGAGCGCGGACCCCGCGGCGGAACGGCCGGCGGGGATCCGCGCCCGGGCAGACGCATCGCGTGCCGTCAGCCGCGCCGTCAGCCGAGCCGGCTGATGGTCACCGCGGTCCCGTAGGCGCAGATCTCGGTCCAGACGTCGCCCATCTCCGAGGTGTCGAAACGCATGCCGACGATCGCGTTGGCGCCGCGGTTCAGCGCCTCCTGGATCATCCGCTGCATGACCTCGTTCCGGCTGTCGACCAGCGCCTTGGTCATGCCCTTGAGCTCGCCGCCGAACATCGACTTCAGCCCGGCCCCCATCTGGCTGAAGGCGTTGCGGCTGCGCACGGTCAACCCGAAGACCTCACCGTAGACGTGGTCGATACGGAAGCCCGGGATGTCGTTCGTGGTGACGCAGAGGAAGTTCTGATTGAAGTTCTGCTGCGGCGGCGGAGCGTACTGCTGCTGCTGTGGCGGCGGCTGCTGGAAACCGGGCTGTCCGTAGGGCTGCTGGCTCATTCGTCCCCCTGAAGTGGGTGATCGCGGAGCGATCTGCGGTTGGTCCGTCGGTACGACCATACGACAACCACCCCCACCGCTGGACAAGGAGTGTGGCCTGATCTTGAAGCCTCGGTGAAACCCCGCTGAATAGCGAGGTCACAGGGGGCCCGATCGGCTGTGCGGCGCCAGAAATCTGGAAGGATCAGGGGTGTGCAAGCACTGCGCCGCCCTGAGCCGCGCCCCACCGAGCCGCGGCACTCAGGGTCGCGCCGCTCCGAACCGGTGGCGGCCACGCGGAACCACTCCGAGACCCACACCGGCGCCTCCGGCCCGCCGCTGCCCCGCCGGAACGCCGCGGACATCCCCGTGATCGCCCACCGCGGCGCCTCCGAGGACGTGCCGGAGCACACCCTGGCCGCCTACGAGGCCGCGCTCCTGCAAGGCGCCGACGGCCTGGAGTGCGACGTCCGACTCACCGTCGACATGCAGCTGGTGTGCGTCCACGACCGCCGGGTGAACCGCACCTCCAACGGTCGCGGCGTGGTCTCCACCCTGGAGCTGGCGCAGCTTCGGCAGCTGGACTTCGGCTCGTGGAAGCGGCTGGAGTCCAATGCCCGGGGGCAAGACACAGCGCACGTCGGCTACGTCGAGTACCCCGACCTGCGCCGTGAGGGCGCGCACCGGGTGCTCACCCTGGAGCGGCTGCTGGAACTGGTCGTGGAGCACCCGCGGCCGGTGGAGATGGCGATCGAGACCAAGCACCCGACCCGCTACGCCGGCCTGGTCGAGGAGCACCTGGTGGCGCTGCTGGACCGGTTCGGTGTGCCATTGCGCTTCCGGGACGGGACGCTTCCGCGAGGTGCGCGTATCGCAGGGCCCGGAATCCATATTCTGCGAACACATCCGGAATATGTGGAGCGCGCACATTCCATGGGAAACCGCGTCCACGTCTGGACAGTGGATCAAGCCTCGGATATCGACCTCTGCGTCGAGCTCGGAGTGGACGCGATCATCTCCAACCGGCCCAAAGCGGTGCTGGCCAGGCTGGGCCGGGACGGCGCCGAGAGCGCGCGCGGCCGGCGGGCCTCCACGTCTTCGGGGTGAACCCTGATTCACCCCCGCGTACCAGTTTTCTCCACGGACGAACCGGGCATCTACCGCGAGTAGCTCCTCGTCGGCAGGGAGGGAGCCGTGGGGGTCGTCATGTCGGTAAAACCGGAGAGTCCCCGGGATTCGGCGGAGATATCCGAAACGGTCGGGCGCGGGCAGGCGCAGCGGCCGGCGGGATCCGTCAGCGGGACGGAGTTCCCGCATACACCTGAGAGCGTTGGCGCAGCCCGCCATGCGCTGTGCAACGCCCTACAGCGTATGCGCATCGCGCCACCGGCCGCGGACGACGCGGTCCTGATCCTCTCGGAACTCGTGAGCAACGCCTTACGGCACGCGCTGCCGCTGTCCGGCGGCACCATCCGGGTCGCGTGGTGGATGGAGGACAACAGGGTCTTGCGGATAGCGGTGACGGACGGGGGACGTCAGAGTCCTGAGGACAATATGGCCTCCTTCGCGGAGGACATCAATCTGCGAGCAGCGGACCTCGACGAAGTCGACGAGTCCGCGGTCGACGGCCGCGGACTCGGCATCGTGGGGCTGTTGGCCGACGCCTGGGGCGTCGAGCCGTGCCCGGTCGGGGACGCGCCGCCACGCGCGAACGCCGCCGGCGAACCGAAGACGGTGTGGGCGGCGGTCCGCCTGCACGCCCGGCACGCCGCCGCGCCTCCGCCCCCGTCGGACCCGCCGCGCCGCTGGTGGCGCCGGCTGGGCCTTGGGCACGCCGGGGACACGGACAACACCGGACGCACTCGCGGGCTGCGCGGAGCCTGGCTCGGCGGCGCTCGCCTGGGCCGGGGCCGCGGCGGACGCGAAGGCGACTCGGCCGCCGGGCCGGCCGGCTCCGATACCGCGTGGGTGCCGCGGTATCCGACAGGAGTGCGGATGGCCGGAGCGAGTTGATCTGGCAACGCTTCCGTTTGAGTGCCCCGGCATCCGCCTGGACGCGGATGACCGGGGCATACGGCAGGGAGCTGACCCGCCGTCCCTTCAACGCTCCAGCAAGCGCCGGATCTCGCGTCCGAGGATGCCGAGCCCGTTCATCGTGAGCACGGACTCGGGGTGGAACTGCAGGCCGGTGAACGACGGCCCGCGCAGCGCCGCCGCCAGTCCGGTCTCGGGGATCGGCACCGTTTCCAGCACCAGGTACTCCGGCAGCCGGGCGGCGTAGGAGTTGTAGAACGCCACGCGCTCGGTGCTGCCGAACAGGTCCAGCTCCACCTGTGTGCCCTGCATCGGGGTGGGCAGCCGCACCAGTTCCAACCCCAGTCCGGCGGCCAGCGCCTGGTGGCCGAGGCACAGGCCGAGGGTCGGCTTGCGCAGGTCGATGAGCCGCTTCGCCAACTCCCGTACCGCGCGGATCCGAGGCGTGGCCACATCGCGCGGATCGCCGGGACCGGGCCCGAGCAGGATCAGGTCGAAGGCGCCGAGGTCCGGCACCTCGTCATGGGCGACCCGGATCGTGTCCATCCCGAGCGCGCGCAACTCGACGGCGAGCATCGACGTGAAGGCGTCTTCGTTGTCGACGATCAGGACGCTGCGTCCGGCCAGGGCCGGGTCGGCCACGTCCGCCGGCTCGTGCTCGGTCAGCCAGAACGGCGACAGGCCCTGGTTCCGCGCGGCCAGCAGCGTGGCGATCTCCGGATCTTCGGACCAGGGAGCCGTACGTCCCGCGTGCACCGAGGCCCGAGCCCGAGGACTCGCAGCGTCGTAGTCAGCGGCCGCGTCATGGACGTCGAGATCGCTCAGAGCCGGGTCCGGCGCAGCGGAACCCGCTCCCGGAGAACCCGTCCCGTAATCGACCCCGAACGCCCGCAGCACGCCCGCAGCCTTCGCATAGGTCTCCCGGACCTCTTCATACGGATCCGACCCCCGCACCAGCGTCGCCCCTACTGGCACCCGCACCGTACCGTCGTAATCCACATACGCCACCCGCAGCAGCAAAGGCGCGTCCATGATCGGCGCGCCCGCGGCGTCTTGCTCGATGAGCGCCGCGACACCCGCGTAGTAGCCGCGCCCGCCGCGCTCGTGCCGCTTGATCACCCGGAACGCGTTGCGGATCGGGGAACCGGTCGCGGTCGGCGCGAACATCGTGGTCCGAAGGATCAAGCGCGGGTCCATCGTCGTCCGCGCCTCGATGTAGTACTCGGTGTGCGCGAGGTTCGTCATCTCCTTCAGGAACGGCCCGCGCACCCGGCCGCCGAGGTCCCCGACCTCGGCCAGCATCTTCAGCTCCTCGTCCACGACCATCGCCAGCTCGTCGCGTTCCTTGGCGTCGCCCAGGAACTCCACCACGCGCTCCCGCGAGGCGGTGGCCGGCGGCTCGCGCAGCGTCCCGCTGATCGGGTTCATCACCGCGACGCCGTCGGCCAGCGACACGTGCCGCTCCGGCGTCGCGCCGACCACCAGCCCTCGGCCGGTGTCGATCAGGAACGTCCAATAGGCGTTCCGCTCACGCTCCAACAACGCGCGAAACGCTCCATAGGCCGTCTGCCGAGCACCATCGGCTTTAGCATCACAGTGCCCGACGAAAGTCCGCCGCAGCACGAAGTTCGAACCCTCACCCGCGCCGATCTCCTCGTCCAGCACCCGCTTCACCGAGACGCCGTATGCCTCGTCGTCCACGTCGAAGGCGCCGTCGCGCAACACCGGAACCACCGCGGCCGGCAACGCCTCGACGGGCAGCCGCGACCGCCCCGACACCCGCAGCGCCAGCAGCGGCGCGTGGTCGTCGTGGCACTCCTCACCACGTTCGGTCAGCTGCCGGTAGGGGACGAGCGCGAGGAGCGTGCCCGCGTCCTCGGTCGGGAGATCGGCCAGCGTCGGGAACTGCTCGAAGGCGTCCCCGGTGAGCAGGTCCACCTCCGCCTCGGCGCCGCGCCGGATCAGCGCGAACGGTCCTTCGGGAAGCCGCGTCAGGTGCATCGGATCGTCCTGGTGTGCCTGTGGCTGTGACACTGCAATGCCTCTCAGATACGAGGCCGCTTGCCGGAGGCTCACCGGGAGTTCTGGAGAGTTCTTCTCCAAACCAGAACCGGCCGCCTCTGGAAGGCGGCCGGTTCGAAAGCGTCGTGCGCTGCTACCGGGGTCCGCCGAGGGCGGACCGCCACCACTGCTGTTGGTGGGAGTTCTGGTATGAGCGCATGACCGCACAGTAGCAGGGTGGGAACCAGGGTGTCACCGGCTCGTCTCACCCTCCGGGCGGACTAGGCTGGCGCCGAAGCAGCAAGTACCTCAGGGCAGGAAGGACCGGCAGGCATGGGCAAGAAGTCGAGCAGGACAGCGAAGGCCGGTCCCGCGAAGGTCCTGGACGGCGACATCCCGGTCGTCGGCGCGCGCGAGGCCTGCCCGTGCGGGTCCGGCCGCCGCTACAAGGCCTGCCACGGCCGCGAGGCCGCCGCCGCGGCCCAGCAGCAGGCCGCCGCGACCACCGCGAGCAAGCGGCCCTTCGAGGGGCTGCCGGGGGAGACCGACATCGTCGCGATGCGCGAGCTGGTCCCGGCCGCCACCGCGCCGCTGAAGCTGGTCGGCGAGCACGCCGACCGCAAGATCACGCTGGCCACCGTGCTGCCGATGGCGGCCCCGGCGGTGCACCGCGACACCGGCGAGATCATGCTGGCGCTCCAGACCCTGGCCACCTCCGGCGACCCGGACCGGGACCTGGCCGACGCGCTCCTGCGGGCCCTGGACAGCACGCCCGGCACCGTCGTGGACTCCGCCGCGCCGAGCCCGGACGGCCCGCGGCTGCGCGACCTGCTGGACACCTCGGCCGAGGGACTGGACATCACCGTCCACGACGACTTCGGCTTCTGGATCATCGACGGTGCCGACGTCTCCGCCGAGGCCCAGCTGTCGCTGGAGCACGCCAACGCCGCGGCGTATCCGACCAAGAAGCTGGAGTCCGTCCCCTCCGCGTACTGGACGCGCATCCGCGAGAAGGGACACCTGCGCTGGGTGATGCCGCACGAGGAGGAGAAGCTGATGGACGCGCTGGCGCGCCTGCACGCCGCCAAGCAGTCGGGCCTGGGCGAGGGCACCCGCTACGTCGGCGCCTTCCGGCCGGTCTGGGACCTGCCGAAGGAGATGGAGGCCGCGGAGATCGAGAAGCCGGCGGCCGAGTTCGCGGAGCGGCTGGCCGAGGCGCTGGCCGACGAGAGCCCGCTGAGCAACGAGGAGCGGCGCGCGCGGGCCGGTCTGGTGAGCCGGCAGGTGACGCTGCGCTGAGGCGTGCTGGTCCGATGACGAAGCGCGGGAGTCCGTTGGGGTCCCGCGCTTTCGCCATGTCATGTACTGATCTACTGCTGGTGCCCGCCCCGGCGT
>JAEKKI010000065.1 GCA_019510485.1 Catenulisporales bacterium
GTGTCGCAAGAACGCGGAACCGCGGTCATCCTCCGCTCAGCTCACCGGTGTACACCCGCGGGATACATCCCCAGGATGAGGCGGCCGCCTTATCGGCTCAGCGATGTACGAGGTTTCATGACCCGGGCCGACGCGACCGGTCGTGGTCCGTCCGTAGCTTCCTACCATGACGGATGCGCCGATGATCGATATACGCGATGCGACGAAGAAATACGACAGCGGACCGCCCGCACTGGCCGGGGTGACGCTGACCGTGGCCGCCGGGGAGTGCCTGGCGGTCCTGGGCCACTCCGGCAGCGGCAAGTCCACGCTGCTGAACCTGATCGCCGGCCTGGACCGGCCGAGCAGCGGGTCCGTCCTGGTCGACGGGACCCGGGTGGACCGGCTCGGGGAGGCCGGCTCGGCCCGCTTCCGCCGGGCGTCGATCGGCATGGTCTTCCAGTTCTTCAACCTTCTGGACGACCTGACCGTGCTCGACAACATCCTGGTACCGGCGCAGCTCGCCGGCATGGGCAGGGCCGAGGCCCGGCGCCGGGCCGGGGACCTGCTCGGCTCGCTCGGCATCGACCGGCACGCCAAGTCCTACCCGCAGCGGCTGTCCGGCGGCGAACGGCAGCGCGTGGCCGTGGCCCGGGCACTGATGAACCGGCCGGCGCTGCTGCTGGCCGACGAGCCGACCGGGGCGCTGGACTCGCGGTCGGCGGCCGATGTGCGGCAGCTGCTACTGGATTTGAACGCCGAGGGGCAGACCGTCCTGTTGGTGACGCACGATGTGGAGCTGGCCGCGAGCACCGCGCATCGCACGATCGAGCTGGTGGACGGCGCGGTGGCACGGGACGTGGCCGGCGGTGCGGTGCGGGGGTCCGCACCGCTGGCCGACAACACCGTCGGCGGCCCGGCCGGAGCGGTCCGATGACCCTGCGCAAACCACTTACTCGCCGAGCTTTCGAGGCGGTCTTCCACGCCGTCGCCCGCCTGCTCCTGGCGGCGAGCCGGTGAGCGCGCTGGGCAAGGTCGTGCGCTCCGGCGTGGGCCGGCGCCGCGTGCAGTCCTTCGTCATGGCCCTGACAACCCTTGCCGCCGTGACCTCCTCCGTGCTGTCGCTGGGGCTGCTGACGGTCGTGCAGGCTCCGTTCGACCACGCCTTCGCCAGCCGCCACGCCGCGCACCTGGCCGTGCAGTTCGACGGGACCAAGGCGAGCGCCGCCCAGGCCGCCGCGACCGCGCACGTCTCCGGGGTCACCGAGTCGGCCGGGCCGTACCCGATCACCGCCAACCTGACCGCCACCATCGGTCCGGACTGCACTGCCACCATGGGCCCGGGCCTGCCGTTCGCCGGGAGCCGGACACCGCCCGCGGCCATCACCACCCGGCCGGATCCGGCGCACTCGCCGATGGACCAGCTGGTGCTCATCGATGGCCGTTGGCCGACGAACGGCGGCGAGATCGCGCTGTCGAGCTGGCCAGCGGATTGCGACGGCAAGTCCATGGTCTTCAGCGAACTGCCCGGCAAGCCCGCCTTCACCGTCGTCGGCCGGGCGGACTCGCTGACCGAGACGGCGACCGGCTTCGTCACCGGCGACGGCTTCGCCAGGCTCACCGCCGCCGGAGTCCAGGCCGATTCGCAGATGCTCTACCGGTTCGCGCACGCCGGAACCGACGCCGAACTCACCGCCGACAAGCAGGCGGTCACCACCGCGGTGCCGCCCGGCGCGGTCGAGGGCGCGCGGTCGTATCTGACGGAGAAGCGGCAGGCCACCGGCAACGCCAAGGCCTTCGTCCCGTTCCTGATCGTCTTCGGCGTCCTCGGCCTGTTCCTTTCGGTGCTGATCATCGCGATCGTGGTCAGCGGCGCGGTGGTGTCGGCGATGCGGCGGATCGGGATCTTGAAGGCGCTCGGCTTCACGCCGTCGCAGGTGGCGCGGGCGTATGCCGCGCAAGCCCTGATACCGGCGACGTTCGGCGTGGTGGCCGGGACCGTATTCGGCAACCTGTTGGCGCTACCGGTGCTGGACGGCACCAGCCACGAAGTCGGCTCGGCCGGCACCGACCTGCCGGTGTGGGTCAGCGTGCTGGTCCCGGTGGGAACGCTGGCGATCGTCGGCGTCACAGCGCTGATCCCGGCACTGCGGGCCGGACGGCTGCCGGCGGCGCAGACCCTGGTGGTCGGCCGCGCCCCGAAGGCCGAGCGCGGCCGCGCCGCCCAGCGCCTGGCCGCCCGGCTGCCGCTGCCCCGGCCGATGTCGCTGGGGCTGGCCCAGCCGTTCGCCCGGCCGGCCCGGGCCGCGCTGGTCGGCGCCGCGGTGCTGTTCGGGGCGGTCAGCGCCACGTTCGCGATGGGGTTGGAGACCGCGTTCGCCCACTTCCAGGACCAGCGGTCAGGCGGGTTCAACGCCGGGTCGCTGGTCGTGGTCCCCAGCGGACGCGGCGATCTCGACGGCCCTCCGGCAGCCGTCTACGGCCCGGACGACCCGCGCGCGAGACACCTGGACGCCGCCAAGGTCGCCGCCGCGATCGCCTCGGTGCCCGGAACGCGGGCTGCCTTCGGCTGGGGTGACAGCGGATCGACGGTGATCGGGACTCCCTCACGGACCGAAGTCGACACCGTCTACGGCGACTTGTCATGGACCGGCCTGGAGCTGATCGCGGGCCGCTGGTACTCCGCTCCGGGCGAAGCCGTGGTCGGCGATCGGCTGTCGACCTCGGCCGGGATCCACGTCGGCGACACGGTGACGGTCGTGCAGGACGGCAAGCCGGCGCCGCTGAAGATCGTCGGCATCGATTTCGACACGCACGACGGTGGCGACATCATCGCCACCGACGCCTCCTCGTTCACCGCCGCCGGCCTGGTCCCGCACATCGACCAGTTCAACGTGCAACTGGCACCGAACGCCGACGGCGTGGCCTGGTCGGCCTCCGCCGAGGCGGCGCTGAGCCCGCTGCACGCGACTGCGGACCACACCATGAACGGCCACAAGTCCGACGTGGTGATGGTCATGAGCGCGCTGGTGGCCACCCTCACCCTGATGCTGGTGACGGTGGCGGCGCTCGGCGTGCTGAACACTGTGGTGCAGGACACTCGCGAGCGGATTCACGATTTGGGGATCTTCAAGGCGTTGGGTATGACGCCGAAGCAAACCATCGCCATGGTCATGACCTCGGTGGCGCTCACCGGGCTGGTCGCGGGGCTCATCGGGGTGCCGATCGGCGCGGCGGTGGAGCGGCTGACGCTGGATCCGATGCAGAACGCGGTGGGCATGCATCTGCCGCCGAGCGTGACGCACTCCTACACGCCGGGGCTGGTGGGTCCGCTGCTGGCGGGCGGGATCGTGATCGCGCTGCTCGGCGCGTTGTTGCCGGCCGGGTGGGCGGCCCGGTCGCGCAGCGCGGTGGCGTTGCGGACGGAGTAGCGCCCCACATAGCGGGGATATACGGGATCTGCGGGATTTGCGGATAGGAATGCCGGTCACCTGCGGTTGATACCCTCAGGAGGTCGGCATTCCGGCGCATCCTCAACACAATGGCGTGAGAGGCACCCCAACTCATGGCGGTCAGCGTTTTCGACCTGTTCTCGATCGGCATCGGCCCGTCGAGCTCGCACACCGTCGGCCCGATGCGGGCGGCCCGGATGTTCGCCAAGCGCCTGGCCCACGAGGACCTGCTGCCCAAGGTGGCGCGGGTGCGCGCGGAGCTGTTCGGCTCGCTGGGTGCCACCGGCCACGGCCACGGCACGCCGAAGGCGGTGCTGCTGGGGCTGGAAGGGCAGCTGCCCGCCACGGTGGACGTCCGGGGCGTGGAGCCGGACCTGGCGCGGATCCGCGAGAGCGGCCGGCTGCGGCTGCTGGGCGCGGAGAACGGCGCGGCGGCCGAGATCGCCTTCAGCGAGGACCGGGATCTGGTGCTGCACCGGCGCAAGGCGCTGCCGTACCACTCCAACGGGATGCAGCTGTTCGCGTATGACGAGCATGGTGAGCTGCTACTGGCGAAGACGTATTACTCGGTCGGCGGCGGGTTCGTCGTCGACGAGGACGCGGTCGGCGCCGATCGGGTCGTGTTGGACGACACAGTGCTCAAATACCCGTTCCGCACCGGCGCGGAGTTACTGGAGCTGACCACGCAGACCGGCTTCAGCGTCAGTGGTCTGATGCTGGAGAACGAGCTGGCGTGGCGCACCGCGAGCGAGGTGCGCGCGGGCCTGCTGGAGATCTGGCGCGTGATGCGCGAGTGCGTCGCGAGCGGCGTCGCGACCGAGGGCATCCTGCCGGGCGGGCTGAAGGTACGGCGGCGGGCTCCCGGCTTCGCGCGCACACTGCGGGCCGAGGGCAACCGCGAGGTGCGCGCCAACGAATGGGCCACGCTGTGGGCGATGGCGGTGAACGAGGAGAACGCCGCCGGCGGACGGGTCGTGACCGCTCCCACCAACGGCGCCGCCGGCATCATCCCCGCGGTGCTGCACTACTACGCGAACTTCGTGCCGGACGCCGACGAAGACGGCATCGTCCGCTTCCTCCTGGCCGCCGGCGCGGTCGGCATGCTGTTCAAGGAGAACGCCTCCATCTCCGGCGCCGAGGTCGGTTGTCAGGGCGAGGTCGGGTCGGCTTGTTCCATGGCCGCCGCGGGGCTGGCCGAGGTGCTCGGCGGAACTCCCGAACAGGTCGAGAACGCCGCTGAGATCGGGATGGAGCACAACTTGGGGCTGACTTGCGATCCGATCGGCGGGCTCGTCCAGATTCCGTGCATTGAGCGGAATGGAATGGCCGCGGTGAAGGCTGTCACCGCGGCGCGGATGGCGCTGCGCGGCGATGGGCGGCATCACGTGTCGCTGGACAAGGTGATCAAGACGATGAAGGACACCGGGCGCGATATGTCGGTGAAGTACAAGGAGACCGCTCGGGGCGGGCTTGCGGTGAACGTCATCGAGTGCTGAGGGCCTGCCGGGCGAAGACGACGACGCCCGCTTCCTGACACCCTCTCGCAGCAACCCCCTCATTCGTGGCGGCTTGATCGCCGCGCGATGCCCCCTGCTCTTGACAACGATGACAGCTGCCTTGCATGGTTGGTTACATGAGTAATGAACCAAGGAACCGCTGATGGACGACGGCCGTCCGCTGTTCCAGCAGATCGCCGAGCAGATCGAGGGCGCGATCCTGGACGGTTCATTGGCCGCGGACGGTCAGGTGCCGTCCACCAACGAGCTGGCCGCCTTCCACCGCATCAACCCGGCCACCGCCGCCAAGGGCATCAACCAGCTGGTCACCGACGGGATCCTCTACAAGAAGCGGGGCATCGGCATGTTCGTGGCAACGGATGCACGCGAGCGCGTGCTGGAACGGCGGCGGGAGGCGTTCGGGCGCGACTTCGTGAAGCCGTTGCTGGTGGAGGCGCGGCGGCTGGGGCTGAGTGCGGAGGACGTCAAGAAACTGATCGAAAAAGGGGGGCAGGAATGAGCGCCGTATTCGTCGAGGATCTGACGATGCGCTATCGCGGCCACACCGCGCTGGACGGCGTCGGGCTGGAGTTCCAGGAGAACTCCATCCACGGGCTGCTGGGACGCAACGGGGCCGGGAAGACCACGCTGATGCGGATCCTCACCGGGCAGGAGTTCGCGACGTCCGGACGGGTCGAGGTGTTCGGGCAGCCGCCGAGAGAGAACAGTGCGGTGCTCAGCCGTGTGTGCTTCATCCGCGAGTCGCTGAAGTACCCGACGAACTTCAAGGTGCGAGAGGCGCTGGCGGCGGCCGCGATCGCGTGCGACGCGTGGGACGCGGCGTTCGCCGAGCGGCTGGTGCGGGACTTCGCGCTGCCGGCCCACCGTCCGCTGAAGAAGCTCTCGCGAGGACAGCTCTCGGCAGTCGGCATTATCATCGGGCTGGCCTCGCGGGCGCCGCTCACGCTGTTCGACGAGCCCTACCTCGGGCTGGACGCGGTGGCGCGTCAGGTCTTCTACGACCGGCTGCTGGAGGACTTCGCGGAGCATCCGCGCACGATCGTGTTGTCCACGCACCTCATCGATGAGGTGGCCGATCTGCTGGAGCACGTGGTGCTGATCGATGCCGGCCGCGTGGTGATCGACGCCGACGCCGACGAGTTGCGCGGGCAGGCCGTGTCGGTCGCCGGGTCGGCCGAGGCCGTCTCCGCCTACGCGCAGGGCGTGGCGCCGCTGCACCGCTCGGAGCTCGCCGGGCGGCTGCGGGTGGCGCTCCCGCGACGGCCCGCACGGCCGGCCGACGGGGTCAGCGTGGAGCCGCTGTCGTTGCAGGACCTGATCGTGTTTTCCACCAGCCAGGGGGACCGGAAATGAACCCGACGTCGAAGGCAGTCCGCGTCCAGATCCTGAAGTGGAACCAGACGTTTGCGATCCCGTGGTACAGCCTCGCCCTCGCCATCACGTTGGTCGTGGCCATCTACGCCGTCGTCGGCGGTGGCGCGTCCGACTCCGGTGGTCACACTGGCGCGGCGACCATCTTCTACGCCTCCAGCGCCGGGACGCAGCTGTGGTTGATCAATCAGCTGTTCCCGTTCTGCATGGCGATGTCGGTGACGCGCGGGGCGTTCGTGCGGGCCACGATGCTCGTGGTCGCGGCCGAAGCCGTGATCGCCGGGGTCGGGCTGACCGTCCTGGACCGGATCGAGCGCGCGACCGGCGGGTGGTTCGTCCATGTGCAGCTGCTCGATCTGCCTTATCTGCACCAGGAGAACGTCTTCGCCCAGGCACTCGTCTACGGAGTGCCGATGGCGGCCATCTCGGCGGTGATGGCGTGCGTCGGCGCGGTGTTCCGCACCTTCGGGCAGCTGGGCCTGTGGGTGTTCGGGATGGGGGCGGCGTTCCTCGCGGCGGTCGTGTTCGCGGCGCTGACACTGACCCACACCGCCGGGTCCGTGGGGCACTTCTTCGCCTCGCAGCCGTCGCTGGCGAACCTCGCGCTGTATCCGCTGGTGGTGCTGGCGGTCTTCGGAGGCGCGTGGGCGCTGCTGATGATGCGGGCCCGGATATAGAGCAGGCGGCGCCGACGGATAACGGGTATCGAGCGCGGGGGCCCGGATGAGACCATCAGGTCATGGCCGACGAGACCGCTACCGGGGTGAACGGACCGCTGACGGTCCGCTATCTCGCCGTGCCCAACAGCGCCCGCACCGGCCGGCACTTCGCCGAGCTGACCATCCCGGCCGCCGAGCTGACGTGGCGCTTCTCGCGCTCGGCCGGACCGGGCGGCCAGGGGGTCAACACCACCGACAGCCGCGCGGAGCTGTCCTTCGACCTCGCCGCGACCGAGGCCGTCCCGCCGTTCCTCAAGGCCCGCGCGCTGGAGCGGCTGCACGGCCGGCTGACGGCCGCCGGTGTGCTGACGGTGACCGCCAGCGAGCAGCGCTCGCAGTTGCAGAACCGGGAGGCCGCGCGCGACCGCATGGCGTTCACGCTCGCCGAGGCGCTCGCCCCGCCGCCTCCGCCGCGCCGGGAGAAGAAGACGCCGGCCGGGGTGACGCGGCGGCGGCTCGAGGGCAAGGCCCGGCGGGCGCAGGTGAAGCAGATGCGGCGGCGGGTCGACGACTACTGAGTCGCGCGACATCGCGCTAGACCCGCACTACCTCGCACTACGTCGCGCTACTCAGCCGAGGAGTCCTTCTTCGGCTCCTTGGGGCCGTCCTGCTTCGGCACGTCGGCGACGGACTCGGCGGTCCCCACCTTCGGGGCAGCGGCGCCCGCCCGCGCCGCCAGCGCCGCGTCCTCGGCCTCGAAGTGATCCTTGGCCCGCCCGAGCTGCTTGCCCATGTTCTTCAGCAGCGCCCACAACGCCAGGCCCATCGCCAAGATGATCAGAAAGGCGACCAGCCCCGGCTTGGTCTTGTCGAGGCTGTTGCCGTCGGCGAGCACCGTCGAGGCGGGGGTGAGCAATCCGGACACAGCGTTCATGCCAGGCAGTCTACGAGCACACTCCGGCGGGCTCGTGCGCGCCCCGCTCCGCATCCGGCTTCGCACACGCCGCGACGCCCTGCGCCGCCTCGTGCTCCCGCACCCCGGCGAACAGATCGTCCTCCGGCAGCGTGGTGTCGATCAGCGAGCGCGCCAGCTCGAAGTCCTCGGTCGGCCACACCGCGCGCCGGATGTCGTTCGGGGTGCGGAAGAACGGGCCGTCGGGGTCGATCTGGGTGGCGTGGGCCCTCAGCGCGGCGTCCCGGATCTCGAAGTACTCCCCGACCGGCACCCGCGTGGTGATCTCCCGCTGCGACCAGCCCTCGCGCTCCTTGAGCAGCTCCCAGTACGGGGACTCCAGGCCGCGGTCCAGCATCTCCTGGTGCTCGGCCTCGATGCGCGCGATGGACCAGGCCACGTCGTAGTACAGCTTCAGCGGCTGCCACGGCTCGCCGGCCTCCGGGTACTTGTCCGGGTCGCCGGCGGCGTCGAAGGCCGCGATCGTGATCTTGTGGGTCATGATGTGGTCGGGGTGCGGGTAGCCGCCGTTCTCGTTGTAGGTGACGATCACCTGCGGGCGCTGCTGCCGGATCAGCCGGACCAGGGGCTCGGCGGCGGTCTCGACGTCCTGCACCGCGAAGCAGCCCTCTGGCAGCGGCGGGAGCGGGTCGCCCTCGGGCAGGCCGGAGTCGACGAAGCCCAGCCACTCCTGGCGCACGCCGAGTATCGCGCGGGCGGCGTCCATCTCGGCGGCGCGCACCGCGAGCAGGTTCGCCTCGATCTCGGCCTGGACCGCCGGGTCCTCTAACAGCCGGGGGTTGAGGATGTCGCCGGCCGAGCCGTCGGTGCAGGTGACTACCAGTACGTCCACACCCTCGCGGACGTACCGCGCGCAGGTCGCCGCACCCTTGCTGGACTCGTCGTCCGGGTGCGCATGGATGGTCATCAGGCGCAGTTCGTGCGTCACGGTGTTCCTCCATTAATAGCCGCCTGAATATACTGGCGTATTGATCCGACACCGCGCACATCCGAATCGCGCACCGTCGCACGAGAGCACACGAGAGCCAGGTGAACCCCGTTGGCGCCGGAGGCACGGGACGAGGTGGTCGCGCGTTACGCGCGGTCCTCCGGCCTGTCCAGGCGTTCGCGGATCGCTCTCGGGGCGGCGGGCGTGCTGGCGCTGACCGGCGTGGTGTCCTACATCGGCCTGAAGCAGGCCACACCCACCCTGACCGCGACGGTGCTGGGCTACCACGTGGCCTCCGACCACAGCGTCGACGTCCGGTTCCGGGTGGACAACCGGGAGAGCGACCGGGCCGTCACCTGTACGGTGCGGGCCCGCTCCGCCAACGGGGACGAGGTCGGCCGGCTGAATGTGCCGGTGGCCGCGGGATCCGGGACGCGAGAGCTCTCCGCGACGGTGAGAACCAGCAGCCGGGCCATCACCGGCGAAGTGGTGGAGTGCCGACTCACCTAGCCGACGGCACTTAGCCGACGACTGGTGATAACCCGGCGTTGTCTGTCCGTGCTCCTTGTTACGATCGCCATTCTGTGCGTGACTGAAGCACGGCCCCTCTATGAGAAGAACCTAGGAGTATCCGTGACCCAGACCAACGACAGCGTCACCTGGCTCACCCAGGAGGCCTACGACCGGCTCACCGCCGAGTTGCAGCACCTGTCGGGACCGGGCCGCGTCGAGATCGCGCAGAAGATCGAGGCCGCTCGCGAAGAGGGAGACCTGCGTGAGAACGGCGGCTACCACGCGGCCAAGGAGGAGCAGGGCAAGATCGAGCTGCGCATCCGGCAGCTCACCCAGCTCCTGGAGCACGCGAAGGTCGGCGACTCGGTGGAGTCCGGCGTGGCCGTGCCCGGCGCGGTCGTCACCATCGCCTTCGACGGCGACGAGGACGACACCATGACCTTCCTGCTCGGCTCGCGCGAGGACGCCGCGGCGGGCATGGAGGTGTACTCGACGCAGTCCCCGCTGGGCGGGGCGATCAGCGGCAAGAAGGTCGGCGAGGAGGCGGAGTACGAGCTGCCGAACGGGAAGCCGATGATGGTGAAGCTGCTGGATGCCAAGCCTTATACGGGGTGAGGAGGACGTTCTCAGCGGTCCCCGTTCACTGGCCTGGCCACGCGGGGGCCGTTTTGGTTTTCGGTGGGGATTTCCCCATGGTCACCCTGAATCCGTGGGCTTCGACGATGAGGCCGTCGAGGGTGCGGTCGAGGAGGAACTGGTGGTGCCGGTCGACGAACTCGACATGCTCGACGTGCCTGTGGAGCTGGCGGACGCGGCCGAGGTCGCATCGCTCGACGGCACGGTGGGCGAGCTGTTCGGCGTCCCGGAGGCACTGGAGTGGGTACCGACGATGCTCTGCGTAGCGGTGCCGGTGCCAGTTCCGGTACCAGTGCCGGTTGTGGACGCCGTCTCGGAGCTGTGTCCGTGCCCGGCGGAATGCGGGTAATAGGCGCTGCCGGCGGACGACGAGGCGCCCTGCGTGCCGCTCAGGCTGTCGGACTCGGATCCGGACACGGTCGGCAGATCGACCGGCTGCCCGACGCCGGGGCCGGGACCGGGGCCGCCGCCCTGGGACGGCGAAGACCCCGACGAATTCAGAACCAGCGCGACGGTCAGCCCCAGTAGCGCCGGCACGGCCACTGCCGCTATCACCAGGTTCCGCCGCCGCTCGGCATCGGTCCGCGACACGGCGCGGGCCGCACCGCGCCGCGACGGGAGCTCGGACATGGAGCCCGCGTGGCGCCCGCCGGGTTCGGCCTCGAAGACGCGGGTCGCATCGGGCATGGTGTCCAGCAGCTCGGTCCCGTCGATGGACCGGCCGTGCCGGCCGCCGGAGTCGGACGCGGCGGCCTCCCCGAACGCCGCGGCACGACTGTGGCGGCCGCTGGAATCAGTCAGCGGATCCGGCTCCCCGACGCCGTCCTCGAACGACGCCCGCGCATGTCGGCGGCCCGGGTCGATGCTGGGTTCGCCGTACCCGACCCGGGTCCGGGGCCGCCCGCCGGGCTCCGTCAACGAGTCCTCATACCCGCTGGCGTTCCCGCCCTGCCGGAACGCGAGGTCCGCGTGCTCCCCGACCTCCACCGGCCCGTCGAGCACGCGCCGCACGGCCGCCGCCATGTCGGCGCCGTCGCTCCAGCGGTGCGCGGCGTCCTTCTCCAGCGCGCGCCACAGCACCTCGGCGGCCGGGGCCGCGACGTAGCCGGGCAGGGGCGGCGGCGGTTCGTGCATGTGTTTGTACATCACCGCGGCGGTGTTGGCGGCCTGGAAGGGCTGGCGGCCGGAGAGCAGTTCGTAGCCCAGGATGCCGACCGCGTACACGTCGGCGGCCGGGGTCGGGGTCTCGGACTGGAAGAGCTCCGGCGCGAGATAGGGGACGGTGCCCATCAGCGCGTCGGCGGCGGTCAGCCCCAGCGATTCCGAGGAGCGGGCTATCCCGAAGTCGGCCAGGACCACGCCGGTGGACGTGAGCATCACGTTGGCCGGTTTCACATCGCGGTGGACGACCCCGGTACGGTGCACGGCGGCCAGCGCGTCCAGGAGCGAGGCGAGCACCTTCAGCGCGAAGCGCGGCTCCAGCGGACCGGTGCGGGCCAGGACCTTGTCCAGCGACTCGCCCTCGATGAACTCCATCACCAGGAAGGCGGCGCCGGGGGTGTCGGGGTCGTCGTGCTCGGCGTAGCCGTAGTCGAAGACGCCGACGATGCCGGGGTGGTCCATCATCGCCATCACCCGGGCCTCGGCGACGAAGCGGGCCCGGAAGGTCGGCGTGTCCAGCAGCGCGGGCAGCACGATCTTGACCGCGACGGTGCGGCCGAGGACCAAGTCCTGTCCCCGCCACACTTCACCCATCGAGCCGCCGCCGATGCGTCTGCGCAGCTCGTAGCGGCCGTTCAGCACCTGGCCCGGTGTCGGACCCGCCATCGATTCCCCCCAACTTCCCTGCTTGCTGCTCCCCCTTTCCCCAAGAATAGGACGCTTGCACTTCCGTCCCGGTTGCCGCTTTGATCGAATCGCCGCCGAGTGTGCGCGGCGGGCCCGGTTCAGGCCGAGACCGACCGATATTTCCGCACCGACAGCGGGATGAACACTGCCAGGATTAGCACCGACCAGAACAGCGATACCCAGGTCGCGTGTTCGATGGGCCACGGCATGTTCTTAGGTCCTACATATCCGTCAGGGTTTCCCCACAGGCCGCGCAGAGACTGCACCGTGGAGGACACCGGGTTCCAGTCGGCGACATTCTGCAGCCATTGCGGTGAGATCTTGCGGGCCGGCACGAAGGCGTTCGACAGGAAGGTCAGCGGGAAGATCCAGATGAACCCGATGGTGTTGGCCGCCTCGACGGTGCGCACCGACAGCCCGATCGTCGCGCCGATCCAGCTCATCGCGTAGGCGAACAGCATCAGCACGACGAAGCCGGCCACCGCCTTGAGGAACCCGTCGTGGATCCGCCAGCCCACGACCAGGCCGCAGGCCGCCATCACCAGCAGCACGAACAGGTTCTGCAGCCAGTCGGCCGTGGTCCGGCCGGCCAGCACCGCCGAGCGCGAGATCGGCAGCGAGCGGAAGCGGTCGATCAGGCCCTTGTGCAGGTCGTCGGCCAGGCCCACGGAGGTCGTCGCGGCGGTGAAGGCCAGCGTCTGCACGAAGATGCCGGGCAGCAGGAACTCGCGGTAGGCGGTGTTGCCCTCGGCGCCGGGCACCGGGATCGCGCCGCCGAAGACGTAGGCGAACAGCAGCACGAACATGATCGGCTGGATCGAGGAGAACACCACCATCTCCGGGATCCGCGTCATGCGCCGCAGGTTGCGCAGGGTGACGACCCACGCGTCGTGCAGGGCCGTGGCCGGTCCGCCGCCGCCGGGCGGGACCGGGGGTGCCAAAGTGTCCGAGCTCATCGCGCCGCCTCCTCGCGTTCCAGACCCTCGTCGGACGCCGCGTCCGACTCCTCTTCCGCGGGCCGACCGGTGAGCTGCATGAAGACGTCGTCCAGTGTCGGCCGGCGCAGCGCCACGTCGTCGATCTTGATGCCCACCCCGTCCAACTGCCGGATCGCCTCCACCAGCAGCTGCGCGCCGCCGGCCACCGGCACCAGGATCTCCCGGCTCTGCTGGTGCACCCGGGCCTCCCCGGTGCCCATCCGCCCGAGCAGTTCGGCGGCCTCGGCCAGCCGATCGGCGTCGGAGACCACGATCTGCAGCCGCTCACCGCCGATCTGCGCCTTGAGCTCGTCGGCGGTGCCGCGCGCGATCACCTTGCCGTGGTCGACCACGACGATGGAGTCGGCGAGCCGGTCGGCCTCCTCCAGGTACTGCGTGGTGAGCAGCAGGGTCGTGCCGCCCTTCACCAGCCCGGCGATCACGTCCCACATGGCGATGCGGGTCCGCGGGTCCAGCCCGGTGGTCGGCTCGTCCAGGAAGATCACCGGCGGCTTCACCACCAGCGCCGCCGCCAGGTCCAGCCGCCGCCGCATCCCGCCGGAGTACGTCTTCGAGGGCCGGTCGGCGGCATCGGTGAGCGCGAACTCCTCCAGCAGCTCCCCGGCCCGCTGCTCCGCGGTCGCCTTGCCCATGTGATACAGCCGCCCGACCATGACCAGGTTCTCCCGCCCGGTCAGGTTCTCGTCCACCGCCGCGTACTGTCCCGACAGCCCGATCAGCCGCCGCACCGCCGTGGCCTTGTGCACGACATCGAGCCCCAGCACCGAGGCGGTCCCGGCATCGGGCTTGAGCAACGTCGTCAGCACCCGGACAGCGGTGGTCTTGCCCGCGCCGTTCGGCCCGAGCAGCCCCAGGATCGTGCCCTCCGGCACCGCGAGGTCCACGCCGTCGAGGGCGCGCACCTCTTTGCTTTTCTTGCTACCGCCGTAGATCTTCACCAGACCTTCGGCCTCGATGGCTGCCATAGGATCGACCGTAGATCAGACCACCGACACTATGTGAGGGCCGCTCACCGGTGGTGGGCTGAATGGGCTAATAAAGAACCCTAGAACGACGTCGGTTCCGGATGATATCCCGCCGCCCGCAACCTCGAGATCAGCGTCTCGGCGTGCGCGATCCCCCGCGTCTCCAGCTGCAACGCCACCTCGACCTCGCCGAACGCCAGCGACGGCCGCGTCCACAGATGCTCGATGTCCATGACGTTCGCGTCCGCCTCCCCCAGCTCGCTCAGCAGCTTCGCCAGCGCCCCCGGCCGATCGGGAATGCGCAGCCGCAGCGCCAGGAACCGGCCGGCGGCCACCAAGCCGTGCCGGATCATCCGCATCATCAGCAGCGGGTCGATGTTCCCGCCGGACAGCAGCGCGACGGTCGGCGCGCCGAAGGCGTGCGGGTCGTCCATGATCGCGGCGACCGCCGCCGCGCCGGCCGGCTCGACGACCAGCTTGGCCCGCTCCAACAGCAGCAGCATCGCCTTGGACAGCGACTCCTCGGAGACCGCGCGCACCTCGTCGGCGGCCGAGGCGATCAGTCCGAACGGCACGTCACCGGGCCGGCCGACCGCGATGCCGTCGGCCATCGTCGCCATCGCGGCCAGCTGCACCGGCTTCCCGGCGGCCAGCGAGGGCGGGTAGGCCGCGGCCCCGGCGGCCTGCACGCCGATCACGCGCACGTCCGGCCGCGTGGCCTTCACCGCCACCGTGATCCCGGCCAGGAGCCCGCCGCCGCCGGTGGCGACGACGATGGTGCGCACCTCAGGACACTGTTCCAGGATCTCCAGTCCGACCGTGCCCTGCCCGGCGATCACGTCCGGGTGGTCGAAGGGATGGATGAACGTGGCGCCGGTCTCGGCGGCGAAGGCGCGGGCGGCGATCAGCGCCTCGTCCACGGTGTGCCCGGCGAAGCGGACGTGCGCGCCGTAGGCCTCGGTCGCCGCCACCTTGGGCAGCGGGGCGCCCTCGGGCATGAACACGGTCGACTTGCTGTCCAGCAGCGCCGCCGCCAGCGCCACACCCTGCGCGTGGTTGCCGGCGCTGGCCGCGACCACGCCGTGCGCGCGCTCGGCCGGCGTGAGGTTGGCGATGCGCACGTAGGCGCCCCGGATCTTGAACGAGCCGGTGCGCTGCAGGTTCTCGCACTTGAACTGCACCGGTCCGCCGACTCTCTCGGCGAGGGTCCGCGAGCCTTCCAGCGGGGTGCGCCGCGCCACGCCTGCCAGCAGGTCCCGAGCCCGCTGTACGTCTTCCAGGGTCACTGCCGCCGTTGACATGGCCTCAGTTTCGCAGGTCAGCGGTCGGCCGACGAACGCCGGTCGGAATTAGTTGCATGACGCATGCATCTAGGTATATGCTTGCAGCAACCAAGCATTAGACACCGATCCCGATGACCGATGGTGGAGAGAAGACGACCGATGAGCGGCGACCAGCGTCCCGGCGAGCACCTCAGCGACGAGGAGTTCAGCGAGCTCGGCAAGACCATCGGCATGCTCTTCCAGCGCATCATGCGGGCCCGCAAGGAGCCCGAGGGCGGTCAGATCTCCGCGCTGGCGATGCTGGCCAAGTGCGGTCCTATCCGGTCCGGCGATCTGGCCAAGGAGCTGTTCCTGGACCAGTCCACGGTCTCCCGGCACATCGCCCACCTGGAGGCCTCGGGTCTGGTGGAGAAGGTCGCCGACCCCGACGACCGCCGGGCGACGCAGCTGCACCTGACCGATCTCGGCCACAAGTACGTGCAGGACTTCTGGCACCAGCGCATCGAGGCGATGCGCGAGGGCCTGGGCCACTGGGACCCGGAGGACCTGCGGACCCTGAAGCGGCTGATGGGCCGCTATGTCGAGGACTTCGGCGCGATCATCGCCAAGAGCCACGAGCAGAAGAACGGCCCGACGACGGAAGACGGAAACACATGAGCGAGAGCACTAAGACCATAACGAGTCCACCGGCACCACAAGTCGCCGAGGGCTCGACCATGACCCA
>JAEKKI010000066.1 GCA_019510485.1 Catenulisporales bacterium
CAGGCGGGTGCGGGTGAAGGCTTTGAAGCTGGGCGACTTGGTACCGCTGGAAGCCTGCTCGCCCGCTGACTCGTCGCCGTCATCTGCTCCGGCGGCCGATCCGGTCTCCGCGGTCGCCACGGTTTCCGGCGCAGCACCGGTGCGCTCGCCGGATTCGCCTTCGGCGGCATCGGTGCCCACGTCGGTTGCGGCCTCGGCAGCTTCCAGCTCGGTGGTCTTCTTCGAGTTCGTCGTGCCGAAAACCGCGTCGACCAAGCGGGCGGCGTCGTCGATCTCCTCAGCCACTGCTGGACACCGTCCCGGTCGGACGCGGCGTGGTCGGCGTGGGCGGCGTGGCGGAGGGCGGCGAGGCCGGCGTCGTCGGTGCCGGGCTGCTCGGCGGAGTGGTCGGCGCTGTCGTTGTGGTCGGCGTGGTCGGCGTGGTCGGCGCCGTCGTGGACGGCGCGGCGCTCGGTGCCGGCTCCACCACCGCCGCGTACGACTTGTACGACGTCCCCGAATACAGCTGCGCCATCACGTTCAGCGCACCCTGCGTCACCACCGCCGGTCCGCCGAGGACCACGATGTGCTTGGGATTCAGGACCTTGATCTCGGCCGCCGTCCAAGGGTTCAGGCCGGTGCCGTCGGTGGTCAGCAGCGGGGCGCCGACCAGCCCGGCCGCCGCGCCGCCGGTGAGCCCGTCGGCCAGGGTCAGGCCGTTGGCCAGGAACACGGTGTCGACCGAGCCCTGGTGCTGGGTCATGGCCGCGAGCGCCGCGGCGGTCTGGAAGCGGTCGGCGCCGGCGGCACGGGTCACCGGGGCGTAGTTCCACAGCTGGGACTGCACCGTCCCGGACACCGCCTTCAGGCCGCCCAGGACCACGATCTTGGCCGGATGCAGCCGCGCCAGTTCGGCGGCCGTGGCCGGTGTCAGGGCATTGCCGTCGGTCAGCAGCACCGGGGCGCCCTGGTGCGCACCCGCCGCACCGGCCGCCATCGCGTCCGGGTAGCCGGTGCCCGCCGCCACGTACGCCACCGGCACGCCGGGCGCGAAGGCGTGCTGCGACACGGCCACCGCCGTGCCGAAGCGATCGGAGCCGGCCAGCCGCCGCACGGAGCCGCCGTGCGTGTAGCGCGCCAGCTGCGCCACCACCGCGTCGGAGACCACCGCCGGGCCGCCGAGCACGTAGATGTTCCGCGGCGCCAAGCGTGTCAGCTCGCTGATCGTGGCCGGCGGCAGTCCGTTCAGTTCGGTCAGCAGCGTCGGCGCCTTGTCGTGGCCGGCCGCCGGGGCGCCGGTCAGGGCGTCGGCGAAGGCTGTTCCGTTGGCGATGTACGCCGACGACGCCCCGCCCGCGAACGCGTACCGCGAGATCGCCGCCGCCGTCCCGTACCGGTCCGATCCGGCGACCCGGTCGATGGCGGCCGTGTTGGACTGCCCCAGCATCAGGCTCAGGATGTCGGCCATCATGGTGGCGACCCGGCCGTCGGCGTAGCCGCGCGCGGTGTCGCCCAATCCCTTGCCCCAGTTGAACGTACCCGCGTCGAAGACCCAGGCGTTGGACGTCGCCTGGTACAGCGTCGACTGCTGCAGGTACTGCGGCGCGGTGTTCGGCGAGTACCGGTTGGCGAACGGCGAATTGGAGAGCACGTAGAACTGCTTCCACTGCGGGTTCGCCTGCCCCGGCACGATCCGGTCGGCCTCCACGCCCAGCAGCTTGGGTATCACGGCGCCCTTACCCACCTGGGCGCCGGCCTGCGCCGGTCCCCCGCCGCCGCTGGAGACCCAGTTGGCGTCCGCGCCCATCGCCCACTCGTAGCTGGCGCCGAGCAGCGCCTGCTCCGGCCGCCCGACGTCGCGCCACAGCCGCGTGGTGGTGGCGCCCTGCACCGGGTCGTTGACGCCCTTGTAGCAGGTCATCACCCGGTCCGCCTGACCGCTGCTCGACGGCTCGCTGCGCACCTGCCAGTAGATCGAGTTCGCCGCCAGGAAGGCCAGGTTCAGACCCTTCTGCTCGGCGGCCTGGAGCTTGTCGTACATCTGCGCCGACCAGTACTCGTCGTGGTTCGGCGACATGTAGACCTTGTAATTGCCCAGGTTGATCGTGTTCTGCTGCATGTCGGTCGACGTCGCGTAGGTGACGTCGTACCCGTTCTGCTCCAGCCAGCGCGCCGCCCAGTTGGCGCCGCGGTCCCGCTCGCCGGCGCCGTACTCCTGCTGGTAGGGCCGGTCGAAGGAGACCTTCACGGCCTGCCCGGTGCCGGCCACGGTCATCGGGCCGAAGCCGACGTACAGGTTCTTGCCGTAGACATGGTCGTACGGCCACTCGTTGTAGGCCTGGTAGTTGTTCACCGGGTCGACCATCACGATCTGCGCGGCGCGGTCCGGCTCGGTGACGGTGAACGGATCAGACCACTGGTAGCCGCTGGCGTTGGTGAACACCGCGAGGTAGAGCCCGGACAGCCAGTCGCCGGGGATCGTCAGCTGCCAGCCGGCGGCCCAACGGCACTCGATCAGGCCGGTGGGCACGTCCAGCGGGCAGCCGGGCTGCGGTCCGCCGAAGATCTGCGGGCTGCTGGTCATCAGCCGCGCGCCGGCGCCGCCGTAGTAGCCCATGCGGAAGATCTGGACGCCGTAGTTCTGCGCCGGGGTGGTGGTGACGTGGAAGCCGATGGTCTGGCCGTGCTGCACGCTGTTCCGGTCGCCGTACGCCTCCAGCTGGAGGTGGGCGTCGTCTCCGACCTTGCGGCCGGGCTGCGGGATCTGCCATCCGATGTCGCCGGGCTTCTGGTTCTCCAGCCAGACCGCGGTGGGGGCGGACTGCGGCGGAGGCGGCGGCAGCGGCGAGGGAGTGGTGGGGGGCGGCGTGGGTGTCGTGGGCGTCGTCGACGGCGTCGACCGAGGGGTCGAGGGCGAGGACGGCGAGGAGGGGGACGACGGCTCCGTCGGCGTCAACGGCAGTGACAACGTCGGCTGGGCCGGCGACAGCGTTATACCCCGGGCCGCGTTCGGCGCGGCCTGGGCGGCCGCCGTCGGGAACACGGCGCTGGCCGCGGCCAGCGCGACGGCGCCCACCGCGACGGCAATCTTGGATCCGAACACCGATTCCCCAACCCTCGCCACCCGACAGAAGCTCTTCAGCTCTTCGCGACCGGTGCCGCGGACGCCCGCGAATGCGGGTACGCACACGCCGCCGGGCCCCGGGATCCGTTGTCGGATCCGCGGGGCCCGGCGGGCGTCTCATACGGCCGGTCAGAAAGCTGGACTCCAGTTTCCGGCCACTGGTTGCCAGGAACGCCGGTGCGTAGCGGGAAATACGGTGGTTGTTGGACGGGGAGTTCGGGTGAGCGGGTTAGCCCTGATCACCCGGCGGGTGGAGATGGGAGCGCGGGGGTCGGCGGCCGGGGCCGCGCGCCGGCGGGCGGGACGCCGGGCGGGGAGTGCTGGGCGCCGCTGAGGGTGGGGCAGCCGCTAACGCCGACGCCGGCGCGGCGGCCGGCACCGGTGGGGCCGGCGGGATCGTGATCACCGGAGCGGACACCCCCGCCGGCACGGCTGCCCGCTCGGGTTCGGGCTCTGATCCGGATCCCGGTCCGGGTCCCGCTCCGGGCTCCGATTCGGGCTCCGATTCGGGCTCCGATTCGGGCTCCGATTCGGCGGCGCGTGCCGCGACCAGGCCCCGGTTCGCGGCGGCGAAGATGTCTTTCGTCAGCGCGAAGGAGGCCGGCGTCTCCGAGGCCTCGTCCGGATACCAGATAGAGCGGGAGGAGTGTAGATAATCACCCATATAGATGTGGAATGCCCCGGTAAAACTGCGGCGGTTGGGATTGGCTATCCGGTGAATGGCGTCGTAGCCCATCAACACCGCGTCGCCCTCCCCGATGTCGACCGTTCCAGTCCGCTGTAACCGGCCTCCGGCATGTGGACTCGGGTGGTAGAAGTCGTTGATCTCCACTCCGGCGTAGACCCCGGTCATGACCGGGGTGTTGTGGTTGTGTGCGGGGTAGGACATCCCCGGCGCCCACACCATGTTCTCGATGACCAGTTCAGGACCCGCATACAGAACCTGCAGATGGGCCTCGCGCGGGTCGCCGAAGCACTCTCGCACCGGCGCGCAGCCGCGCCTGAGTGTCCGGTCCAACACATCTTTGACCGCTTCGGCCCCGTCGGCCTCCCAAGCCTCCAAGCACTCGCGGACGAACTCGTCGATGTCGAACGTGCGGCGTGATCGCGGCATCGCCTTGACTCCGTTCAGCTAATGGCTGACAGCGCTCCGTTCTCTCCCCGCATACAAATGAAGCACTCACCGCCACCGGCGCGCCAGGGGCGCATCGCATCTTTCTGTGAAATCCAGCGCTCTTCATCCCTGTTGGACACGCTGTCAAATCGCGGCGGCCAGCAGTGAATCGGCGACAGCGGTCCGCGCATACAGGACAGAACGCCCCGCACGATGGGCGCTGACCATTCCCGCGCCGCGCAATGCGGTCAAGTGTTCGGAAATCCCGCCGGCCGACAAACCGGTGCGCGCGGCGAGCTCGGTCGTCGACGCCGGCGCCTCCAACTCCGCCAGCAGCAGGGCCCGGGACCGGCCGAGGACGGCGGCCACGGCGTCCGACGTCTCGGGCGCGCGGCGGGCGAAGACGGTGCCCACTCCGCGGGCGCCGTAGCAGAGCTGTGGGACGTCACCGGTGGCGGCGCGGGTGAGGATCTTGTTCCAGACAAAGGCCGACGGGACGAGGATCAGGCCCGGGGCAGTGCCGTCGCGGCACAGCACGCGCTGGCGGTGCAGCATCTGCAGGGTGCCGCTGTTCCAGCTGACGTCCGGATGCAGTTCGTTGAACAGCCGGGCCGCGCCGTGCTCGGCGACCTGGCGGGCGCGGTGGTAGACGTCAGCGTCCAGCAGGGTCCTGATGCGGGACCAGTAGGGCGCCAGGGCTATCTCGAAGTACTGTTCGATCTCGCCGGAGAGCTCGGCCAGCGCTTGCTCGCGGTGCGTGCGGAGGCGCTCGACGAAGGGCTGGCGCGGACCGTCGGCGATCTCGGCGGCATAGCAGTCCAGGTCGATCGCCAGCTGGTCCTCGGACGTCGCCCGAAGAGCCGCCAGTTCGTCGGCCAGGCTGGGCGCGGAGTGGGTGGGCACCGGGTTGAGGAAGTCCGGGACGTAGCTCTCGGCGTGGAACAGCGCCGCCAGCCGTCCGGTGAGCAGGCCGGCCGCGACCAGCCGGGGGCGGACCTGGTCGAACCAGGGGCCGTGGACCGGATAGAGCCCCGGGTGCTTCAGGACGCGGAAGCTGGTCAGGACTTCCCACATCGGGGAGACGGAGAAGCGCACCAGTGCTAGTTCTTCGGCGGTGAACGCCAGGGTGGCCGGCACGTGTGTCCCCTCCTACGATGGCTCCCCGCCACCGGTGGGCGGATTCGGGCGAGGGCGAATGATTGTCGCATGATCGCTGCGGTACGCCGCTGCGGCCGTCATGGCCAGATGGCAACACCCTTCAGTACGTTACACTTTTTACAAAGTGACCCGGAGGGACGGAGACGATCACGGCACAGACAGCCGGCCTCGGCGCCATAAGCGCCATTCACGCGATCGAAAAGCCCCGCGACTACAGCGCCCGCGTCCACCGGCTCCTGAAAGGGCTCCCCCACGACGACTTCTACCGGTTCGTCGTGGACGTCTTCGACAGTATCGAGCAGGCCAACGAGCCCGCGATCGTGGATTTCCACACCGAGGTGACCGTGTCCGAGGCGGCGAGGCTGCTCGGCGTGTCGCGGCCCACCCTGTACCGTCTGATCGACGCTGGAGAGCTGACCACCCGCAGGGTGGCGGGGACCCACAAGCAAATGGTGCCGCTGACGGAAGTACAGCGACTGCGTGAGTCCACGGCGGCGAAGGACGCGGCCCTGGCCGAGATCGACGCAGCGGTCGCCGAAGGTTTCCCTTACTAATGGAACGCGTCTTCCCTGATACGAACGTTCTGTTCCCCATGTCGGTCATGGACATGATCCTCACGCTCGACCGCGTCCATGCTCACCGATTCCTCTGGTCGGAAACCTTGCGTTCACCCTCTGGGAAGAGAGGAACGGATGACCTGGCAGCAACGCTGTATCGACATTTGCGATGGTCGTGTCGACGCAGCGGTAATGATCACGAGCTCTCCGGGTCACCGCCCTCCGCCCCGATCGCCGCGTCCAACCGGGCCCGAGCCCCATCCAGCTTCGCCTGACAATGCTTCGCCAACGCCTCCCCGCGCTCCCACGCCGCCAGCGACTCCTCCAGCGTCAAACCGCCGGTCTCCAGGCGGCGGACGACGTCCATCAGCTCGTCGCGGGCCTGTTCGTACCCGAGGTGCGACAGGTCGGGCGTCTCGCCGGGTGTGCCGGCCGTCTCGTTCGCCATGGGTTCAGGATAGTTTCCGGCTGTGACAGCTGACGCACGCGCGCGCCGGGGGGTGCCCGGCGATGAGGAAGAGATAATCCGGCTGCGATACGAGATGTTGTTCGCCGTCTTCGGGACGCCGCCTCCGCCGAGGGATGAGCCGACCCGAATCGCGGCCGTGGAGAAGACCCGGTCGTGGCTGGAGGCCGGGGATGGCGCCGGCACCGTGTGTTTCGTGATCGACGCGCCGGACGGCGAAGGGCTCGCCGCCTCCGCGATCGGCGCGGTGGACGAGCGGCTGCCGGCTGATCGGAACCCGTCCGGGTTGTGCGGGTACATATACGGGGTCTGCACCGACGAGCGCTATAGGCGCCGCGGCTACTCGCGCATGGTGATGCGCGCCCTGCTCGACTGGTACACCGCACAGGGCATCCCGCGCGTCGAACTCCACGCCAGCGAGTACGCCGAACCCCTCTACCGCGAGCTCGGCTTCGCAGAACCCAAGGCCCTCGCCCTCACGTGGTGGTCTCCGCAGCATCGACAGCAGTAACCGCCGCCCCCAGCCGTCCGGAGGCGAGGCGGATGTCCAGCGCGTCCCCCTCGCCGACCTCCGACGCCGCCCGCACCGCGTGCCCCGACGGTCCCAGCACGATCGAGTACCCGCGCTCCAGCGTCGCCATCGGAGACAGTGCGCGCACCCGCGCCAACGTGTGCCCCAGATCGTCGCTCGCCCGGTCCAGCCGGTGCCCGACACAAGCGCGGGCCCGCCGGATCAGCTCCTCCAGATCGTTCCGGCGCCCGTCGATCATCGAATACGGAGACGCGAGCACCGGCCGCTGCCGGAACGCGGCCAACCCCATGGCCTCCCGTTCCAGTATCCGCGCCACGGATCGCCACGCTCCGCGCCGCAACTCCGAGACCCGGTCCATCTCCTCCGCCACGTCGGGGACTACGCGCTTGGCGGCGTCGGTGGGAGTGGAGGCGCGGAAGTCCGCGACCAGGTCCAGGATCGGGGAATCCGGTTCGTGCCCGATAGCGGAGACGACAGGTGTCTCGCACTCCGCGACCGCTCTAATAAGAGCTTCGTCAGAGAAGGGGAGGAGATCCTCCACCGAGCCCCCACCCCGCGCGATGATGATGACGTCCACTTCGGCATCGGCGTCCAACTGCGCCAGCGCCGGCAGGATCTGCGGCACCGCCTTAGGCCCCTGCACATCCGTGTTCACCACCCGGAACTGCACTCCGGGCCACCGCCGCCGGGCGTTCTCCAGGACATCCCGCTCCGCAGCGGAAGCACGTCCTGTGATCAGCCCCACACAGCCCGGCAGGAACGGGAGCGGCTTCTTGCGCCGGGGATCGAACAGTCCCTCCGCGCCGAGCTTCGCCTTCAGCATTTCCAACCGCGCGAGCAGCTCGCCGAGACCGACCTGTCGGATCTCCTCGGCGCGGATGGAGAAACTCGACCGCGGGACGTAGAAGTCCGGCTTCCCATAGATGACGACGCGCGCACCCTCCGTCAGCGGCGGCACCACAGTGTCGAACACCCGGCGGAACGTAGTGACCTGCATGGAGACATCCGCGGAGGGATCCCGCAAAACCAGGTACACCATCTGCGACCCGGGCCGCTTGTTGATCTGCGCCAGCTGCCCCTCGACCCAGATCGCCCCCAGCCGGGAGATCCACCCGGCCACCGCCTCGGAGACGCCGCGGACCGGGATCGGCTGTTCGGCCGAGGATTGCATCGCCATGAGAGGAGCGTAGCCACCGGCGGGGACGGAGCGCGGACGTGGCGAAGTTGTGGAGAGAGCCGATCACGAAACCGGCTCGCCCCCGACGGCGCCTACCATGGGAGCTATGAACGTCTCTGCACCGGAAGACCGCCGAGTCCTGCTCGCCGCCCCCCGCGGGTACTGCGCCGGCGTCGACCGCGCGGTCATCACCGTGGAGAAGGCGCTGGAGCTCTACGGCGCGCCGGTATACGTCCGCAAGGAGATCGTGCACAACAAGCACGTCGTGCAGACGCTCCAGGACCGGGGCGCGATCTTCGTGGAGGAGACCGACGAGGTGCCCGAGGGCGCGACCGTGGTGTTCTCCGCGCACGGCGTGGCGCCGATCGTGCACGAGGAGGCCGCCGCGCGCCGGCTGAAGACCATCGACGCCACCTGCCCGCTGGTCACGAAGGTGCACAAGGAAGCGGTCCGCTTCGCCGAACAGGACTACGACATCCTGCTCATCGGCCACGACGGCCACGAGGAGGTCGTCGGCACCACCGGCGAGGCGCCGCAGCACATCATCCTGGTCGACGGCCCGGAGGCGGTGGCCGACGTCGAGGTCCGCGACCCGGCCAAGGTGGCGTGGCTGTCGCAGACCACGCTGTCGGTGGACGAGACCACCCAGACGGTGGATCGGCTGCGCAAGAAGTTCCCGCTGCTGCTGGACCCGCCGTCCGACGACATCTGCTACGCCACCCAGAACCGCCAGATCGCGGTCAAGCGCATCGCCGCCGAGTCCGACCTGGTGATCGTCGTCGGCTCCAAGAACTCCTCGAACTCGGTGCGCCTGGTCGAGGTGGCCCTGGAGTCCGGCGCCGGCGCGGCGCACCTGGTGGACTTCGCCTCCGAGATCAGCGAGGACTGGCTGGACGGCGTCCGCACCGTCGGCCTCACCTCGGGCGCCTCGGTGCCGGAGGACCTGGTCGACGGCGTGCTGGCCTGGCTGGCCGAGCGCGGGTACGGCACGGTGGAGGTCGTCCGCTCGGCCGAGGAGAAGCTGCTGTTCGCGCTGCCGCCGGAGCTGCGCAGGGACATGCGGACGTAGTGACGGCGATGTGTGCTCAGCCGATTTGAGCCGTCGGCGCAGCCGACATTCGCAATAGAAGGGGACAGCGAAGCCGACGCCTAGCGCTTCGCGCTACCCCGCGTCCCGGCCCAACGCGCCGCGATCAACGCCGCGGCCAGGGCCGTGCCCAGGAACAACGGCCGCGGTTTGAGCGCGAGCAGCGCGCCCAGCGACGCGAGCTGATTCACGATCCCGCGCCCGGCGTCCAGTACGCCGAAGTGCACCGCCGTCAGCAGCCCCGCGCAGTACGCCAGCGGCGGCACGATCACGCCGGCCAGCAGGTCGCGCCGGCGGACCAGCGTGGCGGCGTGGAACGAGGACGCGACGAAGACGAGTCCGAAGATCCAGTGGATGCTGCCGGTGAGCCCGGCGTCCAGCGCCGCCGCCAGCACGGTCGGCGCCGTCACCGCGAGCAGCACACCCCAGGCGGTCAGGACCGGACGGCGTTTGGTCGTGCGCGCCGCGGCGCGTGGAGTGCCGGGACGCGGCCGGGTGCCGGACTGATCACCCGGCCGGGTCGGTCCGGTGGAGCGGAAATCCAAAGGAGCGGCCATCCGCTCCCTGCGGAGGGCGTCGCGTTCGCGGCGGTTCTCCGGGATCCGGGCGGCCGGACGCGGGGCGAGACGGGTGGCTCCATCGTTCACGGGTCTGAACCTATGTCCCGATAGGGGGCGAATCGGGTAGCGAAACGCCGCCCGGAGCGACGGCGTTATAAGGTCTTCAGTCCGCGAGCGCGCGCGTCTGGACTTCGACCTGCGCCGGCACCGTCAGCTCGTCGTCGACCAGCCCGAGCTCGTTGAGCCGCCGTGCGGTGACCAGCACGCGCGTCTCCAGCGAACCCACCGACTGGTTGTAAGCAGTCACCGCGGAGTTCAGGCTTCTGCCGACCCGATCCAGGTGTCCGCTCATCGTGTTCAGCCGCGCGTACAGTTCGCGTCCGAGCTCGAACACCTCTCGGGCGTTGGCGGCCAGCGCGTCCTGGGTCCAGGCGTAGGCGACCGTCCGCAGCAGCGCGATCAGCGTCGTCGGCGTGGCGATCACCACGCGGCGCGCGGCGGCGTGCTCCAGCAGCTCGGGATCGATATCCACAGCCTGTGAAAGAAAGGCTTCGCCCGGGACGAACAGCACCACGAACTCCGGCGTCGGCCGTCCGCTGGCGCCGAGCGCGCGCCAGTACGCCTTCGAGGCCAACTGGTCCACATGCGCGCGGACGTGCTTGGCATGCGTCGTCAGGTGCTGGAGCCGCTCCACTTCGTCGGTGGCCTCGGCCGCGTCCAGATACGCCGCGAGCGGGGTCTTGGCGTCGACGACCACGTACTTGTCCCCGGCCAGGTGCACCACGAGGTCCGGCCGCAGCATGCCCTCGCCGCCGGTGGCGCCGGCCGAGCCGGGCAGCACGGTCTGGGTCTGGAAGTCGCAGCGGTCGACCATGCCGGCCAGCTCCACCGCCCGGCGCAGGTGCATCTCGCCCCACTGCCCGCGCACCTCCGGCCGGCGCAGGGCGGTGACCAGGGCGGCGGTCTGCGTGCCGAGCGCGCCGGCGGCGGCCCGGACGTCGTCGATCTGCCGGGCCAGCGCGGCCTGCGAGGCCGCCCGGCCCTGCTCGATATCCCGCAGCCGGTCGTCGAGCCGGGACAGCGACTCGTTGATCGGCCGGCCCGCGGCGTCGAACTGCGCGCCAGCCAGGGCCAGCAGCCGGTCGGCGGAGTGGTCCAGGGCCTGCGCGTTCACCGTCAGCCGCCGAGACCGCTCCCACAGCACGCCGAGCAGCACGCCGAACGCGATTCCGATCACCAGCAGCAGCACAGGCATCATGAATCCATAGTGTCCCCTTGCGGCACGCTAGTGCGTACGGTGCCCGCCTCGCCCCGCCCTGAGCGTGGCGCCGGTCGGCGTCGCCACCGCCGCGGCGGCGGCCGCGATTTCCCTCGATCGGCCTAGGCACTCCGCCGGGCTGCGATAATCGACGGTGGATCCCCTCCCTTTCGTCGATAGGACAGTTGGACAATGGCGCTCACCATCGGAATCGTCGGACTCCCGAACGTGGGCAAGTCGACCTTGTTCAACGCGCTGACCAAGAACGACGTGCTCGCCGCGAACTACCCGTTCGCCACCATCGACCCGAACGAGGGCGTGGTCGGCGTGCCGGACCCCCGCCTGGCCGCACTGGCCGAGATCTACGGCTCGCAGAAGATCCTCCCCGCCACGGTGACCTTCGTCGACATCGCCGGCATCGTCCGCGGCGCCTCCGAGGGCCAGGGCCTGGGCAACAAGTTCCTGGCCAACATCCGCGAGGCCGACGCCATCTGCCAGGTGATCCGGGTCTTCACCGACCCGAACGTGGTCCACGTCGACGGCAAGGTCTCCCCGGCCGACGACATCGAGACCATCAACACCGAGCTGATCCTGGCCGACCTGCAGACCATCGACAAGGCCCTCCCGCGCCTGCAGAAGGAGGCGCGGATGAAGAAGGAGACGCAGGCCACGGTCGCCGCGATCGAGGAGGCCAAGAAGATCCTGGACGCCGGCCGCACCGTCTTCGGCGCCGGCCTGGACCGCGAGCCGCTGCGCGAGCTGCACCTGCTGACGGCGAAGCCGTTCCTGTATGTGTTCAACGTCGACGAGGACGAACTCACCAACGAGCCGCTGAAGGACGAGATGCGCGCGCTGGTCGCCCCGGCCGAGGCGATCTTCCTGGACGCCAAGATCGAGCACGAGCTGATGGAGCTGCCCGACGACGAGGCGCTGGAACTGCTGCAGGGCATGGGGCAGGAGGAGTCGGGGCTGAACCAGCTGGCGCGGGTGGGATTCGACACGCTGGGGCTTCAGACGTACCTCACGGCCGGACCGAAGGAGACGCGCGCGTGGACGATCCGCAAGGGCGCGACCGCGCCGGAGGCCGCGGGAGTGATTCACACGGACTTCCAGCGGGGGTTCATCAAGGCGGAGATCGTGTCGTTCGACGATCTGGTGGCCTGTGGGTCGGTGGCTGAGGCGCGGGCCAAGGGGAAGGCCCGGATTGAGGGAAAGGATTATGTGATGGCGGATGGGGATGTGGTGGATTTCCGGTTCAACGTGTAGCCACCTAGTTGCCACCAGTCAATGACTCTGTTAAACATGCAGGTCGTCGGAGCCGAGCCCGCGAAGGCTCGGCTCCTTCTGCTTCCCGTGCTGGATTGGTGCTGGATCGATTGAACCGGCGATCCCGGGCCGAGGCGGTGGCTTGAGCGGTAGGGCAAGCGGCCTGCGTCGTGCACTCTGGTGCAATGCACCACGGTGCGATACCGTAGTGGAAGTATCTCCGCCGGAGGGAGAATCATGAGTAACGCCGAGACCCGCGCTTTTACCGTGCGCGTCCCCGTCGAGCAGGCTGAAGCGCTGGAGCTGATTGCCAAGACCGACGGCATCTCGGTCGCCGAGGAGGTCCGGGGCGCTCTGCTGGAGCGCATCGAGGCTCGTAAGGCCGACCCTGAGTTCATGGCATTGGTAAAGGCCACTGTTGAGCGCAGTCAGGCGGCCCTGGATCTACTGGCCAAGTAAGGAACCTGGTACGACGTGGACATGTGGTACCCGCGTTTGGAGGACCTGCTCGTCATTGGCGAGCAGGTCCTCGGCGTTCCCACCAAAGATCTGGCCAAGGTGATCGACATCGCCCTGGCTGATTCCGCCTTGTCATCACCTGCCGCGAGCTTTGGTGGTCACGAGTTCTACCCCGATCCCATGGTCAAGGCTGCCGTGTTGTGTTCGCACCTGTCCAAGAACCATGCATTACCGGACGGCAACAAGCGGCTCGCCTATGTGTCCATGACGGTGTTCCTTCAGGTGAATGGCTACACGTGGTCTGAGCCTGACCCGGCCGACGTCGACAGGATGATCCGCACCGTTTCTGCGGGGGATCTAGACGACGACGCGATGATGGGCGACTTCGTGGCGTGGATCCGAGAGCATGCCAGCCCATGAGTATCCCCGTGCCGGATCGGTGCTGGGCTGAGACCACGAACATCATGTTCGCGCAGGTCACGGGTAGTCGTTGAGTGTTCCGGTTCACCGTGTGATCTTTCCGTCACACGGTCGAGCGATGCCCGCTACGCCTGCACGGGCCTGTCGAGTATCGCCCGGCCGGTGATCTGAAATCACGGCGACTCGGACGCAAGCGCCTACTTCAACGCCCCCGCGAAACCAGCCAACTCCGGCACCCCGACCGTCCCCGACACCACCACGGCGACCGGCCCCGCAGCCGCCGCCGTCCCACTGCCGCCGCTGCTCCCGGTCACGCCCGTCGGCGCAGCCGTCCGCACCAACGCATGCCGCTTGCCGTCCGGCGTCACGTACACCTTCCACTGGAACCCGCCGGCCGTCACCGTCCCATCGACACCGCCGACCGGCGTGGCGCCCGGCGCCTGCGTACCCAGCACCGTCTCCAGACTCCGCTCGCCGCTGACCTGGTCCAGCGCGGCGTACTGGTCGTCAGGTGTCAGGAAGCCGATCTCCCAGCGCAGCGGCGTGCCCTCGCCCGGCGCCAGGTCCGCGTGGACCGAGGTGGCGCGCCACCCCGCGGGAACAGTGGCCGGCGCCAGTGCCGTGAACGGCAGGTCCGGATCACGCCGGGCCTGCTCCAGCGGGATGCTGTAGTCCACCGTCTGGACCGCGGCCTCCGGCTTCTTGGAGTCGTGCGGGAACCATTCCACGATCGCCACGATCGGCAGCGAGATGACCGCCATCGACAGCAACATGTCGCGGGCGGTCTTCTTCAGCGGGGAGACTCGTGCCATGGAGATATCGTCGCATCCGCCCCGGTGACACCCGGCATGAGCCCCCTCGCCGGTTCCGGGTGCACGTCACGGTCGATACGATCTACCTCGACATCCCTCGTGAACCGCGATGCCGCGGTTTCCCCTCACCGAGGAGCTCTTCACTCATGAACGCCGCAGTCCCGCAGGCGAACGATTCCCATTCTCAGACGGAAACCCCCGAAGCCCCCGACCGCAACCTGGCGCTGGAGCTGGCCCGGGTCACCGAGGCCGCGGCGATGGCCGCCGGGCGGTGGGTCGGCAAGGGTGACAAGATGGCCGCCGACGGCTCGGCCGTGAACGCCATGCGCAAGCTCATCAACACCGTCTCCATGCGCGGTGTGGTGGTCATCGGCGAGGGTGAGAAGGACCAGGCGCCGATGCTGTTCAACGGCGAGGAGGTCGGCGACGGCTCGGGCCCCGAGTGCGATGTGGCCGTGGACCCGATCGACGGCACCACGCTGACCGGCAAGGGCATGCCCAACGCGCTGGCGGTGATCGCGGTCGCCGACCGGCACAGCATGTACGACCCCTCCGCCGTGTTCTACATGGAGAAGCTGGTCGCCGGTCCCGAGGCGGCGGACGTGGTCGACATCACCGCGCCGGTCACCGAGAACATCCGCGCGGTGGCCCGGGCCAAGCGGCGGCAGCCCGGCGACATCACGGTGGTGGTGCTGGACCGGTCCCGCCACGACGGCCTGGTGCGGGAGATCCGCGAGGCGGGGGCCCGGATCAAGTTCATCACCGACGGCGACGTGGCCGGCGCCATCATGGCCACCCGCGCCGGCACCGGCGTGGATCTGCTGCTGGGCATCGGCGGCACGCCGGAGGGCATCATCGCGGCCTGCGCGATCAAGTGCCTGGGCGGGGTGATCCAGGGCCGGCTGTGGCCCAAGGACGACGCCGAGCGCCGCAAGGCCCTGGACGCCGGCCACGACCTGGACCGCGTCCTGCTCACCGACGACCTGGTCTCCGGCGAGAACTGCTTCGTGGCGATCACCGGCGTCACCGACGGCGAACTGGTCCGCGGCGTGCACTACACCGGCGGTGGCGCGACCACCCAGTCCCTGGTCATGCGCTCGAAGTCGGGCACGGTGCGGCTGATCGACTCCGAGCACCGGCTGGACAAGCTGCGGCAGTACAGCGCGGTCCCGTTCCAGTAGAGCGCTGACAGCACGACAGGGGCCGGACAACTCATGAGCATTCGAACGCTCATCCGTTCGACCCAGCATCTGGAGGCGTTGGTGGCTACCGGCCGCGCTGCGATCGAGGGAGCGCCGCCGCACCAGACGGTGGTGATGACGGAGCAGTTGGAGGGGTCGCCGCCGGAGCAGCATGCGGAGTTGCTGAACATGCTGCGGCTGTTGGCGGATTCTTCGTTGGATCAGGAGGACAGGAAGGTGTGGCCCGCGCCGGAGTCGGAGCCGACTCGTGGAGGAATCCGCTCGTGGCTCCCGACAACGCGTTGGGATCGGTCAGCAGCAGCGGGCCGTCGAGGGAGCCCATGGCCGCGCCGCCGGACAGAGCGTCGGCCCAGCCCACACCGGTGGCCACGCCGTAGACGTGCGGCGTGCCGGTGGAGCCGAAGAACTGCCGCGCCACCAGCGCGGCGGTGCCGTAGCGGTCCGCGCCGACCAGAGTGTTGAGCTTCAGGTTGCCGCCCGGCACCACCGCGCCCAACGTCTTGGCCGCGGTGTTGGCCGCGCCGCCGACCGGGTACACGTTCGCACCCGCCGCGCCGCCGGCCCACTGGTGCAGGAACGCCGAGGTGGCCGCGGGCATGTTCGTACCGTCCGTCAGCACCACGACGGAGTCCGGGGTGGCCCCCGCGGCGGTGCCGGCCGCCAGCGCGTCGGGGTAGTCCTTCGCGGTCGCCAGCAGCACCCGCTGCACGGCGGGGTTGCCGTTCACGTCCCGCATGTCCTTGGCCATCTGCCCGGCGATGTCCACGGCCGTGGTGAACCGGTCTGCCCCGGCCAGCCGCTGGGTCGTGAAGCCGAGGCTGTGCACCGCGGCCTCCACACCCGGCGCCAGCGCCTTGTCGCCGCCCAGCAGGTACACCGTGGCGCCGGGCGCGAGCATCCGCGCGAGCTCTTTCGCGGCAGCCGGATCCAGCGCGCCGGTCCCGGTCAGCAGCAGCGGGCCGCCGACGTGCGCGGCCAGCGCCGAGCCGCCGAGAGCGTCGAAGTACTGGTCGGAGCGGGTCAGCACCGCGGCCTTGGCCTGCGGCCGCTTGTCGCCGGGAGCGTAGAAATCAGCCGGGTTGCCGGTGGTGTTCGGCCACAGCTGCTGCGAGGTCGCCACCGCCGTACCGACCCGGTCGCTTCCGTACCAGCGCGCCGAGTGCTGCGCCGAGGGATCGATCTTCAGGTGCGAGGTCGGCGCGAGGTCGACGACGTCATCGTCCACGGACAGGGTCGTGGAGCCGAACTGCCGGGACGCGCCCTGCGTGTACTGGTGGATGCGCTGGTGCTTGCCCCACATGGTCGAAGGCACGTACTGGTCGTTGGTCGTGGCGTTGAAGTTCGCCTGCGACGCGGTGGTCCCGGCGATGTCCACCGCCGCGACCAACGAACTCAGCGACGGGTCCGCGACCAGGTCGCCCAGCACGCTGTGGCCGGTGGCCCGGTTCAACGAACCGCCGTAGACCCCGAGCCGGTAGCCGCCCTTCGTCAGCTCGTCGGCGAACGCCTTCATGTACGTGTTCACCGCATGCGCGGTCGCGTCCTCGTGGTACGGCTCGATGTCCAGGAAGACCGTCGTCCCGGAAGCGAAGCCCAGCTTCTGTGCCTGCCGCGCCGCGTCGGCGCCGTCCTCGACGCCCCGCGCCTGCGGGTCCGCGTTGGCCGCGGTCAGATCAGGCCCCTGCTTCCCAGCGTAGATCGCCCACATCCCCCACCCGGTCGCGGCCTGGTGCTGCACCCAGTCGGCGGTGTAACCGCCGGACGGCGAGTCGCCGGTCTTACAGAGATACGAAGATCCCCCGATATACACCCCGACGCCCCGATACGGCGAGTGCGCGTACCAGTCGTCCATCTGCGCGTCGCTCGGCGCGGCACAGGTGTCGAATCCCTTCCCGCTGAAAGCCGTGTTCGGCGTGACGGCGGCGTGGGCGCTCGACGCCCCTATCCCGGCCAGCCCCAGCGATCCCAACGAGGACGCGGCGACCGCCGTGGCGGTCAAGCGAATGCGCTTCATGACAAACCCCTCCCGTAGGTCCCGACCAATTTAGAGGGCGGGACGCCGAGCCAGGATGACATGGCGTCAAAACTCATCGAAACCTGGGTGCCGGAATGGGCAAAGGCGGTGTAATCCGACATCTCGCTTGACAGCCGTGGCCACTATTGTCGCCGTCATGACCTCCGCGCAGACAGCCGGCTACTCCGGCACGCCGCTCCCCCGGAAGCTCGGCATCAAGGCCGGGCACCGCGTGCTGTTCCATGACGCGCCCGAGGGGTTCGATCCGCAGCCGCTGCCGGGGGACGTGACGGTGGACCGAGCTGTCGGCGCCGGGCCGTACGACGTGATCGTGACGTTCGTCCCGGACCGCGCCTCGTTAGAGGAGTCCTACGCGACCCTGCCCGCCAAGCTCGTCAAGAACGGCGCGCTATGGGTCTGCTGGCCGAAGAAGGCCTCGAAGGTCGTCACCGACGTCACCGAGAACGTCGTCCGGGACGAGGCGCTGGCGCTGCCGATCGGCCTGGTCGACGTGAAGATCGCCGCGATCGACGCGGTCTGGTCCGGGTTGAAGCTGGTCTACCGGCTCAGCAGCCGCTGAACCGGCGGGTCCGACGGCGTGCTCAGGACACGTCTTCCCCGTACTCGAAGCTGTGCTCGTGGAAGTGGTCGCCCTGCGACGCCTGCGCGGCCCCGCCGAATCCGGTCTTCGACAGCCGCGTCCCGAGCCGGCTGGGCGCGGCGGTGCCGGCTTCGACCCGCACCGCCCGCAGCCGGCCGGCCTCGTCGACGCTCAGTCCGTTGGAGGCCGCGAACCGGTCGGGATCGGCCATCACGGACTGCGCGAACTCGGTATCGATCGCCATGCGGGCGACGATCTCACGATATTTGGCCTCAGACATCGCTGCGACCCCCCTTCTGCTGTTCCTCGGTCTCACCACTATGGAGCCCCATCGTGGCGTTGTCGGGATCCGGTCTTTCCCTAGTGCGCCCCACCAGTAGTCTGATTCGCATGCGGCAGCCCGTGCAGACCCTCCTGGAGCACACGCGGGGCGGCCGAGGCGGCGTACTCCTGCTGGGCGGCGCGACTCCGGCGGACCTGGCAGCCGTCGCCGAACCCCAGTATCGCCTCGACGGCTTCCGGGTGCTGCGCGCCGCCGGCTTCCTGGCCGAGGCGGCGCTGGCGTTCGCCGCACTGGCCGATCTGGTGCGGCCGCTGGGCAAGGACGGATCCGCCGACGGATCAGAGTTCGACGTCGTCGCCGGCGGGCCGCACCGCCTCGGGGTGGCCGCCGGCGAGCTGGTGGCCCGCGCGGCGGCCGAGGGGCCGGTGCTGGCCCTGATCGCGGACGCGCACTGGCTGGACCCGGAGTCCGCCGCCGCGATCGCGGTCGCCGTCCGCGTGACGCAACGGCACCAGGCCCCGGTGGCCTGGCTGCTGGCCGTCGACGACGTGCGCCGCAGCCCGTTCGGAACGCTGGGCGCGGTGACCGTCCCGCTTCCCCGGCGCGCCACCCCGGCCGCCGAGCTGCCGACCGCCACCCGGCGCGCCCTGCTGGTGCTGGCCGCCAGCGCCACCGGCCACGTCGACGAGGTCGGCGGGGCCCTGGAGCGGCTCGGGCTGCACGTCGGCGACCTCGCCCCGGCGGTCGCCGAGGGCGTCCTGGAGGCCACCGGGTCCGGCTGGCGGTTCCGCGACCACGGCGTCGCCACCACCGTGTACGGGGCCGCGACCCCGGCCGAGCGGCGGGCCACGCACGCGGCGTTCGTCGAGGCCATCTTCCAGCTGCGCTCGGCGGAGAAGGGCGAGATCCTGGCCCGCCATCTGGCCGGCGCCGCGACCACCACCGATCCCGCCGCGGCGGAGGCGCTGGGCCGGGCCGCCGACGGCGCGCGGCTGCGCGGCGCGCTGGAGGCGGCGCGGTCGGCCTACGGCCGGGCCGCGAGCCTGTCCCCGGATTCGGCGGCCCGGGCGCGCTGGCTGGCCGGGGCCGCCGACACCTCACGGCTGCTCGGCGACCTCGCCGGGGTCGGCCGGGCCATCCGCGAGGCCCGGATCCTCACCGACGACCCGGCCGTGCATCAGCGCCTGGACCGCATCGCGGCGCGCACCTCCGCGGTGCGGACGGTGCAACCGGATATCAAAAGCCTGTTGGAGCCGGGCAGCCCGGCCACCACGATCGGGCTGATCGGCGCCGGGAGCGCCGCCGAGGCCGAGGCGATGGTCGGTCCCCTGGTGTCCGCAGCCCTGCTCGCCGATCCGCTGGACATGGGACCGCTGACATTGCCGGCGATCGCGGCCGGCGCGATGTGGACCGGGGACGGCGGCGGCGCGGCGGCCGTCCTGGACCGCTCCATCGCGCTGGTACGTGCCTACGGCGCCGGCGAGTACCTGCCGGCGCTGCTGATCGTGCGGGCCGAGGCCGGGTTCCGGCTGGGGCACTGGCCGACGGCCCGGGACGACGCCGAGGAAGCCGCCGCGCTGGCCTCCAAGCTGGGCCAGCAGCCGTTGCGGGCGGTGGCTCGCGGGCTCGCGCTGCGCGTCAGCTCCCTGATGGGTGCGCCGACCGAGCCGGCGTCCGCGCTGGAGGCCGAGTCGCTGGGCGCCGAGGCCTACGCGATGTGGTCCCGGCACGCCATCGGCACCGCGCATCTGGCCCACGGCCGGTGGCGGGAGGCGGCCACGGCGCTGGCCGGGGTGGCGGACGGGCTGGAGCGGCTCGGGGTGCGCGAGCCGTCGGTGCTACCGGTCGCCGGAGACCTGGTGGAGGCGGCACTGCGGATCGGCGAGCTGGCGCGGGCCCGCAAGACGGCACATCGCGCGCAGGAGCTGGCGGCCGGATCGACGTCGACGGTCGCGCGGGCGGTCGCGGAACGCTGTCTCGGCCAGGTCGGCGAGGCGCGGTCGGCCAAATCGTGCTTCGAGGCGGCGCTGCGGCTGCACGCCGAGACCGGCGACCGCTACGAGGAGGCGCGCACTCTGCTGGTGTACGCGCGGATGGACGGCGACCGCGCGCGCCTGGAGGCGGCGGCCGACCGGTTCGCGGCGCTGGGCGCGTGGCCGTGGCTGGCACGAGTGGAGGCCGAACTCGCCGGCGGCGCGAAGCCCGTCGACGACACGCTCGCGGTGCTGACGGCGCAGGAGTTGCGAGTAGCGCGGCTGGCGGCCGGCGGTGCGACGAACGACGAGGCGGCCGCGGCGCTGGGCATCTCGCCGCGCACGGTGGAGCAGCATCTGGGCGTGGTGTACGCGAAGCTGCACATCCGGCGGCGCGCGGAGCTGGCGCGGTTATTCCCGGACCTGTAACCGCACGGTTGGGGTAAGACTGCCTACATGGCTAATCTCCGCATCGGCATCAAGCTGAGCCAGCACGCAACCATCGACGAGTTGAAAAGGGTCTGGCGCATCGCCGACGAGGCCGGTTTCGACCACGTCTGGAACATGGACCATTTCGCGACCATCAACGGCCCCGACGACGGGGACATCTTCGAGGCCTGGACCGAGCTGGCGGGCATGGCGGCCCTGACGACGCGGGTCCGCGTCGGCTGCTCCGTCACCGGCAACACCTACCGCCACCCGGGCGAGCTGGCGAAGATGGCGGTCACGGTCGACCACCTGTCCGGCGGCCGGCTGGAGTTCGGCATCGGCGCCGCCTGGGCCGAGAACGAACACACGATGTTCGGCCTGCCCTTCGGCACCGCCGCCGACCGCGCGGACCGGCTGGAGGAGGCGCTGAAGATCATCACCTCGCTGTGGACTCAGCCGCGTACGACGTTCGCGGGCAAGCACTATCAGCTTCAGGACGCGGTCGCGGAGCCGAAGCCCGTGCAGACTCCGTACCCGCCAATCTGGATCGGCGGCGTAGGACGCAAGCGCACGCTGCGGATGGCGGCCGAGTACGCGGCGGTGTGGAACGCGCCGGGCGGTGAACCGGCGGCGCTGGCCGAGCTGTCGGAGGTCCTGGACCGGCACTGCGCCGACGTGGGGCGCGATCCCGCGTCGATCCGCCGCTCGGTGCAGATCCGCACCAGCGACGACTCCGACGAGCTGCTGCGCCGCGTCGAGGAGTTCGCCACGCTCGGGGTCAGCGATCCGATACTCGTTCTGACCGGGGAGAACCCGGTCGCGCGGGCGGAGACGGCGGCGGAGTTGCTGCCGCGGCTGCGCGAAATCGACGTCGCATAGGCGATGGAATACGGCCGGCGGACACCCCCTCGCGTCCGCCGGCCGGGTCTGTCAGACCACTGTGTCAGCCGCCACTGTCAAGTTGCCGAGTCGGTACTGATCATTCCTGTCAGTCCCGTCATTCCTGTCCGATCGCCGCCAACAGGTCCAGCCGGGCCGCCCGGCGTGCCGGACGCGCGGCGGCCAGCACGCCCGCCACCGCTCCGGCGGCCAGGATCAGCGTCAGCGTCATCGGGGAAGCGGCGAAGGCGATCGCGGTGGAGGAACTCGCCGCGCGCACCAGGGTCCAGCCGAGGAACGTGCCCAGCCCGACGCCACCGAGGGTGCCGAACAGCGCCACCAGCAGCGATTCCCAGCGCACCAGGGACCGGGCTTGACGGCGGGTGAGACCGACCGCGCGGAGCAGGCCCAGTTCGCGGGTGCGTTCGTGCACTGACAGCGCCAGGGTGTTGGCGATGCCGGCCAGGGCGATCACGATCGCCAGGACCAGGAGCACATACGAGATCGTCAGCACCACGTCCACACCCGACGCCTGCGCATCCGCGTACTGCTGCCGGTCCTGCACGTCCGGGCTGCCGTAGGGCACCACGGCCGCCGTCATACGCGCACGACCGTCCGCCGGCGACGTCCCCGGCGTGAGCTTCACGATGACCCGGGTGTCCGTGGCCTGAGCCGCGTGCGCCGACCAGACCGCCGCGTCGATCAGGTAGCTGTCGAACGAGCCGCGCGGGCCGTAGACGAACGCGACCGGCAGCGTGTCGCGGGTGCCGTCCTGGAAGACGACCGGCACGGTGCTGCCCAGCGGATGCTTCTTGGCCTCCGTGTCCGAGACGCCGACCGCCCGTCCGTCGGCCAGGGCCGAGAGCGAACCCGCCCGAACGTCGAGCGACATCGCCTGCGCGAGCCGCCCGGTGTCGGTGAACGTCACCTTGGCCGCCGTCCCCCCGATCGACGCCGTCCCCTCGCCGATGCCCACGGCGGCCGCGACGCCCGGCACCCGGGCCAGATCGGTCGCCAGCTTCGGGCTCAGCCCGCCGCCGCCGAACGCCGGCGAGGACACCGCCAGGTCGCCCGCGAACGACCGGTCCACATCAGCCTTCAGCGATGCCTTGACCGAAGTCGCGAAGACGGTCAGCAGGGTCACCACCGCGACCCCGACCATCAGCGCCGTGGCGGTCGCCGAGGTCCGGCGCGGGTCGCGGGCCGCGTTGCGCCGGGCCAGCAGGCCGGTCGTGCCGGCCACCCGGCCGCCGCCGGTCACGACCGCGCCCAGCCCGCGCACCGCCGCGCGCGCCGCGACCGGTCCCAGCAGCACGACGCCCACCGTCGTGGCCGCCGCCCCGGCCCCGGCCGCCGCGATCGCGCCGCCGGCCACCGCCAGCAGCACTCCGCCGGCCATCAGCACGGCGCCCAGCGGCGTGCGCACCCGCCCGAATCCGGACCGCGCCTCGCCCAGCTCCGCCTCGCGCAACGCCGCCAACGGCGCCACCCGCGAGGCCCGCACCGCCGGCGCCAACGCCGCCAGCGCGGTCACGCCGACCCCGACCAGCAGCGCGATCACGATCGTCGACCACGTCACCGCCAGACCGCCGGCCGGCAAAGCGAATCCGGCCGCGTCGAACAACGCCTTGAGCGCCTGGGCGATCCCGAGTCCGCCGACCACGCCGACCGCCGAGGCCACCAGCCCCAACACCGCCGCCTCGGCCAGGGACGAGCGCAGGATCTGGCTCCGTGCGGCGCCCAGCGCCCGGAGCAGCGCGTTCTCCCGGGTCCGCTGCGCGGTGAGGATCGTGTACGTGTTGTGGATCGAGAACGACGCCACCAGCAACGCGATCGCCGCGAAGACCAGCAGGAACGCCTTGAAGAACGTCAGGAACGCCTTGCCGATCGCGTCCGTGCTCGCCTTCGTGTACGCCGCGCCGCTGATCACCGACGCACCCTGGGGCAGCGTCTTGCCGACGGCCGCGACGACAGCGTCCTGAGAAACCCCGCGCTTGGCGGCGACCAGGATCTGCGAGGCCTGTCCGGCATGCCCGAGGTACTTCTCTGCGACCGCCTGCGTGAAGCCGACATACGTTACCTGCCCGATCCCGCCTTGGCCGTCGAACCCCGCGATCCCGACGAGCGTGACCCGCACCGGCAGCGGCGTCTGCACGACGGTCGTGTCGCCCAGCTTCAGATGCCCGGAGTCCGCCGCGCCCCGATTGACCACGGCCTCCACCGGCTGCCCGTCCGGCACGTCGCGCGGCGCGCGTCCGGCGACCAGGTGATAGGGGTTGAGCTGCGCCGACGGGATCCAGTTGCCGGCGGTGCGCGGCGGCCCGTTGCCGCCGACCGCCTTGCCGTCGGAGCCGAGTAGCTGGCCGTAACCGATGATGTCCGGCTGCGCGTCGGCGACACCGGGCAGCGTCCGCAAGGTATCGGTGACCTGAGACGGGACCGGGGCGCGCAGGCCGCCCAACGGGACGCCGCGGCCGGAATCCGCGATCAGGGTGTCCGAGCGCACGACGGCGGCGACGCCGCTGTCGGCCGTGGCGAAGAGGTTGTCGAAGTTGCGCGAAAGCGTCGCGTTCAGTGTCAGCGTGCCGGCGAGGAACGCCACGCCGAGGAACACCGCCAGGAACGTGCCGATCAGCCGGCGGCGGCGCGCGGTCAGGTTGCGAAGTGCGATGGTGAGCATGTCGTGGACTCCTTTACTGGCCGTTCACTGGCCGTGCTGACCGGACTGCTCGCCGAACCGCTGCATGCGGGCCAGCACCGCCTCGCGCGTGGGCTGCTCCAGCCGGTCCACGAGCCGGCCGTCGGCCAGGAACAGGACCTCGTCGGCGTAAGCGGCGGCCGAGGGGTCGTGGGTCACCATCACCAGGGTCTGGCCGAGGTCGGTGACCATGGTCCGCAGCAGGCCCAGCACCTCGGCGGCCGAGCGGGAGTCGAGGTTGCCGGTGGGCTCGTCGGCGAACACCACCTCCGGGCGTGCGGCCAGGGCGCGGGCCACCGCCACCCGCTGCTGCTGGCCGCCGGACAGTTCGGCCGGCCGGTGCTTGAGCCGGTCGCCCAGACCGACGGTGCGGACCACGGTGTCCAGCCAGTCCCGATCCGGCGCGCGGCCGGCCAGGTCCAGCGGGAGCGTGATGTTCTCCCCGGCCGAGAGCGTCGGCAGCAGGTTGAAGGACTGGAAGACGAAGCCGAGCTTCTCCCGGCGCAGCAGGGTCAGCTGCTTGTCGGAGGCGGACCCGAGCTCGACGTCGCCGATGTAGACCTGGCCCTCGGTGAGCCGGTCCAGGCCGGCCAGGCAGTGCATGAGGGTGGACTTGCCGGAGCCCGAGGGGCCCATGACGGCCGTGAAGCGGCCGGTCGGCAGCGCGACCGTGACGCCGTCGAGGGCGCGCACCGCCGCGTCGCCGCGGCCGTACTGCTTGACGGCCGCCACCGCGCGGGCAGCCGGGGTCGTGGTGATGCTCGGGGTGCGGGTCGTGGTGTTCATACCGCCGATTCCACCCGCGGCGGTGCTGCGGTGTAGTCGTACGGCGGGAGGCTTCCGGTCTACTTCACGAGGAGGCGGCCGAAGGCTGGGGCCGCCGCTCGCCGATCCGCCGCTCCCCGATCCGCCGCATCAGGCGCGCCAGGGCTCGGTAGTAGCCGTACCAGACGGGGAACAGCACGACGCCGATCCCGGCGACGATGATCAAGTGCGCCCACGGCTCGGGGGCGCTGTCGTGCACGAACGCCCCGATCCGGCCGTTCCAGGCCAGGATGCCGAGGGCGATGAAGCCGTAGGTGCCGAGGATCGCGCACAGGCCGTAGAGCGTCATGCCCCACTGCTTCAGCGTCGGACGCCTGCGGTGGCGCAGATCGCGCCACAGACCGCGGGTGAAGTAGGCGCGCGACTCCTCGCGCAGCCGGGGGAAGCGCATGGCGTCGGACAGCGCCATGTAGCCGTCCAGCGGCATCAGCGGGTTGAAGTTGTACAGGGTGTTGAGATAGAGGGCGAAGGTGATCTGGAACAGGATCGCACCGGCGGTCTTCGAGGGCGAATACCACGCGCCGATCGCCAGCCCGCCGGCGATCTCGGCGGTCACCAGCGGGCCGGACAGCGCCACCACGACGCGGGACCAGCGCGAGCCCAGCCACATGTCCGAAGTGTCGACGAAGGCGAACGGCAGGCCCATCATGAGCAGGAAGCCGCCGCGGTTCACCCGGCGGCCGTAGGACTTCACGGCCATGGCGTGCGCCAGCTCGTGGAGCAGGCAGGCGGTGAAGAAGGCGGCCAGCACTATCGCGCCGCCCCAGGGCCCGGCGCCGCCGGTGTCGAGCAGCCGGTACCGGTCGCGGTCGAACCAGAACGCCACCAGGCCGGCCGGGACGACCAGAGCCGGCAGCAGTACTGCCGGACGTGTGAAGAACCACCAGCCGAAGCGCCGGTAGCCGCGCTCGATCAGGCCGTCCAGGCCCTTGACCGAGAACTCCATCCGAAGCAGGGCTTTGATGGTGGCGCCGAGCACGCGGCGCCGGCCGGACAGGTGCTCGGTGCGGTTCTGGCCCGGCAATCCGGCGATCAGGTCCACAGCGGCGAACGTCCGCAGCGTCTGCTCGATCCGCGGCAGCGCGAGTTCGCCGTACTCCTCCAGGTAGGCGAACAGGAGATCGCGGGTCGTGGCCCGGCCGTCGATCTGGTTCCAGATGAACACCTGGCGCTCGTCCAGGCTCAGGTAGGCACCGGTGCGGGTGTTGCGCAGCGCCCACTCCAGACGGCCACGGTCGTCAGGGATCTGCTTCAGCGCCCAGCCGGAGCGCTTGCGCGGTGTGACGGACAGCGGCTCGGCCGGGGCGTGCTCGTCGGCGAGGGCGTCGGCCGCGCTGACCGGCTCGGCCGCCGGGGCCGGCATCGTGGCACCGATCGTCTGGACCACCGTCTTGGAGCCGACCGCCGCCGGCCGCGGCTGCTCGAAGATCAGGGCGACGTCGCCGACGAACACCACCGAACCGTCCTGCAGCCGGGCCTTGCCGCCGCGGATCAGCTCGGCGTCCCGCGGCCCGGTGCCGCTGTCCACCCGCACGCCGTTGAGCGAGCCCAGGTCCTCCAGGAAGTAGGAGCCTGATTGGCGGACGATGCGCGCGTGTTCCCGGGACACCGAGGGGTGGTCGAGTTTGAGGTCGTTGCCCGAGGAGCGCCCGATCGTGAACGCGTCCTTGATGACCACCGCCACGGACGCCCCCGCGGAGCCCGGGCGGCGTAGTCGCGGGGCGTCGAACTGGTCGACCCGGGCCTTCCGGCGCTGGGTGCCGCAGCGCAGGCAGTAGGGGAAGTCTCTGCGCACCTGGTAGCGGCAGGAGTGGCAAAGCACGTGCATCCCCCCGAACGTCAAGAGCGGCGGCGCCATCGCCAAGGCTTGATACGCCTCCATGATGGTGCCGCCCGGTCGGGCCCACTAGTCCCGGTCGAACCGCGGGATTACCTCACAGGTAATCGCGAGGTCAGGGCGTCCGGCGGCATCGTTGAGGGCACAGGGCACCCGGGCAAGCCGGGGTCCGATAGGAAGAGTGGGGAACTGCTATGACCAACGTCACGAACCTCATCGACGGCTACATCGCCGCCTGGAACACCACCGATGCCGACGTGCGCGCCGCGAAGATCGCCGAGGTGTTCGCCGAGCAGGTCGAGTACACCGACCCGCTGGCCTCGGTCCACGGCCACGAGGAGCTCAGCGCTCTGATCGCCGGGGCGCAGGCGCAGTTCGCGGGCCTCACCTTCCGCCTGGCCGGGGCGCCGGACGCACACCACGACGTCGTCCGCTTCACCTGGGAGCTGGCCGCCGGGGACGACGAGGCGCTGGTGATCGGGTCCGACGTGGCGCTGATCGCGCCGGACGGGCGGATCGGGGCGGTGGCGGGGTTCCTGGACAAGGTGCCCGCGATGTGACGCGAGGAGCGGGCAGAGGCGGCGGTGTGGAGCATATGCTCCACACCGCCGCTCTTCAGGGTTTTGAGGTAGCTCAATCCGGGTCTTACACGGTTTTAGCGCTTCGTACTTTTCGGGGCGATCGCCGGAGGGTTGGCGGCTGCCGCGTTCGGGTTCTGGGCCGGTGCGGGAGTCTGCGATCCCGGCGCCGCCGGCGCCGTTCGCTTCGCCTGCGGCGTCGAGGCGTCCACAGCCGCATCCACCACCAACGGCTGCGGCCGGGTCGCCCCCAAGTAGTCCGCCGCCCCGATCGGATCGAAGCGGATCACCGCGCCGGTGTGCGGGGCGTCGATCATCGCTCCGCCGCCGACGTAGATGCCGACGTGGTGGATGCTGCCCGGGTTCTTCAAGTCGACGGCGTAGAACACCAGGTCGCCCGGCTGGAGCTGATCCGTGGGCACGTGCGGGCCGGTGTACCACTGCTCGGAGGCGGTGCGCGGCATGGTGATGCCGACCGAGGTGTAGGCGGCCTGGACCAGGCCCGAGCAGTCGAACCGGCCGTCGGTGCCGTCGCCGCCCCATTCGTAAGGGGTGCCCAGGCGGTTGTAGGCGTAGGCGATCGCGCGCACCGCCATGTCCGAGGGCGCCAGGACCGGGTCGGGGGCGCGGAAGGACTGTTCCAGGGCCTTGATGTTCTTCACATAGTTCTGGGTCTCCGCGTACGGCGGGATGCCCCGGTACTGCTCGACCGCGCCGGGGCCGGCGTTGTAGGCGGCGAGCATGTTCGCCACGTGGTCGCCGCCGATGCCGGAGAGCTGGTGGGCCAGGGCGCAGTCGTAGCGGGCGGCGGCCGGGATGGCGTCGGCGGGGTTGGTGGGATCCTGCTTGCCGTCGCCGTCCTGCGGCGAGGACCAGTTCGGCCAGGTGCCGGGCATGAACTGGGCGATCCCGATGGCCCCGGCCGGCGAGACGACGGTCGAGTCGAAGCCCGACTCCTGATACAGCTGCGCGGCCAGCAGCGACGGTGAGAGCTCCGGGCACATATGGCCGTAGCGCTCCATCAGAGCCGCGTCCGCGCCGGGCACGGTGCCCTCGGCGATCCGGCCGACGCTTGTGCTCACCGAACTGCCGGCGGCTACGCTCATGGTGCCGACCACGACCGCGCCGACGACGACGAAGGGTGTGGCCAGCAACCCCGCGCCGACGATCACTGAGGTGCGCATCAGACCACTTCCCTTCTCCCCTTTAGTCGATCATCGGATTGGCCGATAACCAAGGTGTGCCGCGGGCGGAATCAGGAAAACGACACCATAGGCAACCTATCTGCCGTCCGCGACATCCTCGTAGACTGAGTTCCCTACGCTACCGGCAGTGACACCACATCGTGAGTACGACAAAAACCACACAGCACCCCACGAACCCCACAGCGATACCCACAGGACTGGAGGCAGGCGGTCATCGTGTCTGCACTGCAAGCTCTGCACGGCGCGGCCTACACCGTCGCGTCGTTCCTCACCGATCCGACGCCGACTCCGGCCCCTCCGCCCGGCAACGACATCAACACGATCATCGGCGGCATCGCCCCGAACTGGGGCCCGTTCGGCCGGGTCGGCAACGAGGCCCGGGTGATGATCGAGGTGGTCATGGCCACCGCGATCATCATCTGCCTGGGCATCGCGGTCTGGGGCGCGGCCAAACAGCGCATCGGCGCCACGGCGCTGCGCGACACCTTCTCGGCCGAGCAGGGCAAGGGCCTGATCGTGGCCGGTCTGACCGGCGTGTTCATCATCGGCTCCCTCGGCACCCTGTTCACCATCGTCTACGGCATGGCGATCTGAGCCACGCCGCCGGGCGACCACGAGCACTGCCACCGCGCGCCGCCCGACGAACCCCCAGGAAGCCATCCGGGTATTCGTTAGGAACTGGTGGCCCGACACGACGACGATGTAACACGACCGGGGCGTCCGGGGTGGGGAGACTTGAACATGGTTATCGACGGCGGTAGCGGCGGTCCGGGCCGCGCGGGCGAGGACGCGCGCCCGCGCCGCCCCCGGCCGAAGCGCGACCGGCGCCTGGAGCAGCCGCACACCGTCACCCGCCTCCCCAAGAACCCGTACGAGACCGACTACCCGATCCCCAAGGGACGACGCCGCGGCCGCGGCGTCCTGGCTCTGGCCGCGGTGGTGGTGCTGGTGGCGACGGTGATCGCCATCAACAGCCGCGGGCACGGGAAGAACGGGGCGAGTCAGGGGGCGAGCACGGGGGTCGGCGGCGGCGTGCCGCCTGCGACGGCTTCGGTGGGACAGGGTACTGCGAACCCTGCGTTCCCGACGCAGGCGGCGGTCGACGGCGTGTTCGTCGGATACCCGGACACGAAGGAAGGCGTCGAGGCGGCAGCGGCCAACTACGTCGCGGCGTACGGATCGGACGCGATGATGCGCGCCGACTCGCGCCACAAGCTGATCCACGCGATCGCCGACCCCGCCATAGAGGCGAATCTGCAAAGCCAGCTGGACCAGGCGTTCGCACTGGCCGCGCAGGGTTTCGGCCTGGACAAGGACGGCAACGCGCCGGCCGGCCAGAGCTTCGTCAGCCGCTCGGTCCCGTTCGGCACCGTGGTCAGGGGTTTCGATCCGAGCAAGGCCACGGTCGCGGTATGGATCAACATGATCTCCGGAACCGCCGGCCAAGGATCGACGCACCCGGTTTCCGAGTCCTGGAACACGGTCACGCTCACCCTGAGTTGGGTAAGCGGAGACTGGAAGTGGAGTAGCTTCAGCCAGGCCGATGGCCCTACCCCCGTTCCCGCCGGGCAACAGGTGTCCTCGTCGAGCGACCTCCAAACGGCCGTCCAGCAGTTCGCGAGGCTCCGTTATGCTCCTTGATCTTCTCGTGGCAGATCCCCCCAACCCCTGCGCCCTGATGACGGGCAAGGTCAAGGACAACTGCGATGCAACACAGAAGCTGATCACCGGGAATCAGCCACCCGGCCAGGACCCGGCACAGTCCCCGACCCTCGGCGGGGCCATCACCGACCCCCTGGGCTCCATCGCCCACGGCTGCGCCCAAGCCGCGCAATGGGTGATCGACCACCTCTCGGACGCGATCAGCAAAACCGCGACCGTCAACTTCACCAACATGGGCTTCCTGAAGCAGTACGCGATCGTCTTCGCCGCATCGTCGATCCTGACCGTGCTGCTCTGGCTGCTCTCGGTCGTCAAACGCGCGGTACGCGGCGATTCGGTCGTCACCGCGATAGGCGAGGCTACGGGCTACCTGTGGATGGCCGTCCTCGCCTCCGCGTTCACGCCGGTGATCCTGGCCGGGATGGTGAAGATCACTGATTCGGTCTCGAACGCCATCGGCAACGGCTCCGCCGCCGACACCAACGGGTTCCTCCATTCGTTCTCGCACGCCCTGGATCCCGACTCCGGCCTCGGTGGCGGGCCGATCATGCTGATCTTCGTCTCCGTCCTGTCGATGATCGCCGCGGCCCTGCTCTGGCTGGAGCTGATCATCCGGGCCGCGATGCTGTACGTCGGCGCGGCGCTGGCGACAGCCGTCTACGCCGGCTTTGTCGACAAGTCCATGTGGGGACACATCCGGCGCTGGATCGGGTTGATGATCTCCATCGACCTGGTCAAGCCGATCATCGTGATCGTGCTCTCGCTGGCGACGGCGGTGTCCTCCGGACCGCAGGACTCCTTCGGGGCGGTGCTGTCCGGGCTAG
>JAEKKI010000129.1 GCA_019510485.1 Catenulisporales bacterium
CCGAGCGCCGCCAGCGCCTCGCACACCGCGGCCAGGCTCCCCGGCCGGTCCCGCACGATCGCCCGGATACGCCACAGGTTCAGGGCGACGTCGTCCCACTCCCCGCCGGCCGTCACCGGCCCGTCGGCCGGCCGCACCGCGACGAACGGCGTGACGCTCCGCAGCCGCCCCGGCCCGTGAGCCCGCCACCACCACTGCAACACCGACGCCGCCAACAACGCCGCGCCGAGCACGATCAGCAGCGACCACCCGTAATGCCTGCGCTCCAAGACCTCCGTGAACAACCCCGCGGTCCCCACCGCGAGGAAGAGCACTGACAGCTCGACAACCTCCCGCCGCCAACTCCACTCATGACGACGTCCCTGACCGCGATCCCGACGTAGCGTCCTCATGACCTCCAGCTTCGCGATCTTGTGTTGCACGGCCAGGTCCGCTTCGTCACGATCACGTGAAACCGTGCGGGGATGGCTTGGATGCCCGGGTGTGCGAGCAAGGGTTTCCCCTATGCAGGCAGCACTTTTTACCAAGTCTTGACTATTCGAGGTCTCACTCGCCTCAAGGCGGCATGGCACGCTTCCCGCTGTATGACCTGTGCCACCTCAATCTGATGAACAGGCGGGAATCCCAGGTATGCGATCACCAAGACGCACATTGTTGCTTCCGATCGGAGCGGCGTGTGCGGCCCTCACCATGACTGTCTGCGGGTCTCAGGCCTCTGCCCTGTCGAACAGCGCGAACCAGAATCACCAACGGCCGCACGCGACCGGCAAATCGACAGCCGCGACCGGTTCCGCGGGCGGCATGCGCGCGGACGCGGTGGGCGGTCCGCCCGGCGACCCCGACGGCGGCCTCGACGATCCGAGCGCGGCCGACCAGGAGTACTTCGGCGAGCGCAGCGCTCCGGGGGTCGTGGCTCCCGGCGCCTACGGTGCGGCGTTCGCGCAGATCCAGGGCATGGGCCACACCGGGCCCGGCTGGAAGGAAGTCACCGGCCAGACTTACAACGCCGACGATCCCCGGTACCGCGACTACGACTCGAACTCCTCCGGCGGCGCGGGCAACGTGACCGGCCGGATAACCGGCTTGGCCGCCGACAACAGCGGCCACGTCTACGCCGGCGCGGCCAACGGCGGCGTATGGCGCTCCTCCAGCGGCGGCGGCAACTGGACGCCGATCTCCGAGGCGCTGCCCGCGCCGGCGACCGGGGACCTGGCACTGGACGCCGCCGGCCGGCTCTGGTACGCCACCGGCGAGGCGAACACCGCCTCCGACACGTTCACCGGCGCCGGTGTCTACGTCCTGACACACCCGGCGTACGGCCAGTTCAGCACCCACGACCGGGTGGGCGGCCAGGAGCTGGAGTCCACCGGCATCCGCAAGCTCCGCTTCATCGGCGACCGCGTCTACGCGGCCACCACGCGCGGCCTGTGGTCGCACTCGGTGTACAACCTGTCCGCGCCGTGGAAGCTGGAGTTCGCCCCGAACCCCGACTACCTGCCCGGCGGCGCGAAGGCGTCCGACCCGCACGCGCCGTACAAGAACATCGTCAACGACATCACCGCCGACCCGAAGGACCCGGGCAAGGTCATCGCGGCGATCGGCTGGCGCAGCGGCGACGCCTACAACGGCTTCTACACCAAGACCGGGACCACCTGGGCCCCGATCACCACCTCGCTCGGCGACCTGCCGACCGCGGCGGCCAACGTCGGCGCGGTGACGTTCGACCGCTCCGCCGACGGTTCGAAGTTCTACGCGATCAACCAGGACCCGACCCAGATCACCAGCCCGAAGTCGACCCTCGGCGGCGTCTACGAGTCCGACGGCACGCCGTTCGGCCCGTGGCACCTGATCGCGGACTCGCCGAAGCTGGAGGCGTCCGGCTCGGCCGAGACCGGCGCCACCTACAACCCGGGCGTGCAGGCTTGGTACAACCAGTTCCTCCAGGTCGACCCGAAGGACCCGAAGCACGTGTGGCTGGGCCTGGAAGAGGTCTACGAGTCCAAGGACGCCGGCGCCACCTGGAGCACCGTGGGCCCGTACTGGAACTTCACCTACGCCTGCTGGAACATCGACCCGGCCAAGCAGACCGGTGACTGCTCCCCGACCACGCACTCCGACCAGCACGCCGTGGCCGTGGGCAGCGTCAACGGCAAGAGCTTCGTAGTGGTCGGCAACGACGGCGGCGCCTACAAGCGGCCGGTCGACGGCAAGCTGGACGCCAACGGCCACGCCGCGGACTGGCAGTCGCTCAACGACGGCAGCATGGACGTCCTGCAGTACTACTCGGTCGGCGTCGGCGCGGACCCGAAGGGCCACGGCGTCGCCGTGTCCGGCGGCCTGCAGGACAACGGCCAGTCGATCCTGCGCGCCCACGACTCGGTGATGGGTTCGAACTTCGGCGGCGACGGCGGCGACACGTATGTGGACCCGGCCAACGGCTGCAACATCGCCGAGGAGTACACCAACCTCGCGATGTGGGTCACCAACGACTGCGGGCAGAACGTCAGCACCGACTACTCGACCTCCACCGAGTACAGCGTGCCGCCGAACGACGGCGCGAACGGCACCGCGCGCTTCATCGCGCCGTTCGTCGCCGATGGCAAGAACCCGAACACCTGGGTCGCCGGCGGCCAGCACGTCGCGGTGCAGAACAAGGGCTTCGCGATCCGGTCCACCTCGGACTGGACCGACGTCTACGACTTCGGCGCGGGCAACTACGCCTCGGCGGTCGCCTCCTCCGGCGGCCGGATCTACGCCGCGTGGTGTGGCGCCGGCTGCAACTCGGTGGGCTTCACGCGCGGTATCGCGGTGGGGAACGCCGACGGCACCGGCTGGCACCAGCTGAACCTGCCGGCCGACGGCAGCGTCCTGCCCAACCGCTACCTGTCGGGCCTGGAGATCGACCCGGCGGACGCCGACCACGTGTTCGTCACGGTCAACGGCTTCTCCCGGAAGTGGACCGAGGGCCCCGGCGCGGGCGTCGGCCACGTCTTCGAGTCCCGCGACGGCGGCGCCACCTGGGCCGACATCTCGGCGAACCTGCCGGACGTGCCGGCCAACTCGGTGAAGCTGCTTACGCACGGCGGCCTGGCCGTGGCCACCGACCTCGGGGTGTTCTACCGCTCCGGGAACGGCTGCGAGTGGAAGGTGCTGGGCACGCACCTGCCGACCAACGCCACCTTGCAGGTGAAGGTGGGGCCGGACGGGTATCTGTATGCCGCGACGCATGGGCGCGGGATTTGGAAGATCCGGGTTCCGTAGCGGCGACGGTTAGCCGCTGAGCTGGTGGCACCCCTGGTTTTCCAGGGGTGCCGCTTCATGTTCGGCACCCGGGCCGAGCTGAACTACCGGTTACGCCGCCTGCCGCGAGGCCGCCTGGTGAACACGCCGAACCCGAGCACCGCCGCGCCGATCAGGCCGGAAGCGACAAAGAGCGGGCCGTGCCAGCTGCTATGCGCGGCTGCGGCAATGCTCTGATTCGTCGGCGGTGCCGACTGTGTCGACGTTGACGTCGACGCCGTCGGCTGCGGCGATAGCGCTGGCGTCGATGGCACTGACGGCGGCGGCTGTGCTGACAAAGACGGGGTCGGCTTCGCTGATGAAGTGGCCGCCGAAGACGACGGCTTCGAGCTGGTCGTCGCGGACGTCGGCGAGCGGCTCGTCGTCGACGCCGGAGCCGACGGCGTGCCGGCCGGAGCTCCGGGACTGTAGGCATACACCCGCAGATGTCTGATATCGAACTCCGCCGGCAGAGCCGAAGCACTGGGCGTCCCCGTGAGGGTGTCGCCGTTGCTCATCACGAAGCCGATCCACCGCTTCACCGACGTGGCGCCCGGCGACTTCAGCAGCACCCTGCCGTCGACGCTCACCGACTCGTAGGTCGGCGTCCATTCGATGACGTAGTCGTGGAAACCGCCGCAATAGGAACCCGGAACAGTCTGGTCGGACTTGCCGCTCCCATAGTTGATCGTCACGTACGCCGCCTGCACACCGGGCGACACCGCGGGCTTGTCCAGAAGCTCGACGAGCATCGAGTTCGGTTCGCCGTCGGCGTCCGGCGGCCACAAGGTGATGTAGGAGTCGATCCCCGGAACCGCCGGCGCCATCGCCTGGAACTCGTACCGGCCGTAGGTCTGCGCCAACCCCCACATGCCGACGCCGCCGGAGGTATACGGCTTGCCGTGTGAGGTCTTATGCTCCATCCTCACCCGCAGCGTGCCACCGCTGACCGAGACCTCGTCGGCACTCCAGGCGTTCGCGCCGGTCTCGTAGGCGCCGCCGTACTCGCCCCACACCGAACCGAGCTGACTGCCCGTGAAATCGTCGCTGGCGACCAGCCGCCATCCCGCCGGCGCCGCGGCGGCGGACTGCGCCACCCCGCCGCCCAGCGCCAGGCCGAAAAGCGTCAGCGCGACCAGGACTCTGACAGACGCGGCTCTCATGGTCACGGCAGCGGCGCCGGTCTGCCGTCTTCCCACCTGTTGCCCGACCAGACGTTCCCGCGTCCGTGCGCGTTCCACTCGGTGACGTATCCGTACCCTGACTGGAACTTCGCCCCGAAGACGTTGCCCTTCACCACGATGTCACTGGTCGCCGCACTCGCCCCGCCGGCGTAGATCGCCCAGCCGGCCGTGGCCATGTAGTTGTCCTCGACGGTGACCCGCGTCGGCTGGCCGCCGTCGGCCTCGAACAGGCTGATCGCGCTGTTCACGGTATTCGTGTCGATCAGGCTGTTGTGCCGGATGAGCAACGACGTCCCGGGATCCGGCGAGCCGTCGATCCGGATCATGTCGACCTCGCCGTCGGCGGCGGCGAAGAAATAGGGATCGTGGATGTAGTTGTCCTCGATGACGCCCTGGGTGGTATAAACACCCTTCTTACTCATGCCGTGGATGTCGCAGCGCCGCACCGTCATCACGCCACCGGGGTCCATGACGGCCTGCCGCAGCTCGGTCTGGGAGTTGCCGATGATCTCGCTGTCCTCGACGATGAGGCCGGAGTGGCCGACCCATTGCAGGATCCCCCACTGGTCGATGTCCCCGCCGCGCGGCGCGGTGACCCGCACGTTGCGGATGACGACGTTGTTCGCCTCGACCCGGATGTCGCCGACCAGATCGATGTTCTCGATCACCGCGCCGTCCTGATTCACCGAGATCTCGCCCTTCTTGGGGACGAGATGGGAGCCCGGCTTGACGCCGGTGTTGCCGGCATTGGGCCAGCCGGCGATCGGCGGTTTGGCGGCGGGCGCCGCTGTCGGTGCCGGTGATGACGTCTTCGCCTTCGAAGGAGTCGCCGGCTTCGAGGGAGTCGCCGACGTCGCCGGACTGGTCGGCGTCGATGCGGGTGTCGACGTCGAGGTGGACATCGCGTTCGGTATCGAGGCCGAAGTCGACGTCACCGCCGTGGCCGAAGTGGGCCGTGGCGAAGTGGCCGCGGTGCCGAACGTACCACTGTGCGAACGCCCGCCCCCTCAGAACTCTGTTATATCTTGCTATATCTTGAACCGCAGCTGACGGCGGATCGCGAACGCGATGAAGACAGTGGCGATCAGCGATGCCGCCAGCGCCGTCACCGCGAGGGCGAGCGAGTGCGGAGCGGAGAGCCCGCGTTGGAGGCCGTAGGAGTACAGGCCGCCGGCGATCATCGAGCCCAGACTCGCGCCCATGGACTCGGCCAGGACGAGGCCCGCGGCGAAGGCGTCGGTGGTCGAGGCGTCCCGGACATCCACCGCGGTCACCGGCAGGTTCGTGTAGATGAAGCCCATGCCGGCGCCGGAGACGAGGAACACCGTCCACATCAGCGGCATGGCGGTTCCGGACGACAGGTGCGCGACCAGCATCACCGGCAGCGCGGCGACCGGCACCGCGACCATCAGCGACCCGAGCACGCCGGCCCCGCCGGTGCTCAGATGCCAGCGTTCGTGGAACTTCGCTTGCAGGAACCCCACGGTGGACCACGTCACCGCATCGCAGGTGAGCACGGCCGACGCCTGGGCGATGGAGGACTCGAAGCCCCGCCGGGCGATCACCGTCGCCATCGCGTCCAGACCCGAGTAACCCAGGGTCAGCGTCAGCATCGCGAGGACGGCCAGCCGCGGACCGCGCTCTCCGGTGGGCAGCAGCCTTCTGGCGGCGACGGCCACCAGGACGAGGCCGCAGACGGCGGCGATCTGGCCGACGTCGCTCTTCACGCTCGTGCCGACGAGCACGAGAAGACAGCCGGCGATGAGTATCAGGACCCGTATGAAAGGAGGCGTCTGCGTACGGGTGTCCTCCGCCGCGAACATCCCGGCCCGCCGGACCACCAGAGCCCGCCCGACGAGCACCAGCGGCAGGATCAGTGTCAGCGTCCACCGCCAGTCGAGCAGGGACGACACGGTCGAGGCGTAGACCGGACCGACGAAAGCCGGCAGCAGCCACACCGCAGAGACCAGCGAATAGACGTGTTTGCGCAGCCGCTCGGGGATGGCGTGCGCGACCGCGCTCACGCCGAACGTGGCGAGAACCCCCGATCCGAAGCCTTGCAGGACCCGGCCGATGACGAAGACCGCGACGGAACCCGCCACCGCCGCCAGCAGACCGCCGACGATGAAGACGGCCGAGGCCAGCCCGGCCGCCCGCAGGCGGCCGAGCCGGGCTGTGATCCCGGGCGTCAACGGAGCGGCGGCGATCATCGCCATCCCGTAGGAGCCGATGAGCCAGCCGTAGTAGCGCTCGGCGTTCAGATCATGCGCGACGAGCGGCATCACCACCGCCACCGCGAAGTACTGCATCGCGGTGGCGAATTCGAGGAGCATCAGCCCCACGACCAGCAGACCGGTCCGGCCGCGGAGCAGTTCCCGCCACGAGCCGGAGAGCGGAACCGGTTCGGCGGTGATGACCTCAGAGCTCATGAATCCTCAGCGATAGGTGCTTCCTGCGACCCGATCGATGATCGCATCCGGGTCCCCCGAGAGATATGCGACTTTGGGCTTAGGTCGCGTTGGGACCGGCTCGCGACGACCGGCGCCATCCCCAGGTCGATTCCCTGAACGGCCCCCTCGATTTGCCGGCCCACCTTGCCCGTACTCAGCTGTGACCGAGGGGGGCTTCGTCGTACGCATCGCCGACAATTGGGAGGACCCCATGTACGTCCGCACCATGTACCTCACCGCCGATCCGGCCGCCGTGGGCCCGGCCCTGGACGTGATCGCCAAGGAAGCGCCCGGCATGCTCGCCGAACAGGAGGGCTACCAGGGGATCGGCGTCTTCGCCGACCGGACGGTCGGCAAGATCCTGCTCGGCTCCTGGTGGGACAGCGAGCAGGCGAATAAGGACAGCGACGAGAGGCTGCGGGACCGCCGCATGCAGATGCTCGCTCCGTTCGTCTCCACGATCGCCGTCACGGACTTCGAGGCGGCCGCCTACATCCGGCCGGATCCGGCCACCAGCGGCGGCTTCCGCATGCACCGCTTGGCGTTCGAACCGTCCATGGCCGACCGGCTCGTGCAGTTGTTCCAGGAGAAGGGTCAGCCCAGGCTGCAACAACTCGAGGGCTTCTCCGGCTGCTCGCTGCTGATCGACCGCAAGCGCGGCATGGCATCGGTCGGTGTCGTGTTCAAGGACATGGCATCGATGGAAGCCGCCCGCAGCGAGCAGGCGAAGATCCGCCACGACGCGCTGAGCGGGCTCGACTGGGTCCAGTTGATCGCCCTCGAAGAGTTCGAAGTCGCCGACTTGGAGATTCCGACACAGTGACGTAGCCGACGGCCCGGGGCACAAGCACCGCACAGCGCCGGAACACCAACCACAGCGACCGACCCGCTCCTGGCGTGGTCGGTCGCTGTGCCGCGCCGTGGCTAGGCTGTATTGGGGAATGAACTCCCTACCACCGGACCACGAAGCTGAAATCCCGGGCACAGCGCCCGGTCAGCTTGTCCGCCGAGGCGATCCGTCCGTCGGCGATGAGCCTCGTGACCTCGCCGCGCGACAGCTCCAAGCCGGTCGCGATGAGCGCCGTCGCTCTGAGCGGGATGGGTTGTGCGAAGCGGACGTTGACATCCAGGATGTCCGCTTTCGGCAACTCGACGGGACTCATCTCCAATGTCCACGCCTCGCTCCAGTCGAGGGTGACGCCGTTGCGGTGCGCCACATGCGGCTGGGCCAGCAGTTTCGCCGCGAGCGCGGGAGAGTTGTCGTGAAAGCCGTCGAGCATCGTGGGATCGATGGAGCGGACGTTCACGCGGTCCAGCACGGTCAGCTTGACCGTCTCGCCGCACTGGGAGCACAGCGCCAGCAGCCAGACGTCGAGCAGCTTGTGGTTCGCGTTGACGCGGAAGCGTCCTTGGGTTTCGTACTCCATCGACGAACAGTTCCGGCAGCGGCGCCGGATGGTGGGAAGGGCGGAGGGCCGGACGAGCCACTGGGACGCGGCGCGCACGGCAAAGGTGTTTTCGAGCACCAGGAAAGGCCGATCTACTGCGGAGATCTTCAACGCGACATCGGCGCGGCGCGGGTGGGCGCGGCGCCGGATCGATCAGCGGTTGCCGATGCCGGAAGGCGGGGCAGCCGGACGTCGATGACCTGCCGGGGGCACGCGGAAAAGAGCGGGTGGCGCGACAGCGCTACCCGGCTCGGGATCCTTCACGGCGTGATGTGCCTGTGCCTACCCGGCGCGATGAACGTCTCAGCTGGTGTACAACGGCCTGCCCTTGACGGAGGATCCAGGACCGCCGCTTGGCGCTGTCCCGGTTGGCGGATCAACGGTAGCGGCGGCCGGTCCGACGGGTCCAGCGGTTTTTCCGGAGAGGACGGAGCTGAACTCAGACCGCGCGGAAAGCCACCGATGCGCGCACGCCCTCACCCGGCAGGAACCGGCAGCCGCATCTCGAACCGGCAGCCGCCCTCGATATTGCCGACCGTCACATCGCCGGAGTGCGCCTCGGCGATGCCGCGCACGATGGCCAATCCGAGACCCGCGCCGGCGCCGACCGCGCTGTCGGTCTCGGGAGTGCGGGCCGGGGTGCCGCGCCAGGCCACGTCGAAGACCCGGCCCAGTTCTTCCTCCGGGATGCCGCCGCAGGCGTCGGTCACCGCGATCCGCACCTGCGGCTCGACCGCGCCCGGGGGCGGCTCCACCTCGGACGCCTCGATGCGCACCGTGCCGTCGACCGGCGTGTGCCGAATGGCGTTGACCACCAGGTTCGACAACGCGCGTGACAGCTCACGGACATCGCCGCGGACCGTCGCGGAGGTGGTGACCACGCCGGACAACTCGATCCGGCGCGCCTTGGCCAACGGCTGCCCCTCGGCCAGGGCGCCGTCGACGAGGTCGGCGAGGGCGACGCTTTCCAGCGTGAGCTTCAAGGCGCCCGCGTGGATCCGCGACAGCTCGAACAGGTCGTCGACCATGCCGGCCAGGCGGTCGGCGGCCTGGCGCATCATCACGTGGTAGCGCGCCGGGTCCGGGGCGACGCCGTCCTCCAGCGCCTCGGCCATGGCGCGCAGACCGGCCAGCGGCGTGCGCAGATCGTGGGAGACCCACGCGACCAGTTCTCGCCGCGACCGTTCCAGAGCGCGCTCCCGTTCCCGGGACTCGCTGAGCTTGATGCTGGTCGCCGCCAGTTCGCGGCTGAGGGCGGCGAGTTCGCCGGTGGCCAGCGCCGGTTCGGCGGCCGCTCTACCCGGCGGCGGCACGGCCTCGTCGCCGTCCCCGAGCGCCTGGAGCGCGGAACTCAGGGTTCTGCTGTCGCTGGCCAGGCTGCGTCCGAGCAGGGACGCCAGGACGAGCGTGACCACGGCGCCGGACAGCGACACGATCAGGACGACGCCCGCATCGTGCGAGGAGATGAACATCGCGCGGGAGGCGATCAGGGCTCCGGCCACGACGGCCAGCACCGCGGTCGCCGCGCTGGCGAACAGCGAGGCGCGCAAAGAGCGGCCGCGCAGCAGCCGCAGCGCTATCCAGCCGATCGCCGCGGCGCCGGTGGCCGAACCCGCGCCCATCAGGATAATGAGAAGCTGATCACGCATCACGTTCCCCCTCGCCAACGCACCAAGCGTCACTCACCCTCGTCGTCCTCCCCTTCGCCGATTCCGGGCCCGTCCGGCGGTAGGTCCAGCCGGTACCCCACACCCCACACCGTCACGATCAGCGTGGGCGAGGCCGGATCGGCCTCGATCTTCTCCCGCAACCGCCGCACGTGAACCGTGACCGTCGACTGGTCGCCGTACTCCCACCCCCACACCCGCTGCATGAGCTCAGCGCGGGTGAACGCCTGCCCGGGATGCTTGAGCAGGAACGCCAACAGGTCGAACTCCCGGCCGGTCAGCGCCAGCGGCTCGCCGCGCAGCCGCACCTGGTGGCCGGCGACGTCGACCTCCAGATTCCCGGCCCGGCGCACGTCCGGGGCCTGTCCCGGCACCGGCTGGCCGGCCCGGGTCCGGCGCAGCACGCTCGCCGCCCGCAGCACCAGCTCACGCGGGCTGAACGGCTTGGTCACGTAGTCGTCCGCGCCGACCTGCAACCCCAGGATGCGGTCGCTCTCCTCGCCGCGCGCGGTCAGCATGATCACCGGGACCTCGCCCAGGGCCTGGATGCGCTTGTGCACCTCGTAACCGTCGAAGCCGGGCAGCATCAGGTCGAGTAACACCAGGTCGGGCAGCCGTTCGCGGGCCGCGGCGACCGCGGACGGCCCGTCGGCGGCGCGGCGGACGGCGTATCCGGCGCGGGTCAGGTAGGCGGCGACGACCTCGGCGACCGTCGCGTCGTCGTCCACGACCAGGACGTCCAGGTCTTCCCGGCCGGGCCCGGGTCCGGGCCCCGGTCCCGCCGGTGTGTCGGTCGAGGTCATCGGATCGCCACCCTTCCGTGCAGCAAGATCGGCGCGGCCACCAGCGTAACCGCCCCGGCGACGAGCAGAACGGCGGCGAGGACCGCGCGCACCCGAGGCGTCGTGCGGCGCGCGGCCAGCCAGCACAGCGCGAACACCGCCGGAGCCAGCACCGCGTCGTGGAGCGCGACTCCGCCCAGCAGCCAGTACGCGACACCGCTCAGGCGCGGGATCTCCGGCGCGGTCAGCAAGCCGTACACACCGTAGACCAGGACGGCGACCCCGGTCAGGATCGCGGAATACCGCAGAACCCTCATGCGATCACCTCCAGTCGCCGCACCCATTTGGTCTGGAGCACGCCGGGCCGGTTCGGCACGATCACCCGCGCCGGGTACCCGTGGTCCAGGGTCAGCGGCTCGCCGTTGAGGTGCAGGGCGAGGAGCGCGGTGGCGTCGCGGGCGTACTCGCGCTCCATGACCGTCACCGCATACGCGCCGTTGCGCTCCATCGACACCACGCGCAGGTCGGCGTCGTGCGGGGCCCCGGCCATATCCATGAGGTCCCGGATCCGGACGCCCTGCCAGTGCGCGTCCACCGACCAGCCCTCGACGCAGGCGATGGGCAGTTTCGCAAAGGTCTGCGGCAGGGCGGCCAACTCGTCCCGGCTCAGGCTGAGCGGGCGCGCGCCGCCGACCACCTCCAGGCGCCAGTCGGCGGAAACGTGTTCCGCGGCGACGCCCGCCTGCGCGGCCGTGCGGTTGATCGGCACCCCCAGCTCACCGACGCCGACATCGCGCGGAGAAAGCACCGACACCTGCTGCACGCTGGTGACGGACTGCCCGACGGTGGCCACGGTGACGGTTCCGGCCGCGACCGCCGTGGTCGCGATGAAGGTCCGGCGCGACACACCTTGCCGCTGCGCCGCGAGGTCCTCCCGATACGCCTCCGGCAGCTCCTTCTTCGGGCTCCGGAAGCCGCGGGCGATGGCCGGCGCCTGGACCCCGATGTGCAGGACCAGCGCGCCGAGGGTGATCCACGCGACCCAGTAGTGGGTCTGGATGAACGGGAACTGACTGCCCCACACGTACCACTGCGCGGCGTTGAGCAGGCCCGTGACGAGTTCGAAGATCGCCCCGGCGATCAGGACGAGGATGCTCAGCCGTTCCAGCGCGTGCGTCACCGACTTCAGCGGCGGCCACTGGAACAGCTTCGGATAGACGGTCCAGAGCTTGGCCAGAAGTAGCGGGATGGCCGCGACGCCGCTGACGACGTGCAGGCCCTGGGTCAGGCGGTAACCCCAACTGGGCCGGGTCCACAGATGGTGCGCCAGCCAGGACGGCGGGTGCTGGAGCACGTGGCTGACCAGACCGGTGAGGAAGGCCGTGACGAACGCGACCCCCAGCGCGGTGCCGACCAGCGTCGTGGTGCGCTCGTCGTGCAGCCGGCTGTGGAACTGCGGCAGCGGCGGTTGCTTCACTCGGATCCTCACGCCTCCAGATAACCGCCTCGGGGGCTCTGGCAGGGGTTACGACACCTTACGAAGCTGTGACGGCTGTTGATGGGGTCTACCAGGTCTTACAGACCTGTGACGGCTCGGCGTGGTGGGTCCCGTCGGAACCGGAGGCAGGGCCACGGTGGAGCCATGATGATGGGAACCGTTGCTTGGATGTCGGGAGCCAGGGCGCGTTCGGTGGCCGGCACCAGGCTGGGGCGGCCGCCTCTAGCGAGGCTCGGCACCGCGTTCGTCGTCTTGACCGGTCTGGTCGCCGGGCTGGCGGCGGTGGTCCGGCTGCCCAGGAGTTCGCCGTGGGCTCACGGTCTGCATGGTCTCGCACTGCTCGCAGCACTGTTCGCCTGTTACGGGCTCGGGGTCTGGCTGGTCGGCTCCCTGGCGCGGGGCTGGGCTGTCGTACTGACGCTCATCGGCGCGGTGGCGACGCAACTCGCCACCCTGACCGCAGCTCCCCGATATTCAGACGATCTATATCGCTACGTCTGGGACGGCCGCGTACAAGCGCACGGCATCGATCCCTATCGCTACGTGCCGGTGGCCTCGCGTCTGGTAGCACTTCGCAGCCCTGATCTCTTCCCGCCAACCGCCGGCCCGGGGTACTGCGTGACCTCCGGACCGGACATCACCGCGGGCTGCACGGTGCTCAACCGCCCGCTCGTGCACACGATCTATCCCCCGGTCGCTCAGGCCTACTTCTGGCTGGTGCACTGGTCCGGCCCGCGAGGCGTGCAGATGTTCGCCGGGCTCGCCGCGGTGCTCGTCACCGCTCTCCTGCTCTGGGGCCTGCCACGGGTAGGCGCCGACCCGCGGCAGGCAGTGCTGTGGGCCTGGTGCCCCCTGGTCGCGATCGAGGCGGGCAACGGCGGGCACGTGGACGTCATCGCCATGATCCCGACCACCTGCGCACTGGTGGTCCTCGGCTCCCGCCGCGTCCGGACGACCGCGCGCGCCGCTTTGGCAGGCGCGGTGCTGGGGTTGGCGGTCGCGACCAAGATGACGCCCGGCTTCCTGGTGCCCTCGGCAGCACGACGCCGCCCCCTGCCTCTTCTCGCCTCACTCCTCGGCGTCGTCGCGGCGGTCTACATCCCCCACCTGCTGGCCGTCGGCAGCGGCGCCACCGGATTCCTCAGCGGCTACCTGAACGAAGAGGGCTACGGCAACGGCAGCCGCTTCGCCGTCCTCAACCTGTTCCTGCCGCAAGACTGGACCTCGGCGGGCGCCGTCGCAGTGCTCGCCGCGACGGCAGTGCTGGTGTGGTGGTACTCCGACCCCGACCGACCGTGGCGCGGGGCGCTGGTCATGACCGGTGTCGCACTCCTCGTCGCCGCGCCGTCCTACGCGTGGTACGCGCAGTTGCTGGTCCTCCTGGTCGCGTTCGGCGGCTGGCGGGCGATGCCCTGGCTCGCCATAGCGTTCGCGGGATACGCCTGGCAGATCGGTGAGGAAGTCGGCTGGGGCTACGGCGTCGCAGGGCTCTTCATCTGTGCCGCCTGGCTCATCCGTGTCTGTGCCGCCTGGCTCATCCGTCGACGCAAGGTCGAGATCGCGACGAGCACGGCCGCCGACATGGAGTGCACCGGATCGGTGGACGTCATCCTCCCCTGTCTCGACGAGGCGGCGGCCCTGCCCTATGTCCTGACCCGAATGCCACCGCACTACCGAGCCATCGTCGTCGACAACGGCTCCACCGACGGCTCACCCGCGATCGCCGCCCGCTTCGGCGCCCTCGTCGTCCACGAACCACGGCGCGGCTTCGGCGCGGCCTGCCACGCCGGCCTGGAAGCCGCCACCGCCGACGTCGTCTGCTTCCTGGACTGCGACGGCTCGTTCGATCCGGCGGACCTGCCGCAGGTCGCGAAGCCCGTGATCGCCGGACAGGCCGATCTCTTCCTCGGCCAGCGCCGTCCCACCGCCCGCGGCGCCTGGCCACCGCACGCCCGCCTGGCCAACCGCCTGCTCGCGTACCGGATCCGCCGCACGACCGGCGTGGCGCTACGCGATCTGGGACCCATGCGCGCGGCCCGGCGTGAAGAGCTACTGAAGCTGGAGATCACGGACCGCCGGTTCGGCTACCCGCTGGAGATGGTGCTCAAGGCGGCGGACGCGGGCTGGCGCATCGGGCAGACCGACGTCCCCTACGCGCCGCGCACCGGCAAGTCGAAGGTCACCGGCACGATCGGCGGCACTCTCAAGGCCGTCGGGGACATGCGCAAGGTCTGGAAGGCGGCCACCGGATGAGCACCCTGATCGTCATCGCCAAGACCCCGGTCCCCGGCCGGGTCAAGACCCGCCTGACGCCGCCGTTCACCGCACGCGAAGCAGCCCTGCTCGCCGCGGCGTCGCTGGCCGACACGCTTCAAGCCGCGCGCCAGACGGATGCCGGGCATCGAATTCTCGCCTTGGACGGCGAGCCTCGGCCGTCCTGGCAGGACAGCTTCACGGTGGTACCGCAAGTTTCGGGCACGCTGGATCGGCGTCTGGCGGCGGCTTTCCAGGCGGCGACACGCCTCGACCCGGGTCCCGTTCTGCTCATCGGGATGGACACGCCCCAGATCACGCCGGTTCTGCTCCATTCCTGTCTGCCCGGCGACGAGGAGGACGCGACCCTCGGCGTCGCCGATGACGGCGGCTTCTGGTGCCTGGGCTTCCGGCGTCCGCGCCATCAGGACTTCGAGTCCCTGCTGTTCGACGTGCCGATGTCCACCGACCACACCGGCGCCGACCAACTGCGACGGCTGCGACAGGCCGGGCTTCGAGTTCGCCTGACGCCGACGCTGCGCGACGTCGACGTGTTCGAGGACGCCGAACACGTCTCGACCCTGGCTCCGCAGACCCGCTTCGCCGCGCGATTCAATGCTCTGCGACCGCTGCTCCCAGCCCCTGCCGGCCGCTGATGCCCGCCGCGAACACCCTCACCGGCGCTTGGACCTCCAGCGCACCGTACGCCCAAGCCCTCAGCGACCCGCAACGCCCGTTGACGCTGCGCACCAGCACCGGCCGAACTCTGAGGCTGGACGCGGCGCGCTTCACCGCGCCGCCGGACGCCGTCGATCACGCGGTCCTCGACCGCTGCCACAGCCCGACGCTCGATCTGGGCTGCGGGCCCGGCCGGCTGGTCGCCGAACTCGCCCGGCGCGGCGTCCCCGCGCTGGGCATCGACGTGGCGCCGGCCGCGGTCCTCCTCGGACGGGCGGCGGGGGCCGCGGTGTTGCAGCGCAGCGTCTTCGACCGGCTCCCCGGGGCCGGCCGCTGGCCGCACGCGCTGCTGATGGACGGCAACATCGGGATCGGCGGCGATCCGGCGGCCCTGCTGGCCCGGATACGGGCCCTCATCCAGCCCGGCATCGGCGAGCTGGTCGTCGAAACCGAATCAGAGGACATCCACGAGAACCACGTCGTCACGTTCGAAGGCGGCGGTATGCCGTTCGGCTGGACGCGGATCGGGGCCGAGGCGCTGGTCGAAGTGGCGGCTCCGCTCGGTTTCCGGGTCGCCGACCGGTGGACGGCCGGAGGGCGGCGGTTCGTGGCGCTCGTGACGTGTCTTCCAGGCACCTGATACTTGATGGGACGGAAATAGTGAGAGTGCTGGTTACCGGCGCGGCCGGATTCATCGGATCGCACATCGCCTCCGAGCTGTCGACGGCCGGGCATGAGGTCATCGCCCTGGATGTCCTGCTGAGCGCGGTCCACCCGGATCCGCCGGCGGCCAGGCGGCGGCTGCCCGAGGACGTTCCGCTGATCGAGGCCGACGTCCGGGACGCGGCGGCGGTCGCGGCGGCTCTCGACGGCGTCGACGCGGTCTGCCATCAAGCTGCGATGGTCGGTCTGGGCGTGGACTTGAACGACGCGCCGATGTACGCCGGCTGCAACGACCTCGGCACCGCCGTGGTGCTGTCGGAGATGGCGCGCGCGGGCGTGCGGCGGCTGGTGCTGGCTTCGTCGATGGTCGTCTACGGCGAAGGACGCTACGACTGCCCTCGGCACGGCCAGGTGGCCGCCGCGCCCAGGCGCGAAGCGGACTTGGCGGCAGGCCGTTTCGAGCCCTTGTGCGAACACTGCGGACAGCAGCTCGTACCCGGACTGGTCGAGGAGTCCGCCGCGATGGACCCGAGGAACGTCTACGCGGCGACCAAGGCCGCTCAAGAATTCCTGGCCTCGGCCTGGGCCCGGGCCTGCGGCGGCACCGTGGCCGCGCTGCGCTACCACAACGTCTACGGCCCCCGCATGCCGCGCGACACCCCCTACGCCGGCGTGGCCGCGATCTTCCGCTCGGCTCTGGCAGCGGGCCGCGCACCGACGGTTTTCGAGGACGGCGGGCAGCGACGTGACTTCGTCCACGTGCGAGACGTCGCCACGGCCAACGCGGCGGCTTTGGACTGGACTCCGACGGCGCCGCCTGGAACCTTCCGAGCGTTCAACGTCGGCAGCGGCACACCGCGCACCGTCGGGGAGTTGGCGACCGAACTGGCCATCGCGGCAGGCGGCCCCGAGCCGCGGTTCACGGCACGGTACCGGCTCGGCGACGTACGCCACGTCACCGCGTCGAACCAGCGCCTGCGCGAGGAACTGGGTTGGTCACCCGCGGTCGACTTCGCCGACGGGCTCAAGGAGTTCGCCGCCGGTTAGTCAGGTGCCCGGGCGGCGACCGGCGGTTACTGTGACCGGGTGACTGACGATGGCGCGCGTGGCCCCTTCGAGGACCTGGCGAAGTTTATGGAGATCCCGAGGGTGACCGGCCTGGCGCTGGCTCCCGATGGCAGTCGGCTGGTGGTCGGCGTGCAGAACCTCTCGCCGGACGGCAAGAAGTTCATCTCCTCGGTCTGGGAGGTCGACCCCGACGGCGGCGCTCCGTTCCGGCTGACCCGGTCCTCGGCCGGCGAGTCGGCGCCCGCTTTCCTGCCGGACGGCTCGCTGTTGTTCGTCGCCAAGCGTCCCGACCCGGAGGCGAAGAACGGTGACAGCGACGACGGCCGGGGGCTGTGGCTGCTGCCGGCGCGCGGCGGCGAGGCTCGGCTGCTGGCCGCGCCGCCGGCCGGGATCGAGGACGCGGCGGTCGCTGTGAAGACGGGCCGGATCGTGCTGTCGGCGAAGGTCATGCCGGACGCGAAGGACCTTGAGGAGGACGCGGCGCGGCGCAAGGCGCGCAAGGATGCCGACGTCACCGCGATCCTGCACACCGAGGCGCGGATCCGGGATTGGGACGTGCAACTGGGTCCGGACGGCGGCCGGCTGTTCGTCGCCGAGGCGCCGGCGGCGGACGGGAAGCCGGAGCTTCGTGACGTGACCGGGGACCTCGGTCCGGGCCTGGGATCGTTCGCCGTCAGTTCCGACGGGTCGAAGGTCGTGTACGAGGTCTTGTCCGCGCTGCCGGGCAGCGAACACGTGTCCGAGCTGCGGCTGCTCGACGTAGCTTCCGGAAAGGCCGCTTCGTTCGCCGGCGATCCGGCGCATGAGCACTCGGATCCGGTCATCTCCCCCGATGACGCCACGGTGGCGTACTTGCGCAGCGACCTCGACGTGTTCGACGTCGCTCCCAAGCCCACCATCCACCTTCAGCCTCTGCTCGGGGGCGCGGCTCGGGCTCTGGCCGCGGACCTGGATCTGTGGCCGAGCGGCCTGGTGTGGGCGCCGGATTCCTCAGCACTCTTCTTCACCGCCGACCAGACGGGCCGCGCGCCGGTCTTCAAGGTGGATGTGGCGACCGGCGAAGTCACCCGCCTCACCGGCGACCGGGCAGCCTACAGCTCTCTGCGGATCACCCCCGACGGCCGAACCCTGTTCGCCCTGCGCGCCGCCACCGATGCCCCGCCACGCCCGGTGCGCCTGGATACCGCCGCCGTGGATCAGGATCCCGCGCTGCTGTCCGCGCCCGGCGACACGGTACGGCTGCCCGGCCACGTCGAGGAGATCACCGCGACCGCCGAGGACGGCACGGTCATCCACTCCCGGCTGGTGCTGCCCGACGGAGCCTTCGGTCCCGCACCCCTGCTGGTATGGATCCACGGCGGCCCACTGATGAGCAGCAACTCCTGGAGCTGGCGCGCCAACCCCTGGGTCATGGTCGCGCGCGGCTACGCCGTCCTGCAGCCGGACTACGCGCTGTCCACTGGTTATGGACAGGATTTCGTCAACCGCGGCAAGGGCGAGCGCAGCGGAACGCCCTTCCACGACATCATGGCGGCCACGGACGCGGCGATCGCCCGCCCCGACGTCGACGGGACCCGTACGGCTGCTCTCGGCGCCTCGTTCGGCGGCTACCTGACCAACTGGATCGCCACCCAGACCGACCGCTTCCGCGCGCTGGTCGCCCACGCCGGAGTCTGGAACGGCCAACTGCGGACCCTGTCCGACGCGCCGTGGTACTTCCGCCGCGCGTATGGTGACGTGCTGCTCGAACCGGAGCGCATGCTGCGCTGGTCGCCGCATCTGCACGCGGACAACGTCAGTACCCCGATGCTGATCACCCACGGCGACAACGACTACCGCGTCCCGGTGGCGAACGCCCTGTGGCAGTGGCAGGACCTCAAGCGACGGGGCAAGGAGGCGAAGTTCTTGTACTTCCCCGACGCGAACCACTGGATCCTGCGGCCGCAGGAATCAAAGCTCTGGTACGAAACGGTGCGGGCGTTCCTGGCCGAACATGTGCTCGGTGAGAATTGGGAGCAGCCCGAGTTGCTGTAGCGAGCGGCACGGGAACGGGGATCGGCCGAGATCAAAGCGGCTGCGGCACATACGTGCTCTGCCATCTGAGCTACCGCCCCCACGGATGGAGGCGAGCCGGACTCGAACCGGCGACCGCGCGATTATGAGTCGAAGTATCCGCTGCCTACGCACCGGCCGATCCCCGAAATCCTTGTGCCCTCCCGAGATCTCGCCCCTGAAGGGACAGTTCGGAGACGGATTGCGTCCGCTCCCGGGCTTTCGCCTGGTGAGCACGAGCCGTAGCTCTCAGGCCCGGGCCGGGAGGCCGAAGCTTCCCAGCCTTGCCCTACCTTAGGGACGTTAGAAGTATCCGTTTCCTGCGCACCGGGAGGTGCTGAGGAAAGCTTGCCGTACGGCGACGCGCCGCGTCGAATGGTTTCAGTGCCGCCGCCGCGGCACCCCGCTCACCACGCTGACCGCCCGATCCCAACCCCACGACCCCCGCCGGCCGGCGCGCTTCACCGCCCGGGCGGACCTGGCCGAGCCGTCGCGATAGAACCACCGGAACCACGGCGATCCCGGACGCGCCAAACGCAAAGCGGCGACCAGCGCCAGGAACGGGATCATGACGCCGCCGACCCCGAGGAAGAACCGGCCCTTGAGCACGGCCACCACCGCCAGGCCCAGGTTCACGGCCAGGAACCCGGCGAAGACCAGCCGGCTCTCCCCCGGCGCCGGTGCGAACGGATCGGACGCCACGAGCAGCACCAGGCCGATCCCGGCCGCGAAGACGACGGCGTCCACCGACTTGCGTCCCTCATCGGTCCAGTAGACGTCGTCGAGGTGCAGCCACAAGGCGTACTCGTCCAAGGTCAGCGCCGCCCCGATGGCGAACACGGCGGCCACCGCGCCCCGCCACGCGCCGTGCGGGACGAGGAAGAACTCCAGGGTGCCGGCGATCAGCAGCAGGAAGATGCCCGGCACGAGGTGGTGCACATGCACACCGCCGGCCTCCACATTGCCGAACGGGCCGCGCCCGGAACGGATCAGCCGGGTCACCGCCCGCGTGAGCGCGAACGTGACGACGAAGGCGGCGAGCATGACCAGCAGCGCGGTGTGTCCGCTCTCGGGTGCGTGGGACAAGGTCGTTCTTGCTCTCCTGCAGCTGGTGACAGGTGTCGATCACCCGGGAAGGGAGCGTAGCAATGGACGGCCGCTGATTCGGTCAGCGATACGCCGACACGCCGCGGTTCACCATTCCCGTAGGTCTCAATGGGCGAATACGCTGCGTCCAGCTTGCATTACCGACCCGGCTTCCCTATGGTCCTGACCGGATATCAGCGGCCACATCCGACTACGGCCGCTGTCAGCTACCGTCCTTCGCAGCGCGAGACGGTTCTAACCACGGGGGTTGGATCATGTCCACTCGTCATCGCATACCCATGTTCGCCGCCGCATTGTCCGCCGCGGCGCTGCTCGTCGCGGGTTGTTCCAGCTCGGGCACTGTGGGCAGCCACAGCGGCTCGTCCAAAGGCAGCTCGGGGGGCTTCACCGGCGGAACCGGAGGCGACTTCGACAACAGCGACAGTTCCAGCGACAGTTCCAGCGGCGGCTCCAGCGGGGGCGACTTGGCCGGAGGCAGCGATCCCGGCTGCGTGGCGGCGATGACCGCCATCCAGAACGCGACGAAGCTCCAGAGCTCCACCGACCCGAAGTCCATCGTCACCGGCCTCCAGACCGCGGCCGGCCAACTCCACTCGGCGGCGGGCAAGACCCACAAGGCCGGCGCCAAGCAGGCCATGAACAAGGTCGCCGACGACCTCGGGGACATCATCGACCGGGTCAAGAGCGGCAAGGCCCCGGACACCGCCCAGGCCCTCATCGACGCCGAAGACGTCAGCACGGCCTGCGGGGCCTGATCGGCGCGCCGTCGTGCGAGGCGACGCGGCTACTGGATGCGCCGCTCCGCGCATACTCGCGCGGGGCGGCGCATCCGTCTGACAGCCGTCGGAGCGACAACGACCAGACCGAGAGCGAGCAGGCTGGCCACGGCGGCGCAGGCGAACGCGGTGTGGAAGCCGGCGGCCGCGGCTATCGCTCCGCTGAGCGGGCCCGCGACGAGGATCCCGAGGTCCCAGAACGACGTCATGGCCCCGACGGCCGCGCCGGCGATATCGGTCGGAACCCGCCGCAGGGTCATCGCCACCGTCGCCGGATAGATGAGCCCGAGCCCCGCACCGGTGATCGCGGCACCCGACAACGTCGTGGCCACATTCGGGGCCGCGGCCACCAGGACCAGACCCGCCGCCTGGACGCTCAACGTGACCCGGGCGACCAAGGCGCCACCGTGACGATCGACCAGCGGGCTGCCGATCCCCCGGACCGCCAAGAACGCGCACGCGAACACCGGCAGCGCCACGATCCTCCCGGCCGAATGCGCCAGCGACAGCACGAGCAGGGCCGCGAGCGTGCCGTATCCGTACGCTGCCAGCCCGATGATCGTCCCCGGCAGGCTCACCCCGCGCGGCACGAGCCGCCCCGGCGACGCGGCGGCCGCTCGTCCGGCCGGTTCGGGCGCGGTCGCCGCCAGCGCCGCCGACACCAACGGCAGCACGGCGACCGTGAACCACACCGCGTTCGCCCCCGCCGCCTTCTCCACGCCCGCAGCCACAACGGGGCCGAGGGTCAACCCGCCCCACATCGACAAGCCGAACCACCCGGCCACCCGCCCCCGCTGCTCGGGCGGCGCGCCGGCCAGCACCCACGGCAACGCCCCGGAGAACAGTGCCGCCTCCCCCGCGCCCATCACCAGCCGGATCACCAATAACACCGCGACATTCGGAGCGCCCACCGTGCCCGCGCCGGCCGCCGCCGCCAGCACTCCGCCGACGACGACCACCTCGCGTGACCGGCCGGCATCGCCCCACCGGCCCGCGAACGGCCGCCCCGCCGCGGTCGCGGCGAACGCGGCCCCGACCACCAGACCGGTCACCGCGGGCCCGGCCGCGAACTTGTCGGCGAGGAAGGGCGGCAGCTCCTGCAACGTCGCGCCGAAAGCGAGATACCCGAACAGCACTGCCAGCCAGAGTCGCCGCGTCGGAGCCATCACCCGACAGTACCGATCGGTACTGTGACAGTACAAGTCGGTATCATGTCCGGGGTCTGACCGTCTCGACCGAAGGAGGTGCGATCGTGGCCAAAGGAGTCCTGCCCAACCCGTCCGCAACCCGCGCGCGCATCCTGGACACCGCGACGTCGCTGTTCTACGAACGCGGCGTCCACGCCGTCGGCGTCAACGAGATCGCCGCCACCGCCGGCGCCTCGAAACTGAGCCTGTACCGCTATTTCCCCGCCAAGACCGACCTGGTCCGAGCCATGCTCTCCGAGCACAGCGACCGCATCCACGCCTGGCTCGACCGCAACACGGCGTCAGCGACCGGCCCGGACCGGGTCCTGGCCGTCTTCGATCTCCTCACCCAGTGGTTCGCCCAACCCGGCTACCACGGCTGCGCCATCGTCAACGGCGTCACCGACACCCGCGCCGACCCCGAAGTGGCCGCCATCGCCCGCGCCCACCTGCACCGCTACCACACGCTGCTCGAAGACCGCCTGTCCGGCCTCGGCATCGAGGATCCCAGGGCCCTGTCTCGCCAGCTTCTGCTGCTGATCGAAGGCGCCAGCGTCGTGGTCACCATCGAAGGGACCACCGACGCCGGCGCCGACGCCCGAGCCGCGGCGGCCGCGCTGTTGGCGTCGTCGGCCAAGGCCGCCGGTACGTGCGAGATCGTCAGGGAATCAGCACGTCATGAGGCAACTCGGCAGGTCGCTCCGCACCTGCCAACTCAGCCTCCTTCACCGGCCGGACCACGGTGAAGTGCCGGCCGACCGGGCAGTACTGAATCCGCACAGTCCCCAGCCGCACCGCCTTCAGCGACGCCCCGGGGATCCAGATCGTCGTGAACAGGTGCCCGTCCCGGCACCGCACGACCGTGTCCAGGCCGACGCGGTAGCCGCGCCTGCGCATCGCCGCCGTCTCAGCGGCGATTCCTCCGATGACGAAGACAGCGGTGAGCCATCTGCGCTTGCGACGACCTTCTCTGGCTGCCTGCGGTTTCTTCGGCATACACCCAGTGTGCACCCGAAGCGCTCAGCATAGACAGGTCGCGACATCAAGGCGGGGGTGGCGGAACCCGCCTTGATGCCACGACGGGACGGCGAGAGCCACATCGGCTCTACGCCGTTCGGGGGGTGTCAGCTCACCACGGTCGGCCGGCCTTGGAACCCCGGGCCAGATAGTCCAGGCCGAGTGTGCCGGCGGTGCCGGCCCCGTCGCTAAATGCGGGTTCTTACCGGCATATCAGTCGATCAGCGTCCCCTGATGGAAATACACGCGCCAACCCGCGTCGGTCAGTCGCCATAGGGAACTACGCCGAGCACGCCGACCGTCGTGCTCGGAGACGTATGTCAGATGCACGATGCCAGGCGCGAGCAGAACCCCGGAGATCTCGGTGGCGACGATCGGCGACTCGGGCGTGCTGTTGTCAGGACCCATCACCGCCAAGATCGACTGAGCGTCCCAGCGACGTCCCGAGGCCCCGAATTCGACGAAGTCGGAATCCAGGAACTCCGCGACGAGTTCCGGCGACGCGCGTACCTCGGCTTCCAGGAGCCGCAGCTCCCCATCGATCGCCGCCTGGATCGCCGCGTCGGTCGCTGAGGCCTTCGGCATGTCAGGAGACGTTCGCAGATCCGGGGTCGGCAAAGGCGGACAAGGGAGTGTCGTCCCGTCGCTCCCCAAGCGGCGTGGTCCGCCACTCGACTTCGAACATGCCGGTACGCAGGTCACAGCTGAAGCACAGCTTGTGCGGCGTTCGCACGAGCTGCAGGTGCACGGTCACGGTGTCCGCGTCGGTCTGGGCAGCGCGCGCCGCAAGATGTCCGCTCACCGGCCATGAGCCGGTGGACAAGGGCAGAGTCGTGGTGATGCCGTTGCTCTCGTACAGCGTCAGCGCGTCCGGTGCGAGGGTGATCTGCTTCAGCAGCGGAAGCACTGAGCGCGTGGCGGTGAACTCACCGCCGGCAAACTCCTGGCCGGCGGGGAAGGGCAACCGAAGCCCGGTCAGCCTGCGGGTCAGCGCGGCGTCGGCTTCCGCCGAGTCCTCGGCCGCGCCCTCGAAGGCGGGCAGCAGGTGCGTCCATGCCGCATCAAGCACCGCCTGCATGTCCTCCGTCTCGGCGGTCAGCGCCAGGACGGCGTCCTGTTCCGGCAGGACGACGCAGAACTGCCCGTATGCCCCGTCTCCGCGGTAGCCGTGTCGGGCCATCCAGAACTGGAAGCCGTACCCCTGAGTCCAGTCCGAGCCCGACCGGGGATCGCCGTTGTCCACCTGTGCCCGCGTGGCCTTGGCGACCCATTCCGGGGCGAGCAGCTGCCGTCCTTCCCAGACTCCGCATTGCAGGTACAGCTGGCCGAGCCGGGCCACGGCCTCCGTGGTGGTGTGCAGTCCCGCGAACCCGATGTCCCGCCCCGGCGGGTGCTGCCGCCAGGCTGCCTGCTCGATCCCCAACGGCTGGAAGAGACGCGGCCGCAGGAACTCCGTCAGCGTCTGCCCGGTCACGCGCTGGATGATCGCGCCCAAGGTGTACGTCGTCGACTGGCTGTAGGCGAAGGTGACGCCCGGGGTGCCGTCCGGCGGTTCGAGCAGGAACCCGCGCACCGGATCCGCGTAGTCGGCGGCCAGGGCCCGGTCCCACTGCTCGGAGCTGTGCCCGGCGGACATGGAGGCGATGTGCCGGACCAGGATCGACCGGCTGCGCGGGTTCGTGATCTCCGAGTCCAGCTCTGGAAAGTACGAGACGACCGGCGCGTCGAGGTCCAGCAGCCCCTCCGCCCACGCGAACCCGGCCGCCGTGGACGTGAAGCTCTTGCTCAGCGAGTACAGGTGCTGGAGCCCTTCCGGGGTGTAGGGCGCCCACCAGCCCTCCGCGATCACGTGCCCGCGCCGCAGCAGCATGAGGCTGTGCGGCTCGATCCCGGCCACCCCGTCGATCGCGTCGAGGAAGGCGACGATGCCGCGGGCGTCGGTGGCCTGGGCGGACGGGGCGCAGCGGGGCAGGACGGGCATCAGACCTCCACATACGGTGGCCGTACTACTGGGAGCTACGAACTCTATACATACCGGCCGGAACCAAGCGATCTGCGGTCACCTTGCGGACGATAGCGCCGTGGCGTGCCCTGCTCACCGAAGATCAGCATCCTTCGGCGCCAACTCCTTGTGGAACCGGGCTGATTCGCCGCACCGGTCGGCGTACCCCAGCGAGCGGTAGAAGGCGTGGGCGTCGGTACGCCGCCGGGCACTGCTGATCTCCATGCCGACGCAGCCCCGGGACAACGCTGCCTGCTCGCAGGCGGCCAGCAGCCGGCGACCGATCCCGAGGCCGCGGACGCGGGCGTCCACCACGAGCGCCACCACCCGGCCCCAGTTCCCCGGCCGCTCGAAGTAGGGGATCACCGCCAATGCCGCGACGCCGACGAGCCGCTGCCCGTCCGCCGCCGCCAACACCAGCAGATCATCCCGCCCCGACCACGACGCCAGCCGCCCGACGACGTCCTGCTCGGTGTTCGACGGATAGCCGAGCTCGTGCAGCAGTGTGTTGATGGCGGGTGCGTCGGCTCGCTCCGCCGGGCGTATCTCCAGCGCGTCGGCCTCGATCACAGGCGTGCTCCTTCACGAAGGACATGAGCGGGTCCGATCATGCCGGACAGAGTCACGTAGCTGATGTTGCTGCTGCGTATCGAAAACCTCAGCCACTTCACCGACAAGGCCCGGAAATCAGTATCCTGACGTCACGGACGCACTAACGGGAGGCGACGGATGAAGGCGATGACGAGAGCCTGGGTCGCGGCGGGGATGACCGTCCAAGCTGTGCTCGGCACGGCGGCAGGAGCCTACGCCGCCAGTGGCGAACACCGTGCGGCGGCCATCGCGGGGACCGACATCACCGTCGGGAAACAGAGCTGGCCGTGGGCGGTGAACACCGCCGGGGAGGTGGTCGGCGGGTACTCCTTCGCCAACGACACCCACGGCTTCGTGTGGCACAACGGAGTCTTCACCGACATCATCCCCTTGCACGGCGGCACCTACAGCCTCGCCGAAGCGGTCAACGAGGCCGGCGACGTCGTCGGGAGAAGCGGCAACTACGGAGACTCGCACCCGTTCAGCTGGCACAACGGCGTGTCCGTCGAGCTGCCCGCACTGGGCGGCACCGGCTCCGCGGACGCCCTCAACGACCACGGCGTGATCGCCGGCATGGCCTTCCAGCCGTCAACCGGCACGAACAAGGCAGTGCTCTGGTGCGATGGCGCGCTGACCGTGCTGCCGGATCTGGGCGGCACCTACAGTTCGGCCGGTCCCGTGAACGAAAGCGGGCAAGTGCTGATCTACACCGTGGCACCGTCCGGGGTGCAGCACGCCCTGTTCTGGAGCGCGGGCGTCATGACGGACCTCGGTCCCGGGGTTCCCGCGGGGCTGAACGATGCCGGCCAGGCGTTGGTCGGCTCCGTGCAATCGGACCAGGGACCGACACGACCCTTCCTGTGGCGGGCCGGGCAGAAGACCTACCTGCCCGCGGGGGTGACCTCAGTGGCCGGCCTCAACCAGAGCGGACAGGTGGTCGGCCAGTACACCGTGGCTGGAACCGGCGCCTCCGACGGCTTCCTGTGGGACGGCCGCACGCTCACCGACCTCGGCTCGATCTCCCCTGTGGGGATCAACGAATACGGACAGGTGATCGCGAGCAGTCCCGCCGGCACCGTCGTGTGGTATCAGGGCCATGTGACGACGCTGACGCCGCAGACCGGTCCCGCCGGGCCACCCGTGATCAGCGACGGCGGGCTTGTGGCCAGTGAGGTGTACTCCACCGGCGATACCGACGTCTGGCAAGTGCCCCGAAGCTGAACGCGGAATCCTGATCCGCCGCCTGGGTGGCCGGCTGCGAGGAGTCGCAGCCGGCCACCCGTCATACGCCTACAACCGCCGCATGAAAGCGTGTGTCACCATCGGCTGCCCCTCAACCAGCGCTCTCGCCGCCGCCTCGAATTCGCGGTCGATCCCGGTGTAGCGCTCATGATGCTGTGCCATGTGCTCAGACCACGACCTGACTGTGAACGTCTCCAGGAACCGGTCGCTGCGCGCCGCATCCCGGTAGATGCTCCACGACGTCGCCCCGGTTCGGCGGCGCGACGACTCCACGCGGGCCATGACACGGTCGAATTCCTCGACATTCGGCTCCGGCACCAGGTACTCCACGATCACTAGAACGGGGCCGTCCCGCGGCGCCGGCTCCAGCACCAGAACTGGTTCGGGCCACGCCTCGCCCGCCGTGGGTGCGACGGACCGCTCGCGAAGCGGCAGCCACCGCGACGGGATCGCCCCGGCGAGTAGCAGGCCCGCCGCCGCGGCCAAGGCGGTGGACAGACCGGCCCACTGCGCGAGCTGACCCCAGACGAACGCCCCGATCGCCATGCCGCCTTGGAACACCAGCAGGTAGAACGCGACGGCGCGGGCCCGGACCCAGGACGGCAGGCCGAGCTGGAGTGCGGCGTTGAGCGTCGACAGCGCCCAGATCCACGCGACGCCCGCGGCCAGCAGGGCCAGCCACGCCACCGCGGTCACGGCCACGAAGTCGACGGCGAGCAGGGCCGCGGCGAACATCACACCGGACAGTGCCAGCGTCCGGTCGTTGCCGAGCCGGCCCGCGACTCGCGGCAGCACCCAGGCCCCGCCGACCGCGCCGATCCCCACCGCGCCCAGCAAGAGCCCGTATCCCGCCGAACCCAGCCCCAGCGTCTCGTGCGCGGTCAAGGGAATCAGGGCCCACAACGCCGCCGCGCCCGGCACGAACAGCGAAGCCCGTAACAGGATCCTGCGAACCCGCGGGCTGTTCCGCACATACCGGGTACCGGCGCGCAACGCCGCGAGCGCCTGCTCCCGTTCCTGCTCGGAGCGCGGTGCGGCGCCCCGCGTGTCCCGCCACCGCGCGAGGACCAGCAGAATCCCGGCGAAGGAGACGGCGTTGAGCGCGAACGTCCACTCGACCCCGGCAGCGGCGACCAGCAGTCCGCCCAGCGCCGGACCGATCGCCCGCGCGACATTCTGATTCACCGCGCCCAGGGCCGAGGCGGGCCGCAACTGCTCGCGGGGCACCAGCGTCGGCTGCAACGCCTGCCACGCCGGGCCGTTCACCGCGTTGCCACAGCCGATCAGCAGGGTCAGGGCCAACAAGGTCCACGGGCCCAGATGCCCGGCGAAGGCCAGCCCCGCCAGCACCACGGCGACGGCCGCCATACCGCCCTGAACGGCCAGCAGCAGACGTCTGCGATCCACCAGATCGGCGAGCACCCCGGCCGGCAGCGCCAGGATCAGGACCGGCAGCCCCGCCGCCACCTGGACCAGCGACAGCAGCGCCGCACCGTGGCCGATCAGCAGCCACTGGGCCCCGACGGTCTGCATCCAGCTTCCGACGTTCGAACCGAACTGAGCCAGCCACAGCGCCCGGAACACCGGCTGCCGGAGCGGAGACCAGGCGGAAGCGGTCTGCTTCGCTCTCATCGACCCGTCATTTCGTCGTGGGAATGGCGAGCGGCCTCAAGCGGATGCCTGATGCCGGACGTGCCCACGCTCGGATTCCGTGAGCCCACCCCAAACCCCGAACGCCTGTCCGGTGCGCGCCGCGAACGCCGCGCACCGCACTCGAACCGGGCATCCACCGCACACGGTCTTGGCCCGTTCTTCACGTCGACGGCGCGCGTCTCCTCGTTCGTAGACCGGGGAGAAGAACACCGAGGCATCCATGCCGCGGCAGGCGGCCTGCGCCTGCCAGTCCCATTCGTCAAGCAGTGGCTTGACGTTCACCGGCTTCATGGGCGTGACCCAGACCGTTCAGTTCCGGTCCGACGGCGTGGTCACCAGGTGCTCCGCGAGAAACCACACCTGCGTCTCACCGGTGCGGATGACTTGCGAGACGAGAGCGTCCTGGGTGCCGTCGTCGCCCATGGACGCGGTCCGTGTGGCGGCGTCGCGGGCTTGCGTGAGGATGGTCTCGTGGGCTTCGAGAAGCCGTGAGAGCATCGCGGGGACTTCCTCGACGCCGTCGGGCGGTCGCGGGATCCCGGTGATCTCGGCGGCGTGGCGCGGGTCGCCGACCGCGACGCCGCCCAGCGTCTGGACCCGCTCGGCCAGGACGTCGATCAGGTCGAGCTGCTCGGTGGCGTGCTTGTCGAGCAGCAGATGCAGCTGGTAGAACTGCGGGCCGCGCATCGCCCAGTGGTGTTTCTTGTAGAGGGCGTAAAGCATCTGGGTGTCCGCGAGGACCCGGTTGAGACGCTGGCAGGAGTACATCCGGGCGTCGTAGGACAGGGCGATCGGCAGTTGGACCACCGTTCCGAACTCTTGGATCTCCGCGCTTCGCTGGTGTAGCTGAGGCTGACTGGACATGGTTTTCAGCTCCTTTCTCGTTTTCGGGTCACGCGGCCGGGTGCAGTGCGGCGCGTAGGGTCTGGACCGCCAGGGTGATGGCTCCCTGCGCGGCCTGAGTGGATCGCAACGCGTTGAGCATCGCGAAGTCGTGGATGATGCCCTGGAACCGGACGGCGGTCACCGCGACGCCGGCCGCGCGCAGCTTGTTCGCGTACGCCTCGCCCTCGTCGCGCAGCACGTCGGCCTCGCCGGTGATGACCAGCGCCGGCGGCAGCCCGGCCAGCTGCTCGACGGACGCCCGCAGCGGCGAGGCGGTGATCTCCGCACGCTGCGCCGGATCGGTCGTGTACTGGTCCCAGAACCACTGCATGCCGTCGCGCCGCAGGAAGTAGCCGGTGGCGAACCGGTGGTAGGAACCGGTGTCGAAGCTCGCGTCGGTCACCGGGTAGAACAGCACCTGCTGCACCAGCGGCACCCCGCCGCGCTCCTTGGCCATCAGCGTCAGCGCCGCGGCCATGTTGCCGCCGACCGAGTCGCCGGCCACGGCCAGCCGGCCGCCGTCCAGGCCGTGGGCGGCGCCGTCGGTGACGATCCACCGGGCGACGGTGTAGTTCTGCTCGATCGCGACCGGGTACTTCGCCTCGGGCGACAGCGAGTACTCGGGGAACACGACCGCGGCGCCGGCGCCGGCGGCCAGTTCCCGGACCAGGCGGTCGTGGGTGTGCGCGTTGCCGAACACCCAGCCGGCGCCGTGGATGTAGAGGATCACCGGCAGCGGGCCGGTGGCGCCGGCCGGCTTGACGATCCGGGCCTGCACCGAGCCGGTCGGCCCGCCGGGCACCGTGACCCACTCCTCGTCGATCGCGGGCTTGGCGATCTCCCCGGACTGGACCTCGTCCACCGCCTTGCGTCCGTCGACCGGCCCGAGATCGGATAGGTACGGCGGGTTCGCCGTGGCCTCCGCGAAGGCCTGGGCCTCGGGCTCCAGCACGGGTACGGCGAAAACGTTCTCGGGCATCGCGATCTCCTTGGGAGTGAGGATCCTTACGGGAGTCACGCTAGGCAGCGACGACCCTTCGGACTTTTCCGCCGGCGCACCGCTTGACGACAGTCAGCGCACTACTGCGGAACCGCTCAGTTGCTGAGCGGCGGAGCCCGAACCGAGACGGCGCCATTGCATCGGGGACATCCCGAACGCCTCGCGGAAGGCGCGACTGAAGTGGGAGGAGTTGGTGAAGCCCCACCGGGCCGCCACCGCCGCAACCGACCGACGATGTGCGTCGGGCCCGGCAAGGTCCAGGCTCGCGCCCTCAAGCCTGCGGGCCCGCACCCAACCGTTGACCGTCAAGCCCTGCTGCTGGAACAGCACCTGCAGGTAGCGCACCGAAATGTGATGCTGGTCGGCGATCGCCTGCGGAGTCAGTCCGGGATCAGCGAGACGGTCTTCGAGGTCTGCTTTGATGCGCTCCAGCAGTGCTTGGCGCGGTCCCGGCGCCACCGGCCCGCGGCTGACGTGATGCGCCACCGCACAGCCCACAACGTCCGCCGCCGCACGCGCGAAGTGCTCACGCACAGCAGGCTTGGCGACCGCCAGTTCCTCGATCAGTCCGGCCGCCAGCCGTGGCAAAGCGGCGGCGGCATCGTCGTGATCGTCAGCGGCGATGAGGGTCGCCGTGACGCGACCGAGCGCCGACTCGTCCAAGCGCACCAACGCCCGGGGCATCGTCACAATGTGAGCCCGCTGCCGCCCCGGATGAATGAGCTTGAACGGCCGCCCGGCGTCGTAGAGAGCCAAGGACCCCCTCCGCAACACCGCCGTGCGACCGTCCTGAATCAGCACGGTCTCGCCTTCCACCTGAAGGCGAGCGAGCACGGGCCGGCGCGGATCGGCGGCGATGCCCCTGGCTCCGCGCACGATCGTCGCCGGCCCCGATTCCTCCGTGGCGATCTGCACGCCGCCGTTCCACTCCGCGGTCAGGAACGCCGGGAACGATCCCGCGTCCCATGCCGTCAGCTCGACCTCCGCGAAGGCCCGGGCGAGCGCTCGCCGCCACGCCCGGGCCCGGTCTTCGTCGGAAGCGTACGCGGCGCTGGAGAAGGCGGTCGGCGCCAGAGCGTGCCCGGGCCGGACCGGCGAGGAGAGACTCAGGACTCCCACAGCACCTCTCCCGTCGTTTCCTGCTCAGCCAGTCGTTGGAGCCACTCAGTAGGCGAAACGCCATAGACCCCGCGGAAGACCCGGCTGAAGTGTGCCGCACCGGAGAACCCCCAGCGGCGGGCGATCAGCCCCAGGCCTGCGGCCTCGCACCCGGCAGCCAGTTCCGTCCGGCATTCGCGCAGTCGCAACTCGCGGATCCACCGCCCGACGGTGGTGCCCTCGTCGCCGAACAACTGGTGCAGATAGCGCACGGAGATGCCGTGCTCCAGCGCGATCCGGCGCAGGCTCAGGTCCGGATCCGACAGATGGTAGAGAATGAACGTCTTGATACGCAGGAGCAGGACCCGGTCGCTGCCGGGCACATCGGCCGGGGCCAGACCGAGATGGTCGGCGGCCGTGGCGGCGAGCAGACCGGTCATGCTCTGCGCCAGGCGAGCGGCGGCGGCCGCGTCGTAGGTCGTGGAGGTGTCCGCCAAGCGGTCCATGAACGGTGCCAGCAGAGCGGTGACGCCGTGCGTGGGGCGCAGGGCGCGTGCGGTGAGTCGTTGCAGTTCGGCTTCGCTGATGCCGAGCAGGACCCGCGGTACCACGAAGATCTTCATCCGGAACCGCTCGGGGAACCGGGTCCGGGACGGGCGGACGGTTTCGAAGAACGCGAAGTCGCCGGGCCTCAGTTCGATGCTGCGGCCGTCCTGCTCGATCTGGGCGCGGCCGGTGCTCAGGGTCGTGACGAAGACGCTGTGGCCGTCGCCGCGGGCGATGGCCGCGGCGGTGCGGTCCACGACGCCGGGATCGCATTCCACTGTGGTGATCTGCACGTCGCCCAGGTGATCTGTCCACATGCTGGCGTCATAGGTCTGCGCGCCGGTACTGATGTCCATGCCGACGAGGTTCGCCAGGACGGCGTCGTGCCAGTAGTCCAGGCGTTCCCGCTTCGGCACCGAGCGAGTGGTGATCGCCCGGCCTCGGCGGGGTGCGGCCGGATCGTGGCTACCCGTTCCAGCTGTGGAGAAGTCCGATATCGCTCGCATGATTCCAGCCTGCCGGGCCACGGCCGCGGTTTCATGAGTCGGCCGACTGGTTGATGACTGATGCCGGGGATCAGTCGCGGGTCAGCCTGGCCCGCAGGAAGTCGCACGCCTGACGCATCGCGGCCCGGCTGGGCGGGCTGTCGCGCAACGCGTTCAGCGCCACGAAATCGTGGACGGTCCCCAAGAACCGCATCGCGGTCGCCTCTACTCCCGCTTCCTGTAAGCGCCGGGCGTACTGTTCGCCTTCGTCCCGCGCGACGTCGGCCTCGGCGGTGACGACCAGCGCCGCCGGCAAGCCCTCCAGGTCGCTCAAGCTCGCACACAGCGGTGACGCGGTGGGCTCGGTCCAGGAATCGGAGCCTCGCAGATATTCCTGCCAATAACGGCGCAACGCCTTACGGGTCAACAGATAGCCGCTGGCGAACCGGTGCTGGGAGCCGCTGGCGCACCGGGCATCCAGGAGTGGATAGAACAAAAGCTGGGCGGCGATGGGCGGACCGCCACGCTGCTTCGCCAGCATGGTGAGCGCCGTGGCCAAAGTCGCCCCCGCACAGTCGCCGGCCACCGCGATCCGGTCGGTGTCCAGCCCCAACGCGTCCCCCTGATCGAGAATCCACGTCAGCAGGGAATAACACTCCTCCAACGCCACCGGATACCGGGCCTCCGGCGTCCGGCTGTACTCCGGCACGACCGCCACCGCGCCCGTTTCGGCGACGAGTTCGCTGACCAGGCGCGCATGCGTCTGGACGTCGCCGAGCATCCACCTGCCGCCGTGCAGATAGAACAGTGTCGGAGGCGGTTCGCGGATGCCCGCGGGCCGGAAGATCCAGAACCCGACAAGGCCGGACGGCCCGACCGGGGCCACCCGGAACTCGGCCCGCACGTCGAAGTCCTCGATCCGGTCGGCCTGCGCTTCTCGGAGCGCCTGCCGGCCCGGTACCGGGTCCAGGTCGTCCATGGAAGGCGGCGTGGCGGACGCCGCGATGAGCTGTTCCACCACCGGGTCGAGGACGATCACCGGTAGACCCTATCCACCCGCCACCAGATCACGCAGCTGATGGCGGCTGCTGATCCCCAGCTTGGGATAGACGTTGTAAAGGTGCGACCCGATCGTTCGGGGGGAGAGAAAGAGCTGTTCACCGATCTCGCGATTCGACAGGCCGCGGGCGGCCAGGTGGACGATCTGCTGCTGCTGGGTCGTCAGCCCGGCCAGTGTCGAGGCGGGCTCGGGGGCCGTGGCGATCCCGCTGGCGCGCAACTCGGCCCGGATCGCCGACGCCAGCGCCGCGGCACCCAACCGCTCGGCGGCTTCGAGCGCGGCGGTGAGTTGCTCCCGGGCCTCCGAGACCCGCCGACCGCGGCGCAACCAGAGCGCGTAGCTCAGACGCGCCAGAGCGCGCTCCGGCGGCCACTGCTCACCGGCGGGGTTGACGAGGGCGAGCTGGAAGCTGTGCTCCGCGTCCGTTTCCGGATCGACGACCGCGGCTGCGTGATGTATCAGCAGTACCATGCGGACGCTCGGCCGCTCCCCTTGGAGCTCCCGGACCCGGGCCAGGACTCGGGCCGCGTCCTGCCGCCGGCCGACCCGCACAGCCGCTACGGCGAGTTCGGCGATGGCGTGCGGGGACAGGTGCGGATGCTCCGGATCGCCGTCGGGCGTGAACAGGCTTCGCAGCCAGCGGAAGGCCTCCGCCCAATCGCCCCGGGCCGCGGCGGCCAGCGCTCGGGCGCGGGCCAGGCGGACCAGGGTCGCGCCGCTCCCATCGCCGTTCCGGGCATCGCCGCCGTGGCCGCCGAGGTCTGTCTCGGTCAGCACAGCGTCGCCGCGCAGGGCGTCCAGGCTCTGCTTGAGCGCTCGCAAGTCGGCCACGACCCGGGTCATCCCCAGCACGACCGCTTCCTCCACGGCCGTCTCGATCAGCGCCTCGGCTTCCGCCCAGCGCCCGGTGGCCAGCAGGGTGTCCGTCAGCGGGGCCAGGATCCAGGCCCGGATCCCGAAGGCCGAGCGGGCTCGCAGCTGGGCGTCCGCCTTGCGGTACTGCTCCAGACACGTCTCGGGTTCGTCGGCGTGATAGGCCAGCGCACCGATCGCGAGCCGACGGGCCAGACGGCCCGGGCTGTCGGGCAGGCCTGCGGAGCCGGGGTGGTCGAGTTTGCGCAAAAGCACGGCGGGCGAGGTGTGCGGGGCGCCGACGGATACGTAGGCGTGCAGCGCGTCGCGCACCTGCGGATCGCCGAGCAGCGTCAGCGGATCGCTTCCGGCGGCACCGGTGAGGGCCTCGGCCCGAGCCAGCAGTTCGAGGGCGTACCGGCGATGCTCCGGCAGGCCGCTGTGGTCGGCGATGGCCGCGGCCGTGGTCGCTACCGCGAGCGCCGGCGAGCCGTCGGGTCCGATCGTCGCGTCCAGGGTTTCCCGCAGCAGCTCGAAAGCCTCCTCGGGATGGGACGCCGATGCCAGCGTGGCGGCCACGACGCAGGCCGCGGCGCATCGCAGCACCGGGTCCTCGTTGTGGCGGGCGAAGTCCTCGTGCAGTGCTCGGACCCACTGCAGGTCGCCTACAGAACCGGCGGCGACGAGCGCTTCGGCCAGGTGCGCGGCACGATCGCCGCCGGCGAGCCCCGCGGCTTGTTCCAAGACGCGGGCGGCGGTGAAGGCGTCCGGGGTGCGCCGGGCCGCCGTGGTCAAGGCCCGCGCCACGTCTTCGTCGACACCCAGGGTCGCGGCGGCCAGATGCTGCGCGCGGCGTGCCGGGTCCCCGGCAGTGGCCGCGGCCAGATCCCGGTCGGCCTGGCCGCGCAGGTGCGCGGGTTGCCGGAGGGCGGCGGCGCGGCCGAGCGGATGCTGGAAGACGACGCGCCCGTCGCCGACCGTGATCAGGCCCGCCAGCTCGGCGGGGGCCCACACGCCGAGGTCGTCGGTGGACAGCGCGGCCATGATGGCGGCCAGGTCCGCGCCCGGCAGCGCGGCCGCCGCGTAGAGCAGGGCCCGGCGGGTCCGCGGCGGCAGCGGGCTGATTCGCGCCTCGAATCCGTGACCCGCATGCGTCCCGCTGTCCCGGGACAGCTCCACCAGCGCCGACGGATTGCCCTCGGCCTCGGCGAGGACCTCCAGCCGCCGGCGGCCGGTGGGCGCGCCGGGCTGGGTGTCCACCAGGGCCGCGGCCGATGCCCGGCTGAGCGGGCCCACGTGCAGGAGGTCCGCGTCCGGAGGCATCCCCGGAGGCGCACCGTCACCGCGCGCCGCGAACAGCAGCGTCACGTTCCTGCCGGTGCCGTGCCGGGCGAACCAGCACAACGCGGCCAGCGTCGGCGGGTCGCAGTCCTGGACGTCGTCGACGGTGATCAGGGTCCGGGCAGGTCCGTCGAGCCGGCTGAGGGACGCCCGCGCCGCGGCGATGCTCCGCAGTCTCGGGCCGACCTGTGCCGAACGCTCCGGGAACACGGCGGGGCCGGCGTCGAAGATCCGGTGCAGTGCCGCGAAGGGCACGTTCCGCTCGGCGATCCAGCACCGCGCCGACAGCACCTGGACGCCGTCGGCCGCGGCCCGCTCGCCGGCCGCACGGAGCAGCCGGGACTTGCCGACGCCCTCGGCACCGAGCAGCAGAACGATCCCCGAGGCCTCCGGGGCGCATCCGACGCGCCCCATGATCCACTCCAGCTCGGCTTCTCGCCCCACCGTCTCGATCATCGCCTCCGCGCTCCAGACTCGCTCTCGCTCCGCCGCCTTATGTTTGTGACCAGCCCGGATGATTCTGTCTGCCGTGGTGCACCGTCAGCTTCTGTCAGATGACCGGTCATCGACGCGAAGCCTGGGGGCTGTGGGTGTCCTCAAAGCGCCCGACCTGGCAAAATAGCCGCCACGGTCATGATCCTGATCACGGAACAGAGGACCACGGTGCGCCCTACCGACAACTCGCCCGACCCCGGGATCCTCGGCCGGGCCGCTGAGCTGCGTCGCCTGGGCGAGTTGGTGGCCGGCGCCGTTCTCGGCGCCAGTGCCGGTGCCGGCCCGAACGTCCTGGTGCTCACCGGCGAGCCGGGAGTCGGCAAGAGCACCTTGGTCGAGTGGGCAGCCCGGCAGAGCCGGGTCCGCGGCTTACAGACACTGCGGGTGCGGGGCAGCGAGAACGAATCCGAACTCTGTTTCTCAGCCCTGCACCAGCTGCTGCGTCCCCTGCTGTCGGACCTCGAAGGACTTGCCGGACACGCGCGTGCGGCGCTGCTCGGCGCGCTCGGCATGGGGGCCTCGAACGTCGAGGCCGTGGATCCGCTGCACCTGCGCGTCGCGGTCACGGATCTGTTGTCCGGCGCCGCGGCACGACAGCCGCTCCTGCTCCTCGTGGACGACGTCCAGTGGGTCGACCGCGGGTCCCTGGACGTCCTGGCCTTCGTCGCCCGGCGGCTGGCCGGCGAGCCGATCGCGATGCTGGTCGCGGCGCGGGAGGACACGGTTCCGGAGCGCTTCTACCGGGACTTCCCGCACCTGATCGCCGAACCGCTCGACCGTGCGACGGCGGGACTGCTCCTGGACGCGCAGCCCGAGCCGCCGCTGGGCCGGATCCGCGCCCAGATCCTGGAGCAGGCGGCGGGGATCCCGCTGGCCTTGATCGAGCTGACCCGCGCGGTCGCCAGGAAACACGACGCGGACCTCAACGCCGCCGAGCCGCTGCCGCTCACCAAGCGGCTGGAGAACCTGTTCGCCGCGGACCTTCCCGGTTTCCCGCCCCAGGCCCGCAAAGCCCTGCTTCTCCTGGCCGCCGGAGCCACTCAGTGGTCGGAGATCCTGCGGGCCGACCCGGACCTCGACGGCGATCAGGCGCTGCTTCCGGCCGAACGCGCCGGGCTGCTGCGGGTCGAGGCCGGTCACGTCGTTCTGCGCCACCCGATCGTGCGCTCGGCCATCTACCAGTCCGCGTCGTTCGGCGAACGGCGGCAGGCGCACCTCGCGCTGGCCGCGGTGTTCGCCAAGGAGCCCGACCGGCACGCCTGGCACCTGGCCGCCGCCGCGTTGGAACCGGACGAGGAGGTCGCCTCCGCGCTGGCCGACAGCGCCGAGCGCTCACAGAAACGCGGCGGCCACGCCGCGGCGGCAGCGGCCCTGGAACGCGCGGCGCAGCTCACACCGGACTCCGAGCTGCGGGCGAAACGGCTGCTGGGGGCAGCGCAGTCCGCGATGTTCGCCGGGTATCCGCAATGGGTCGGCGATCTCGCGGCACAGGCCCTCGGCTTCACCCAGGACCCGGCGCTGCGGGCCCAGGCCGCGCTTTCCGGCGGGTGGGCCCTGGGCGTCACCCTGCGTCACGACGAAGCGCTGGCGCTCCTGCTGCCCGCCGCCGAGAGGTTGTCCGCCGACGCCCCCGCCGAGGCCTGCGCCGCTCTGGGCACGGCGGCGACCTCTGTCTACAACTCCGGGGACCCCTTATATCGGGCCGAGATGCAGCGCCTTTACGACCGGGTGGCAGCTGCCGCAAGCCCGATCGACCGGGCGTGGGCGGTGGCCGCCTGCTGGCCGCACACGCGGCGGCGCGAGGCGCTGGAGGTCTTGGAACGCGGCCTCGCGGACTCAGAAGAGCATTCGCTGCCGGCGCTGGTGACCCTGGGAGCCACCGCGTGGATCCTGGACGAGACCGACTCCGCAACCCGCCTGCTCAGCGGAGCCCTGGACCACCTGCGCCGGATGAGTACCGCCGGTATGAACGCGACTGTCGCGCAGGCACTCGCGCTGGCGCAGTTCGAAAGCGGCTCGTGGGCGGACTCCCTGTCCAACGCCGAGGACGCGTTCCGGATGGCCGCCGAGGCCGGAGCCGATAACGTCACCGTGGGGTCGCGCATCCTGCAGGCCACTATCAAGGCTCTGCGAGGCGACCATGAGGCGGCGCGAGCCCAGGCCCTGGAAGCGGTGCGCGACGTCGATCTGCGCAAGTCACGGAGCCTGCATGTGCGGTACCGCCACGCCCTGGGAACGGCCGCCTGGGTGGAAGGCGACCATGTCGCCGCCTATGAGCAGCTTCGCAGTGCTTTCACTCGCGACGACAAGCCCGGCCCGATCCATTACCACGCTTCCGTGTACTACCTCGGCGACCTGGCCTCGGCCGCGGTGCGCGCCGGCCGCGCGGAGGACGCCCGCCGCGTGCTGAACGGTGTGGAACAGACGCTCGGACCCGAGCGTTCGCTGCGGGTCCGCATGATCTGGCACCGGGCGGCGGCCCTGCTCGACGACGGGGATGCCGACGCCGCGGAAGGTCACTTCCTCGCGGCGCTGGCGGATCCGGCGTGTAACCGCTGGCCCTTCGAGCACGCGCTGGTCCAGCTCGACTACGGCGAATGGCTGCGGCGCCACCGGCGCTCGGCCGACGCCCGGCCGCTGTTGGCCACGGCTTCGGAGACCTTCCAGCGCCTCGGTGCTCCCCCGTGGTTCGACCGGGCCGCGGCCGAGCTGCGGGCGGCCGGTGGCCCGTCCGGCGGGGCGGCGCGGCCGGGTCCGGTCGTGGATCTGACGCCGCAGGAACGGGAGATCGCGGAGCTGGCCGCGCAGGGGCTCACCAACCGCGACATCGCGGCGCGGCTGTTCTTGTCGCCGCGTACTGTCGGGTATCACTTGCACAAGGTGTTTCCCAAGCTCGGGATCTCGGTCCGGGCTCAGCTTCGTGATGCGCTGACGCCGCATGCCGCGCATGTCTCGCACGACTCGCACGTCGAGCCGCCGCGTTCGTCCGACTGACGGCTCCGGGCGGCCCCGGCCCTCGCATCAGGACCGGGGCCGAGTCCGTCGGATCAGCCGACGGCGCGAACCGCCTGCAGAATCAGCTCCGCGACGGTCTTGGGCTGCGAGACGGCGATCGCGTGCGACGCACCCTCGACCTCGACGACGGTTGCACCGGCCCGCTGCGCGCCGAACCGCTCCACGTCCGGGTTGATGGCGTTGTCCGCGGCCGCCACCAGGGCCCAGGCCGGCTTGGTCTTCCACGCCGCCGCCGTCGCCTTCTCCTCGAACCCGGCGACGGCCAGCGCCCGCTGCGCCACCGCGAGCACCTTCGTCACATCCTCGGGAACATCGGCGGCGAACACGGCCGGGAACGCTCCTGCGGCGATGGTGACCTCTCCAGCCGGTGCACCGTCCGGGCCCGGGTACGTCCACTCCTTGACATTGGCGGCCAGCGGGCTGTCGGGGAAGCTGCCCTGCAACTCCCCGAGGCTCTCCCCTTCCTCCAGGATGTATGCGGCGACGTAGACGAGCCCGACGACGTTCTCGGTCACGCCGGCGACCGTGATGACCGCACCGCCGTAGGAGTGCCCCACGAGCACGACCGGCCCGGCGATCTGGGCGGCCACCGAGGCCACGTACGCGGCGTCGGACGCCAGGCCGCGCAGCGGATTCGACGTCGCCAGCACCGGGACGCCGTGCGCCTGGAGCTCGGCGATGACCCCGGCCCAGCTGCCGGAGTCGGCGAACGCACCGTGGACGAGGACGACGGTGGGAGTGGATTCAGTCATGGCGGTTCTCCGTGGGTCGGATCGGATGGATGGCCCTGGGCGGCCACGCTAGGCAGTGATGGGCCACGGAAGCTGACCTCCGGCGCATGGGGCTGCGTCGAGAAGTGCACTCGTTGCGCGGGCCACGGAACCGGTCCTCGGGTAGGGACGCTTCGGTAGACTCCTCCACCGTTGTGTGGAGGGCCGGGGGCTGCTCGCGCGCGATGACGGTGGCGAACACGGGGAGGGCTTGACCGATGGCACGTCCGAGCGGGTGGGACATCCTGGGCCTGGACGGGGATCCGACGCCGGGGGTGGTGGAGTCGGTCACGGCGCTGGCGAAGCAGTTCCATGATTTCGCCGATGACGCCGAGCGGGCATGGCGGGATCTGAACAGCTTCGGCGGTGACGCGGCGGCGTTGCAGTGGATAGGTCAGACGGCTGATGCCTTCAAGTCGAACTTCGGGCCGTTGCCGGGGCGGATGCAGAAGCTGTACACGTCCTACCGCGAGGCCGGGGACGCGCTGGCGGCGTATGCGCCGAAGCTTCAGGCGGCGCAGAGCAAGGCTGATACCGCGCTGCGGCAGGCGCAGGACGCGCACGCCGATGTGCAGCGGGCCACGACGGCGGCGAGCAGCGCCGCCACGGATCTGAAGACCGCACAGCAGGATCAGGCGGCGAATCCGAATCAGCAGGCCGTCGCTGACGCCAAGACCGCACATGACACCGCGCAGAAGAACTTGGACGCCGCGAAGGCTCAGCTGGACGCGTTGGCCAAGACCGCTCATGAGGCGTACAACGACCGCATCGGCGCGGCCAAGGACTGCGCGAGAGCACTCCACCAGGCGCAGTCGGACGGAATCCACAACAAGCACTGGTGGGAGCACGTCGGGGAGATCCTGTCCGAATGGGGTGGCAAGATCGCCGAGATCGCCGGTGACCTGGCCCCTTTCCTGGATGTGCTCGCGCTGGCCACTTCCTGGATCCCGGGCGTGGACGTGGTCACCGCCGCCCTGGCCGAGGCCGACAACCTGATCGCGCTGGCCGGCACGGCGCTGAAGATCGTGGGCGACGGCATGCAAGGGCACTGGGGGGATGCGCTGCTCGGCGCCGGCATGCTCGCTCTGACCTTCGTCGGCGGGCGCGCCCTGGGCAAGCTCGGCAAGGAGGCCGAGGGCGAAGCCGGCGCGCTGAGCAGCGCCGAGCGCAACGCCGAGGGGGACGTCGGCAAAGAAGTGCGCTCCGCGGAGGGCAACGAGGCGTCGGTGTGCAAGGACGACCCCATCGATGTGGTGTCCGGCCAGATGCTCACCGATGAGACCGACCTCAGCCTGCCGGGGGTCTTGCCGGTGGTGCTCCGTCGGGCCTACACATCCGGCTATCAGACCGGGCGCTTGTTCGGCCCCGGCTGGTCCTCCACCCTCGACCAACGCATATCGATCAACGCCGCGGGGATCCACTTCGCCGGCGACGACGGCCAGCAACTGGACTATCCCTCTCCGTCCGCGGACGAAGCGGTCCTGCCCCATCGTGGAGCCCGCTGGCCGCTCGTCTGGGATCGCCAGAGCGATGAGATCCGCATCACTGATCCGTGGTCGGGCCGCACCTGGTGGTTCGCCACGGTCCATCACCGCGAAGATGCCGGCCAGATCCGCGGCCTGACCGCGATCACCGACCGCAACGACAATCGGATCAACGTTCTGCGGGACCCGGACGGCACTCCCGTGGCGGTCGAACACCCGGGGTACCGCGTCGCGATCGAAGCCATGCCGACCGCAACCGGCCCGCGTATCAGCGCGCTGCGGCTCGTGGACGGACCCGACAGCAGCATCCTCGTCAAGCAGTTCCGCTACGACGAACGCGGACGCATGTCAGGAGTCATCGACTCCTCCGGGCTCCCGCTCCGCTACGAATGGGACGACGCGGACCGCATCACCGCCTGGGTCGACCGGCTCGGCCACCGCTACGAGTACCACTACGACGATCTTGGGCGCGTCGTGCGTACCAGCGGCGACGGCGGATTCCTCTCGGGTTCGTTCGAATACGATCCGGCGAACCGCACGACCGTCCACACGAACTCGCTAGGTCAGACCACGAAGTTCGTGTACGACGAGAACGGCCACATCGCGTCCGAGACAGACGCGCTCGGCAACACCTCGTACACCCGGCGCGATCGCCACGGCCGTCTGCTGTCCAGGGTCGACCCGCTCGGGAACCACCTGCGGTTCGACATCGATGACCGCGGCGACACGGTCCGGACGCACCGGCCCGACGGATCGGTGGTGGAGGCCGACTACAACGAGTTCCATCAGGTGGTCGAAGCCCGGCTGCCGGATGGAACAGTGTGGCGGCGGCGCTTCGACGCACGCGGAAACCTGCTGTCCGTCGTCGATCCGACGGGAGCCAGGACGACCTACGACGTCGACTCCAACGGCGCGGTGGCGTCCGTGACCGACGCCGAGGACTCTGTCACCCGGGTCCAGGCGGACCGGGCGGGCCTGCCGGTCACCGCCGTCGATCCGCTCGGCGCCGTGACGCGCGTGGTCCGCGACGCGTTCGGAAGAGTCGTGACAGTGACGGACCCGCTGGGCTCCGTCACCGAATACCACTGGACGGTCGAGGGCAAGCCGCTGTTCCGAGTCGACCCCGACGGCTCACGCACCGGCTGGGAGTACGACGCCGAGGGCCAGGTGATCTCAGCCGTCGACCCGCTGGGCGGGGTGACACGGTTCGAACCCGGGCCGTTCGGCCTGATCACCGCGCGCGTCGATCCGAACGGCCGGCGCTACGAATTCGACTACGACACCGATCTGAAGCTGCTCACCGTTCGCAACGCGGCCGGGGCTCACTGGCAATACGACTACGACGACGCCGGGCGCCTGATCGCCGAGCGCGACTTCATCGGCCGCTCGCTGGCCTACGGCTACGACGCCGCCGGGCGCCTGGTCGAACGGACCAACGGCCTCGGCGAGCGCGTCGTGCTGGAACGGGACGCGAACGGACAAGTGGTGTCCCGCCGGACGCCCGCTGGGGACTTCGCATACTCCTACGACGCGGCCGGCCGGCTCGCCGCCGCCGCCGGCCCGGCCGGCACTGTGGAGTTCGTCCACGACGCCGCCGGGCGCGTGGTGAGCGAGACCGTCGACGGCCGGACGATCTCCTATCAGTACGACGCCGTGGGCCGCCGAGTGCGCCGCGAGACCCCCGGCGGCGCCGTCTCGACCTGGTCCTTCGACGCCGCCGGCCGTCCGGTCATGGTGGAGGGCGTGGCGGGCGCCCTGAGTTTCGCCTTCGACGCCGCCGGTCGCGAAGTGGAGCGGCTTCTCGGAGCCGGCGGCCGGCTGACCCACGAATACACCGCGACCGGCCAGTTGTCCTCCCTCCGGCTCTGGGCCTCAGGCCGGCCCGGCGCCGCCGGCGACCCGAGTTCGAGGGCTGAGCCCGATCACCTGGTCCTGGGTCGTGACTGGGACTACCGCGCCGACGGCGTGCCCGTCGAGATCGCCGATTCCGCCGGTGACCGGCGACGCTTCACCTCAGATGCCACCGGCCGCGTCACCGCCGTCCGAGCCGCGACCTGGACCGAGTCGTACGCATACGACGATTTCGGCAACGTGGTGCTGGCCGACGACTCGCGCGACACGACGCCGGACGGGCGGTACGAGACCGACAGAACCTTGGTCCGGCGGCGGGGCCGGACCTCCTACGAGTACGACGCGGCCGGGAGGCTGGTCCGCGCCACGACCCGGACTCTGGACGGCCGGAAGAAGACCGCGACGTACACGTGGGACTTCGAGGATCGCCTGACCCAGACGCAGACTCCCGACGGAGCGGTCTGGCGCTACAGCTACGACGCACTCGGCCGTCGGACGAGCAAAGCCCGGGTCGCGGACGACGGTGCGGTCCTCGAACTCGTCACTTTCGCCTGGGAAGGCTTCCGTCTCGCCGAACAGCGGACTGCCGCGCCCGACGGCTCTGTGGTCGACCTCACCTGGGATTACGAGCCGAACAGTTTCCGCCCGGCGGCCCAATACAGCCGAACGTGGCGGTCCGAGACGGACCAGGCCGAGGTCGACCAGACGTTCCGTGCCATCGTCAGCGATCTGGTCGGTTCGCCGACGGAGTTGGTGACCTCGGACGGAACGGTCACGTGGCGCAGCGCCGGCGGGCTGTGGGGACGAGGTGCCGCCACGCCGGCCGCCCCGGGAACCGAGTGCCCGCTGCGCTTCCCGGGCCAGTACTTCGACGCCGAGACCGGCTTGCACTACAACTTGCACCGCTACTACGACCCGCGTACCGCCGCCTACCTGACGCCGGACCCGCTCGGCTTGGCCCCGGCCGCCAACGACCACGCATACGTGCCGAACCCGCTGGTCTGGCTGGACCCGCTCGGGTTGTCGGGGTGCACGGTGACCGTGTACCGGGCGCAGACGGCGGGCGGCCACAGCGAACGCGTGCTGATCGACGGCGAGGGGAACGTCTCCGTCACCGGCGAGAACATGCTGCACGTGAACATGAGCGGCGACATCGCCCACACCGAGTCGTTCGGCGGTGCCGGCAAGCAGATCGTCGCCTTCGACGTGCCGAAGTCGTTCGTCGACAAGGTCCGGACCGCGGCCATCGAACAGCGGCGGCCGAGCGGGATGAGCCGCCGGCAGTGGAACATCTTCTCCTCGGGCCGACCCCAGATCGACGACCCCAAGGTGGCCTCGGACCTCTACGGGATCCCGCACGACCTGTTCGGCGGCGAGAACTTCTCCGAGCTTGTCAACGCCGTCATCCCCGGTTCTGGAAGAGTGGTCAGGTGACATCGACAGAACTGGACCGGGTCCTCCGCCGCCCCGACACCACCCCCGACGAGCCGTTGTCAGCGTTCTACGTCGAGGTGGAGGACTGGAACGCGGTGGAGGGCTTCGGCCGCAGGCTCAGAGAACTCGTGTACGCCGGCGTCAAAGCGGAGCAGGAGGCTGACTTCTCCGCCGAGGCCGTTTCAGAGGACGACGTCCCGGCGTGGGCCCGCGAGTCGTGGGAGGCGGCGGCCGAGCGCTATGCGGCACACCGGGGCGATGAGGAGTGGACCGTCCAGGACGTCCTGTACTCCTTCGAGCCGGGTCAGCGGGCATGGTCATGGTGGGACGTGACCAAGCAGTTCGGTAACACGGTCGCCATCTGGGTGGATTCGCAGGGCGAGGCCGTCTACAACTGTGAAGAGCTGCGCTGGCTGGCCTATCTGTGCGGAGCGCGCGCCCTGGTCGGACCGCTGCTTCGCGATCCGCAGGAATGGCAGCGGTCGGCGAGCGTGGGGGCTGATTCCTGATCATCGGCTGCCGAGCCGGTTTGCGCGCGAGCAGGAACGCCTGCGAAGTCTCCTCGGCGATACCACCGACATCCTCCGATGCAGCACGGACACGGCTCGCGACGGCACCTTCGACCTCGACGTCGACGGGGGCGGGAGTGTGAACGGTCTGAAGTGGGTCGGGAAATGACGGTCGAACTCGTGCTCGCGCCCGCTCGGGAGACGTTGGCGGCCGACCTCGGCGACGCCGAGGAGTGGGGCGCCTACGAACGAGCGCTGCGCGAGGTGCTGGGCGAGGTGCTGGAAGAAGCGGCCGGCAGTTTGACGGTCGACAGCCTGATCGTCAACGAACCGCTTCCAGAACGGTTCGCGTGGCTGCACAACGGTGCGAGCCTCGACGTGCCCACCGCGCTGGACCTGGCCGTCGGAATGGCGGCCGGGACCGGCCCCTACTGCGCGTTGCGGACGCCCGACGGGCTCGAACTCGTATCCGGCTGGGACGGTGCGATCCACCTCTTCCTGCCCGCCCGCCGGGAAATCCGGCTGTCACCGGGCCAAGACGCCGTACTCCGCCTCGAATGGCGCGATCCACCGACCGAGCTCCCCCAGGACGCACCACTCATCACCGCCGTCGCCGACGAGGCATTCTGGGCAGCGGTCCGGGAGGCCGCCCTCTCCGCCGCGCCGCGACCGGCGCTGCTGGCCGAACGCTGGGCCTACGGCGACCTGGGACTGCGGTGGTTCATCGTGACTCCGGACAACGTCCAAGATCTCGCGCGGACGGTGCGGCCGCGGTCCCTGCTGTCCGTCGTCGCCGGCCCGGATCTCGACCCGGACCCCGCGGAACTGGAGGACGGTTTCACGGACGCGGTGGTCGCCGATCTGTCGTTCCGGGTGGCCGACCGCGCGCTGAGTCGCCGGCGGGCAGTCGTTCCGGACGCCGACGGCATCGTGCGGGGACGTTGGGAAGACGAGACCGCCTAGCTGTCCGCTGAGTGCGGTTGATCAAATCTGAACACGCACATCGGATGAATCTCCTTGTCGATCAAGAATATCAGGGGTCTAAGGGCACCCTGCTCCAAGATTGATCCGATGACAACCCTTGACCGAGACGTGCGCCGGGTGAAACATAACCGTGGCCGAACGCGTGGAGTCGACCCCGACCGTCTCGGAGACCCCCTCATGACGAATCCCGTGTCCCGACGTACCGTCCTGACCGGCACGGCAGCAGCCCTGACCGCCGCGAGTCTCGTACCCGGCGCCGCGAGCACCGCCGCCGCGAGCACCACCACTCCCACACCCAACCCGCTGGTCCCTCTGCGAATCCCGAAACTCGACCAAGGGCTTTGGCAGCAGCCTGACGCCGCGATCCAATGGCTGCGCGACACCAAGCTGGGCATGTTCATCCACTGGGGCGTCTACGCCGGCCCAGCCCACGGCGAGTGGTACATGCACTCCGCCGCGATCACTCCGGCCGCCTATCAGAACTTCGTCAATCAGGCCTCGACGCAGCAGTTCACCGCCGACGCCTACCACCCCGCCGACTGGGCCGCCCTGGCCAAGCAACTCGGCGCCGGCTACACCGTGCTCACCGCCCGGCACCATGACGGCTTCGCCCTATGGCCGTCCACGTATCCCTACAGCTGGAACGCCGGACAGGCTCCGCTGAACCGCGACTTCATCAAGGACTACGTCGCGGCGGTACGCGCGGCAGGACTGCGCGTCGGCCTGTACTACTCCCCGATCAACTGGCGCTACCCCGGCTACTTCGACCCCACCGGCACCAACTGCGCCGCCAACCCTTGGGGCTACACCACCGACCCGGCGCACCATGAGAACGCCCGGCTGCTGAAGCAGGAGGTGTACCAGTGTGTCAAGGAACTCGTCACCCAGTACGGCGCGCTGGACGACTTCTGGTGGGACGGCGGCTGGCTGGCGGAGCAGGGCAGTGACGCCGACGCGTCGTTCTTCTGGGAGCCGGGCCGCTACCGGGATGCGGGCAACGGCTGGCCGGTGGACGCCGCCTACGGCGCGACCGAGACCGGCACCGGACAGCCGCTGGGACTGGGCGGCCTGGTGCGCCAGAGCCAGCCGAAGGCCGTGGCCACACCGCGCTCGGGCTGGATCGGCGACCACGACGTCGAGGAAGGCTCCAGCCTGCCCACCGGCCGGCTCCGGTCCGGACGCCTGGTGCAGAAGACCTTCTCGGTCGGCAGCACCTGGGGTTACAACTCCGACGGCTCCGTGATGAGCTACGCCAGCGCGCTGGCCCTGCTGGCCAACAGCTTCATCCGGGACATGTGCGTGCTGATCAACGTCGGACCGGACCGGCACGGCACGGTCCCGGCCAACCAGGCCGCCCTCATGCAGCGACTCGGCGCTTTCATGAAGGCCAACGCCGAAGCGATCTACAACACCCGCGGCGGTCCGTGGGATCCGGTCGACGGCAAGTACGGCTACACCTTCACCGGAAAGACCGTCTACATCCACCTGCTGCCGGGCTACTCCGGAAGCAGTTTCACCACGCCTCCGCTGGGCGACGCCGTCGCCACCCGGGCCTACGACGTGGTATCGCAGACCTCGCTCTCGCTCAGCACCGGCGGCGGCAACCAGGCCACGATCAGCGGCATCGACCGGACCCGCTACCCGGACGACACCGTCATCGCGATCGTCCTGGACCGGCCGGTGGTTCCCGCCGATATCGCCCTGGGCCGCCCCACCAGCACTGACAGCGCGGAATCAGCGCACGGCAACTACGCCGCCAACGCCGTCGACGGCGACACCGCAACCCGCTGGTGCGCGGCCGACGGCGGCACCGGCCACTGGCTGAGCGTCGACCTCGGCAGCGTCCGCTCCGTCACCGGTGCGCGCGTCGCCTGGGAATTCGACGGCCACCGCTACGGCTACCGGATCGACGGCTCGGCCGACGGATCGTCCTGGACCACCCTTTCGGACCAGAGCGCCACGACCAACGTCTCCCAGGTCCAAGCCCTCGCCTTCACCGCCACCGCCCGCTATCTCCGGCTCACGGTCACCGCCCTGGAATCCGGCCGCTGGGCCTCGATCCGCTCGTTCGAGGTCTACGACCGGCCGTTCTTCGATCCGTCATCGGATCTGGCCCGGGGCAAGGCGGCGACATCGTCCTCGAACGAGAACTCCTCGCTGGGACCCGGCAACGCCGTCGACGGCAACCCCGCGACGCGCTGGTCCAGCGCGTTCTCCGACCCGCAATGGCTCCAGATCGACCTGGGATCGGTGCAGGCCATCGGTCGCGTCGTCCTGTCCTGGGAGGGCGCCTACGGCAAGGCCTACAAGATCCAGACCTCGAACGACGCCTCCACGTGGACCACCATCTACAGCACGACCAACGGCGCCGGCGGCGTGGAGGACCTCACCGGGTTGAAGGGCGGCGGCCGCTACGTGCGCGTGTACGGCACCGCCCGCGCAACCCAATGGAGCTACTCCCTGTGGTCCGTGCAGGTCTTCAAGGGCTGATCGAGCTCACCGCACTGGAATCGACTGCCCGTGATGGAAGATGTCAGCCGGATACCTGTCACAGCCCTGCCAGCCGGTTGGTTGGCAGGGCCGGTGTGAGCGCCGGCTCACCGGGTGAGGCAGCCGGCGGCCGGGCCGACGGCTAAAGGGCGGGCGCCGCGGTGCCGGAGCACTTGTCACAGCACTCGGGCGTGACGCTGACCGCGTCGAGGACGGGGCCGTACGCGGAAGGGGCGGCGGCGGTGCCGGTGGTGCTGTCGAAGGTCAGCGTGGTCTGCGGGACGACCGCGCTGAACTCGAAGGATTCGGTGGAATATCCCATGTCGACGGCGGTCTTGCCGGTGCTGTCGAAGCTGAAGCTCTGGGCCTCGTCTCCGTTGACCAGCACGCGTCCGGTCTTGACGGCCGGCCCGGCGGAGTAGTTGCCGGCCACGGAGTAGGTCACCCTGTAGCGGGTGCCGGGGGTGGTGGCGAAGGTCTGGGCGACTCCGCCCGCCTGGCCACCGTTGAGGTCTACGGACTGGTCTCCCTCGGCGGCCGCCCAGTAGCCGGCCCCGACGTGATCGACTGAGCCCTTGGTCACGGTCCAGGGCCCGATGGTCTGCCCCGCCGTGCGGGTGGTGAACGATTTCACGGGTGCCGTCGGCGTCTCGAAGCTGCCGTCGCTGAAGACGGACGGTACCGACACGGCTCGCGGCTGGGGGGCCGGAGCGGCCGTGGCGTGCGCCGCACCAGCGGTCGCGAGCGTCGCCGCCAGCGCGGTCAGCGCGGCGGCCGTGGCACGGGCGCGATGGGTGGTCATCGGTTTCCTCCAAAAGGATTCGGCGAAGAAGATCGCCCGGAGATGTTCACACGCCCGCCGCCTGCGACGAGCCGCCCAAAACCCCGAGCCGAAGCAGATCCACCCTTTGGGGGGACTGCGATACGGCCAACCGGGGGGATGCGGCCTATTCGCAATATCAATGGGCAGATAGCTCTCGCGCGCGAAAAGCAACCGTCTCCGCGTCTTTGTGGTGTGTCCACGTGCTTTGAGGTGGTTCGCCGTAAAAGACTGGTCTCCATGACTGATGCCCTTCAGGCCCCTGGCTCACGGCGTTCCTTCCTGGCCTCGGCCCTCGCGGCCGGTGCCACCGCCGCCCCACTGCTCACCGGGGAAATCGCCCATGCGGCGCCCGCACCAGCGCATCCTCGCCGCCCGACCACGGAGGCGTCGCGGGACGAGGCCCGTTGGCAGATCTGCCTCGGCCTGGCGCGGCAGCTCCTGCTCGTCGGCCCGAACGACGAGGACCTGAAGCTGTCCTATCTTCGTACCCTCATCGACGGCGGCCTGCCGAAGACCACGTCGCCGAAGCGCGTCCTGATCATCGGGGCCGGCATTTCCGGGCTGGTCTCGGCGATGTTACTGAAAGAGGCCGGCCACACCGTCACGGTCCTGGAGGCCAACGGCAGCCGGGTCGGGGGCAGGATCAAGACGTTCCGGCGGGGTCCTGAAACGCCGGACGCGCCGTTCGCGGATCCGGCCCTGTACGCCGAGGCCGGCGCCATGCGCATCCCCGACTTCCACCCGCTCACCCTCGCGCTGGTCGACAAGCTGAAGCTGAAGCGCCGTCCGTTCTACAACGTCGACGTCATGCCGGGCACCGGGGCGATCGACACGCCGCCGCCCGCGGTGACCTACCGCGCCTTCACCGGCGAGACATGGCGCAACGGCCCGCCGAACCCGGACTTCGTCCTGCCGCGTCAGGCCTCGAACACGTGGATCCACACCAACGGCGCGCATGTCCGCCGGTCTCAGTACAGCTCCGACCCCAAGGGCGTGAATCGCGGGTTCGGCTGGCCGGACAGCCTGCTCGGGAACACGACACACGCGGTGATGGAGTCGATCCTGGCGCCGGTCTACGACTACTACTCCGACCGGGTGACCGGCGGCGGGCGGAAGAACAAGCCCTTCCACGAGTGGGTCGAGGGCTGGGCCAGAGTGCTGTACGACTTCGACGGCTACTCGATGGGCCGCTTCCTCACCGAGTACGCACAGCTGAGCGACGGAGTCCTGGAGGGCGTCGGGACGATCGAGAACACGACGTCCAGGCTGCCGCTCGGCTTTCTGCACAGCTTCCTGGACGCCACTGACATCAGTCCGACCGCCGGCTATTGGGAACTGGAAGGCGGCACGGCTACGCTCCCGTACGCACTGCTTCCGGCAGTCGCCGAGGACGTGCACATGGACCGTCGGGTGATCCGGCTGGAGTACCGGGACTCCGGCAGGGCCGGCCTGGACGCGACCCATATCGGAGCGAACGGACCGAAGGTCTGGGTGCGGACAGTGCAGGAAACCGGTGGCGACCATGTCCCCGGATCGGAGATCCCGGGCAGTTTCAAGGACTACGTCGCCGACGTCGCCATCGTCACGATCCCGTTCTCCAGCCTCCGCCATGTCGAGATCGCGCCCCGGCTCTCCTACAAGAAGCGCCGGGCGATCATCGAGCTGCACTACGACGCGGCGACGAAGGTGCTGCTGGAGTTCAGCCGCCGCTGGTGGGAGTTCACCGAGGACGACTGGAAGCGCGAACTCGACGCCATCAAGCCCGGGCTGTACCAGGCGTATCAGGACGCCGCCGAGCCGCCGGCCGCGCACGTCTTCGGCGGCGGGTCGGTCAGCGACAACGCCAACCGGTTCATGTACCACCCCTCGCACCCGATCGGGGATAGCAAGGGCGGGGTGGTGCTCGCGTCCTATTCGTGGGCCGACGACGCCGTCCGCTGGGATTCGCTGGACGACGACGAGCGATATCCGTACGCGCTGCGCGGTATGCAGGAGGTGTACGGGAAGCGGATCGAGGCGTTCTACACCGGGCATGGCAAGACGCAGAGCTGGCTGCGCAACCGCTACGCATGCGGCGAGGCCGCGGTGCTGACGCCGTACCAGTTGACGCAATTGCACCCGGCGATCGGAACGCCTGAGGGCCCGCTGCACTTCGCGGGCGAGCACACGTCGCTGAAACACGCGTGGATCGAGGGCGCCCTGGAATCGGCGGTACGGGCCGCGATGGAAGTCAACGCGCTGTGAACAACCGTCGCATGCTGGAATGCCCGGGCCGCTCAGCGACGGCGCCAGGTTAACGCTAACACTCCTGAAGCGGATCCACGCCCGCCGTGGATCTTGCTCGGGAGGACGCGCCGACGGTCGGCGCCTGGCGAACACTATGGGCGCGCCGGCGGCTCGCGTCAACAGCAGGCTACGGATTTACCTGATGAATGAGATATTGCGCCCCGGAAACCTTGACGCAACATCGTCGGAGAGTGATAGTGATGGGCGCCGCAGCGTTCGTGCGCCCCTTCCCCCGTCAAAGACACGGGCTGTCTGCGGTGAAGTGATGTTACCGGTAACACCACTGCAACTCCCTTCGGCACGCCGAATCCCCACTCCCCACCACGAGCGAAGGAGTATCCGGATGGTCTTCAGATCACAGCTGTCAGGCGTCAAACGGAGGCTGCTGGCGATGGGCACCGTGCTGGTGCTCTCCATCGGCGTCGCGGTCGAGACGACCGCGGTCTCACACGCCGCCGTCACCGGCCCCTGCGACATCTACGCCTCCGGCGGAACCCCGTGCGTGGCCGCGCACAGCACCACCCGTGCGCTGTACGGGGCCTACAACGGCAGCCTGTACCAGGTGCGCCGGGCCTCGGACAACGCCACGTCGGACATCGGGGTGCTCAGCGCCGGCGGATTCGCCAACGCCGCCGCGCAGGACTCCTTCTGCGCCAACACCACGTGTGTGATCACGGTGATCTACGACCAGTCCGGCCGCGGCAACAGCCTGACCCAGGCACCCGCCGGCGGCGCGGCCGGCGGCCCCGACAACCTGGCCAACGCCGTGGCCGCACCCACGTTCCTCAGCGGGCACAAGGCCTATGGCGTGTTCGTGGCGCCCGGCACCGGCTACCGCAACGACCACACCAGCGGCATAGCCACCGGCGACCAGGCCGAGGGCGAGTACGCGATCTTCGACGGCACGCACTTCGGCGGCGCCTGCTGCTTCGACTACGGCAACGCCGAGACGAACAACAACGACACCGGCAACGGTCACATGGAAGCCATCTACTTCGGCAACAGCACCGTTTGGGGCACCGGCTCCGGCACCGGCCCGTGGATCATGGCCGACCTGGAGAACGGCCTGTTCTCCGGGCAGAACACCAAATTGAACGCCGGCGACCCGACGATCAACCACCGGTACACCACGGCGATGGTCAAGGGCACCGCGAACCTGTGGGCGATCAGGGGCGGCGACGCGCAGTCCGGCAGCGTGTCCACGTTCTACAGCGGAGCGCGCCCCAGCGTCTCGGGCTACAACCCGATGCACAAGGAAGGCGCGATCATCCTGGGTATCGGCGGTGACAACAGCAAGAGCTCGTCCGGCACCTTCTACGAAGGCGTGATGACCTCCGGCTACCCGTCGGACGCCACCGAGAACTCGGTGCAGGCCAACATCGTCGCGGCCGGTTACAGCTCCAGCTCGGGCTCCGGTGGCCTGACTCCGGGCAACACCATCTCCCTGCGCGCGACGACGGCGTGCTGCACGAGCGACTACCTGCGCCACGATGACGCCGACACCAAGGTCGTCATCTCGGCCATCTCCTCGGGCAGCAGCGCCACCGACAAGGCCGACTCCACCTGGATCGTCCGCAACGGGCTGGCGAACAGCTCCTGCGTGTCCTTCGAATCGGCCAACGTTCCCGGCCAGTACCTGCGGCACTACAACTATGAGCTCTACACCGCCGGCGACGACGGCACGTCGATTTTCGCCCAGGATGCGACGTTCTGCCCGAAGGCGGGGAACAACGGCCAGGGTAGTTCGTTCCAGTCGGTGAACTTCCCCACCAAGTACATCCGGCACTACAGCTACACGGTGTACATCGCCAGCAACGGCGGGACAAACGCGTGGGACTCGACCAACTTCTGGAGCGACGACACCAGCTGGGTGGTCAGCGCTCCGTGGGCGTAATCCGGCCGATGAGCGGACGGTGACCAACCTGCTGTGACGAAGCCGCACCCCGGACGGTTCCGGGGTGCGGCTTCTGCCTAGACCTCGGCTTCGGCCGGAGCACCCGCCGTCAACGTGGCGATGTCCTCGTCCGTCAGCGCGATGTCCCCGACCGCGACGTTCTCCTCCAGATGCTTCAACGAGCCCGTCCCGGGAATCAGCAGCAGGTTCGCAGAGCTCCGCAACAGCCAAGCCTGCGCGATCTGCGCCGGCGTCGCCCCGTGCCGGGCGGCCACCTGTGCCACGGCCGGTGCGTCCAGCGGCTGGAAGCCGCCGCCGATCGGGAAGAACGGGACGAAAGCGATTCCCAGGTCCGTGCAGCGTCGCAACAGCTCGGCGTCGCCCTGGTGCTGGACATTGAAGTGGTTCTGGACGGCAACGACCGGCGCGATCGCCAGCGCCTCCTCGAACTGCGCCAGGTCGACGTTGCTGACGCCGAGATGCCGGATCAGTCCTTCCTTTTGCAGTTCCGCCAACGCCTGGAACCGCTCGGCGATCGATTTCCCGCCGATCGGGCCCATGCCGCCGACACGCAGGTAGACGAGGTCGAGCCGCTCCAGCCCCAGATCGCGCAGGTTCTGCTCGACGAGCCCGCGCAGCTGTTCGGCCGTGCCTTCTCCGGTCAGCTGACCCTGCTCGTCGCGGAGTGGGCCCACCTTCGTCGCGATGACCAGATCGTCGGGGTAGGGCGCGAGCGCTCGGAAGATCTGTTCATTGGCACGGATCTCCGGCGTGCCGTAGAAGTCGGCCGTGTCGATGTGGTTCACGCCGAGCTCGATCGCGCGCCGCAGGACCGCCAGGCCGTCCGCCGCGGGCCGGACCGGGCCGCCGAAGGTGCCCTGCGCCAGGCGCATCGCGCCGAAGCCGATGCGGCGGACCGGCAGGTCGCCGCCGATGACGAAGGTGCGGAGGTCGGTGTTCGTGTTCTGCTCCATGCATCCATCCTCAGGACCAGCCTCGCGCGCGGGCCACCGCGTGGCAGCAAATGGCCACCCGGGGCGCGGGTGGCACACTGGACGTATGGCTGCGGAGATGACGATCACCGTCCACGGCGAGAAGGAACTGGCGGCCCGCACCGGCCACCTGTTCGCGAAGCCGGAGCGGGAGTTCCTGTGCGCGGCCGCGGATCTGAACACCTGGTCGCGCCGCGAGGCCCGAGTGACGGCCATCGGCGACATAGCGCATCGCGTGCAACAGGGCCTGACGATCCGCAAGCTCTACAGCTCCGCGGCACTGACGGACGAAGAACAGCGCCTGCACCTGCTCGACCTGCGCTCGGCCGGAGCTCAGGTCCGCATCGCGGCGACCGCCCTACCGCACGAGACGATCATCAGCGACCGCAAGGCGATGATCCTGGCCGGCCGCACGATCCGGGGCGAGCGCGAGTTCACGGCGACGACGTCGACGATCCTGATCGAAGGCGTCCACGCGATGTTCGAAGCAGCCTGGGAAGGCGCGATCACCTTGACGGACTACCTCGCGCAGGACCTCCCCCACATCGACGCCGACGGCAAGGCCGTGCTCCAGATGCTGACCACCGGCCTGACCGACGAGGCGGCAGCCCGCCGAATGGGAGTGTCCCTACGCACCTATCGGCGCCGTGTCGCGGAGATGATGCGGCTGCTGGAGGCCGAGTCGCGGTTCCAGGCCGGCGTGCGGGCCGGGGAGCTCGGCTTGGCCGGCTGATCGCTCGCGTTCTTCGCCGGCGCCGCTTCAGTCCAACGGACCCGGCCAAGCGGTGAACGGCAGCAGCTCCCGCAGCCTCGCGGACTCCCGCCGGCCCAGCACCACGTCGGTGTCCAGGTTCGCCGGATCGATCTGGCGGATGAACTCGCGACACCGTCCGCACGGCGGGAGCACATACAACAAGCCATGATCATCGCGCCACACCGCGACGATCCGGCTGATCTCATACTCACCGGCCGTGACCATCGCCGCGATGGCCGCGTGTTCCGCGCAGAAGCCGGTGCCCGAGCCCGTGTCGATGCACACGCCGCGATAGACGTTGCCCGCTGTGGTGAGCAGCGCGCATGCCACGTTCCCGAACAGACGATCCCGGACGTAATGCGGCTTGAGCACAGCTTCGGCACGTGCGATCAACTCGCTGTTCGACAAGGAAGTCATCATGCATCACGATCAAGGGCGTCGGTTTCCGCCCGCTCACCTCACCACCGATCCCCGATCTGGGGAGCGATCAGCTCGTCATAGACCTCGCGCACCACGCCGAACTCCGCTTCGGACAGCGGCGCCAAATCGGCCGCCGCGGCATTGTCAGCGGCCTGCTTCGGGTTCCGCGCACCCGGGATGACCACGCTGACCCCCGGCTGATCGACGATCCAGCGCAAGGCGAACTGCGCCATTGCGACGCCCGACGGCACCAGCGGCGCCAGCCGCCGTACCGCCGCCAGTCCCGTGCCGAAGTCGACCCCGGAGAACGTCTCGCCGACGTCGAAGGCTTCGCCGTGCCGGTTGTAGTTCCGGTGGTCGTTCTCCGCGAAGGTGGTGTGCTCGTCGTACTTGCCGGACAGCAAACCGCTGGCCAGCGGCACCCTCGCGATGATCCCGACGCCGGCCTGGCGCGCGGCGGGCAGGACGTCCGCGAGGGGACCCAGCCGCAGCATGTTCAGAATGATCTGCACACTCGCCACACCCGGCCGGGCGATCGCCGTGAGCGCCTCGGCGCGGGTCTCGACGCTGACTCCGTACGCGGCGATGCGCTCCTCGGCGACCAACGTGTCCAGCGCGTCGAAGACCTCATCGCTGGAGTACACGGCCGTGGGCGGGCAGTGCAGCTGCACCAGATCGAGGGTGTCCACGCCCAGATTCGTCCGGGACCGGTCGGTCCAGGCCCGGAAGTTGTCCAGGGTGTAGTTCGCCGGCTCCTGCGGCACCCGGCGGCCCATCTTCGTCGCCACCGTGATGCCCTCGTCCGGCCGCGCCTTGAGGAACGTCCCGATCAGCTGCTCGCTGCGCCCGTCACCGTAGACGTCGGCGGTGTCCAGGAACGACACCCCGGCGTCCACAGCCGCGCCGAGCGTGGCCAGCGCGTCGTCCTCGGACACCTCGCCCCAGTCGGCACCCAATTGCCACGCGCCGAGACCGATCACGCCGACCTGCCGACCGGTACGGCCCAGGACCCGCTTCTCCACCTGGAAGTCCTTCCTCTGCACCACCACACGAAGACCGACGTCAACGCTTCGTGGGGCCAGCCTAGAACACCCCGGAACAAGCGACTCGGCACAGAGGGCCGGAAAACCCACAAGACACGCCATGGGTAGCCTGGCACGGCAATATCAGAACCCAGTCAAGGAGATGCCAATGCCCAGGATCCGCCGTGGAATCGCCCTGGCCGGCGCGGTCGCCGCCGTCGTCGGGCTGACGCCGGCGGTGGCGAACGCGACACCGTCGTCCGGCGTGTCGGCCACCATCATCAGCAAGGTCACCGTCGACGGCAAGGACTACATCCTGCGCCAGATCACGTCGGACTGCACGACGGCCCAGGTCTACAGCCGGGGCGCGACGTTCGTCGAGACGAGCGGCGCCGACAATGTGCATATCGGCCGTAACCTGGGCCCGACCCCGCTCACGCTGGACGTTCTGTACGTGGACCCGGCCGGCAGCCCGCTGTCCGAGGACGCCCCGAACCCCGGCTGCGACTTCCAGTAGCCGCCGGACCAGCGGTCGCTGTCGCAGGGGTTTGCCAGCCTGCCCGCAGGCAGACCCCTTGACAGCGTCCCTCCTGAGGTCGATTCTGTGCCAAGCGTGTTTGAGATTGTCATAACGTAGCGGAAATTGTTCGAACCGCGTGAGGCCTTCGATCTTCGTCGCCCAAGAGGACAGGGAACCACATGTTCACACGATCAAGGCGCCGCACCGTCAGCGCCGTCATCTGCGCAGCGGCGACCGCCCTGTCCGCCCTGGCCCTCGTGGGCCTCGCCCAGGCCCCGGCCCACGCCGCGACGTCACAGTTCACCCCGGGCCAAGCCTGGACCGACACCTCCGGCACCACGCTCCAGATGCACGGCCTCGGCATCGTCAAGGTCGGCTCCACCTGGTACGGCTTCGGCGAGGACAAGACCGGGGAGAGCTCGGGCAACGCCTTCTTCCAGGACATCCCCTGCTACAGCTCCACCGACCTGTCGCACTGGACGCTGCAAAGCAGGGCCCTGAGCAAGCAGTCCAGCGGCGACCTGGGACCGAACCGCGTCGTGGAACGCCCGAAGGTCCTGTTCAACTCCAGCACCAACACCTTCGTCATGTACCTGCACATCGACAACTCCAGCTACGGCGAGGCGAAGGTCGGGGTCGCCACCAGCAGCACGCCGTGCGGCCCGTACAGCTACCGGGGCAGCTTCCAGCCCCTGGGCCACCAGAGCCGGGACCTGGGCCTGTTCCAGGACACCGACGGCTCGGGCTACCTGCTGTCCGAGGACCGGGCCAGCGGCCTGCGCATCGACAAGCTCTCCTCGGACTATCTCAGCGTCGTGAGCGCGGGCGGCAGCGGCGGCAGCGTGGCGCTGTTCGCGGACTACGAGGCGCCCGCGATGGTCAAGGCGAACGGGACCTACTTCGTCCTCGGCTCGCACCTGACCGGCTGGAACCTCAACGACAACGCGTACACGACGGCGACCTCGCTGTCGGGCCCCTGGTCCGCGTTCAAGGACTTCGCCCCGGCCGGCACCAACACCTATCAGACGCAGACCGCCAACATCATCCCGGTCGCGGGAAGCTCGGGCACGTCCTACATCTACGCCGGAGACCGCTGGAACCTGAACAGCCTCGGGGAATCGCAGCTGGTCTGGCTCCCGCTGACGCTCTCCGGCACGACGGCGAACGTCGGCTGGCAGAACTCGTGGTCGCTCGACGTCGGCGCCGGAACCTGGTCCGGCAGCTCGAACCCGGCATCGGGCTCCACCCACTACCTCACCAACGCGAACAGTTCTCTGGTGATGGACGTCAGCGGCGCCTCCACCGCGAGCGGCGGCGTGATCATCCAGTGGGCCAACCACGGCGGCACCAACCAGCAGTGGACGCTCCACCAGGTCGCCGGGAACGTCTACACGATCACCAACGGGAACAGCGGCCTGTGCCTGGACGTCCCGAACCGTTCCACCACCGGCGGTACGCAACTGGACCAGGCGACGTGCAACGGCGGCAGCAACCAGCAGTGGGCCCTGGACTCGGTCGGCAGCTACACCTCGTCGAGCGATACGAGCTATGAACTGGCGGCTCTGAACAGTGGTTTGGTCGCGGACGTCTCGAGTGGCGCCACTACTCAGGGCGGCAAGGTGATTCAGTGGTCGACCAACGGACAGGCGAATCAGACCTGGAAGCTGTCCTGACAGACGGCTGAGAGCGGACTGCGGCAGTCGCGACGGCGGCTGCCGCAGCGGTCCTTAACCGACGCGGGATTCTGCGCTCGCCTCGCCGGTCTCGACGCAAGGCACTGACCCGCGGGGCAACGTCCGGGTCAACTTCGACGGCCAGGCACTTCAGCGGCGTCCCCGGGCTCGCTGAACCCGGGGACGACGCTTGCCTTCGCTAGTGCCGAGGCACGCTGCGACGGCCGCGCCGCCGCAGCGAGGCGATGTGCAGATCGGCGTTGTTTGGTCTAGGAGAGCACCACAACCCGACCGTCCCGTTGCCGCGGGCGCCGGAGCTTCACGCCGGTTCGGCCGGGCTCACATCAATGAGCCCAAGCCTAGCCGGCGTCGCTTTTTCGCTTTTTCTTTACGGCTTCGCGCGGGGTGTTGATGGTCTGTGGCGTGCCTGCCCCGGGTGGGGGTGCTGCGGCCTGGCCGGTCGTCTTGTCCAGATCAAGGTCAACAGCGAC
>JAEKKI010000067.1 GCA_019510485.1 Catenulisporales bacterium
GACCACCGCGGCCCCGGCGGCGCGCGCGGCGGTCGCCACCTCGGCGCCGAACCACCCCGCGCCGACGATCGCCAGCCGTTTGCGGGCGCCGATCACCTCGCGCAGCCGCAGCGCGTCCTCGTAGGTGCGCAGGGTCTCGCCGAAGCCGAGCCGCACCGGTTCGCTGCCGGTGGCGACGATCAGCGTGTCGTAGGGCAGGCGGTCGCCGGTGGATGTGGCGACCTGCCCAGGGCTCCAATCGACAGCACGCTCGCCGAACCGGCTCTGCACGTCGCCGGACGAGAAGTCGAAAGCGAAGGCCAGTTCGGTGACGTCTTCGACCGCGCCAGAGGAACGAAAGGTCAGCACCGCCTTCGACAACGGCGGCCGGTCATAAGGCGCATGGGGCTCCGCGCCCAGCAACGTGACCTTGCCCCGGAAACCCTTCTCCCGCAGCAGCCGCACAGTGTGCAGGCCCGCCATCCCGCCGCCGACGACAAGAACCCGTCCCATTTTCATGGTCCGTCACCGTATCCCGTGGAAAACCTGTTTGAGCCATCATGGTCGCCGTGGCGACCCAGAACTACTACGAGGACACCCCGATCGAGCCCGGGGCCGACGACGGCACCGCCGATATAGAGGCGGACGTCGACCCGGCCCCGCATACCCCGTATCAACAACAGACACCGCACTCCCCGCACGCCGTGCAGCGCGTGACGTGGGCCGAGCTGTTCTTCGACCTCGTCTTGGTCTTCGCGGTCACCCAGGTCGCGCACGAGGTGTCGGTCGGCGCCGGCTGGGCGGACCTGGGCCGCTCGCTACTGCTGTTCGTCCCGTTCTGGTGGGCCTGGGTCGGCTGCACGATCGTGTTCAACGGCCTGGTCATCTCCGCGACCCGGCGGCACCTGCTGCTGTTGGCGATCGCCGGCGCGGCGTTCGTGATGTCGATATCGGTGCCCGGCGCTTATGCGAACCGCGGCGTGTTGTTCGGCGGCGCCTACTGTGCCGCACGCATAATGCTCGCGTTCACAATGCGCATGCGGGGCGCGTTCCGGTCGGGGCTGAACCCGTTCACCGTGGGGCTGGGAGCCGGTCCCGCGTGGCTGCTCGCGGGGTTCGCGCCAGCGGATGTCCGGCAGTGGATCTGGCTGGGTATCGCGCTCATCGAGCTCTCGGTCCCGATCGTCCTCGGCCACCGGCTGGACTACATGCAATTCGATGCCTCGCACTTGCCGGAGCGGTTCGGGCTGTTCATCATCATCGCGCTCGGAGAGACCCTGGTCGGCATCGGGCAGGGCGGGACGTTGCACCCGCTCAAAGGTGTGGAGGCGGTGGCACTGTTCGTCGCGTTCCTGTTGTCCTGCGGCTTGTGGTGGACCTATTTCCAATACGGAGCCTCGGCCGTCGAGCACGCACTGCGCACCGCCAAGGTCCCCGCGCTCCTGGTCCGATCCTCCTTCTCCTACGGCCACATGTCTTTCGTGATCGGCATCATCCTGGCCGCGGCCGGGATGGCGCAGGCGGTCGCCGAGCCGAAGGCGCATCTGCAGGGCATGCACGCACTGTTGCTCGGCAGCGGAGTATCGCTATACCTCGCGACCTTCTGCTACACGCGCATCATGATGTTCGGCGGCGCCTCCTTCTTCCGGGCCGGGGCCGCGCTGCTGGCGATCATCATCACCGTCTTCTCACCCGGCCTGCCGGCGCTGGCCCCGCTGGCGATGCTCGCCGCGCTGGTCATCGCGTTGAACGCGTTCGAGCTCTACTGGGTGGACGCCGGACGTCCGCTGCTGGTGATCAAGGTCTGGGAGGGCGCGGCTGAAGACTGACTCCGGGCCGGAAGCGCCCGGAACTACACTGATGACCATGCCAGCGCCCGAAAGCCCCGACGTCCTGATCATCGGAGGTGGACTGATCGGGTTGGCCACGGCGTGGCGCACCGCGCTGCGCGGGCTGTCGGTGACGCTGTGCGACGCGGCGCCGGGGCGACAGGCTTCGTTCGCCGCCGCGGGGATGCTCACGCCGGTCACCGAACTGCACTACGGCGAGGAGATGCTCCTCGGCCTGAACCTGGCCTCGGCGCGGCGCTATCCGGGGTTCGTCGAGGAGTTGCGCGAGGCCGCCGGCGGCGCCGATCCCGGCTACCGCGAGTCCGGGACGCTGGCCGTGGCCTTCGACAACGACGATCGCGAAATGCTGGCCGACCTGCACGCGTTCCAGCGCTCGCTGGGCCTGGAAGCCGAGTGGCTCAGCGGCGGCGAGGCGCGCAAGCTCGAACCCATGCTGGCGCCGAGTGTGCGTGGCGGTCTGCTGGTCGCGAGCGATCACCAGGTCGACAACCGGATGCTGCTGGCCGCGCTTTTCACGGCGATCGAGCGCGATCCCAGGGTGCGGATCATGCGCGCGAACGTGGCGGAGCTGACCGTCGCGAACGATCGGGCCACCGGCGTGGTCTTGGACGACGGCACCGCGATCGCGGCCGGGCAGATCGTGCTGGCCGCCGGCTGCTGGTCCGGGCTGCTGCGCGGGGTGCCGGCCGACGTGCTGCCGCCGGTGCGGCCGGTTAAGGGCCAGATCCTGCGGCTGACAGTGCCGAGTGTCTACAAGCCGTTCCTGACGCACACCGTGCGCGGCGTCGTCCGCAGCAACCACGCCTACCTCGTGCCGCGCGCCCACGGCGAACTCGTCCTCGGCGCCACGACCGAGGAGCAGGACTACGACACCGCGGTAACCGCCGGCGGCGTGTACGAGCTGCTGCGCGACGCCCGCGCGCTGGTCCCCGGCATCACCGAGCTGCCGCTGGTCGAGACCCGCGCCGCACTGCGCCCCGGCACCCCGGACAACGCCCCGATCATCGGCCCCACCGCGCTGCCCGGGCTGCTGGCGGCCACCGGCCACTACCGGCACGGCGTGCTGCTGACACCGGCCACCGCCGAGGCGATGTCCGAGATCCTGGCCACCGGCGAGGTCCCGGAACCGGTGAAACCGTTCAGCCCTCAGCGCTTTGGAAAATGAGCACCATGCATCTCTATGTGAACGGCGAGGCCGCGCAGACCGACGCGGACTCGACGGTGGCGGACCTGGTCACCTCGCTGGTCGAGGCGGCCCGGGACGGACAGCGCGGGGGCATCGCCGTGGCCGTCAACGAAACGGTGGTGCCGCGCGCCGCCTGGGACGCCACGAAGCTCGCACCCGGGGACCGGGTCGAGATCCTGACCGCCGTGCAGGGAGGCTGAGGACCGATGACCACTGAGACCGACGATACTGACGGCCGCTTCGAACTAGCCGGCCAGACCTTCACCTCCCGCCTGATCATGGGCACCGGCGGCGCGCCGTCGCTGGAGGTCCTGGAGCAGGCGCTGATCGCCTCCGGCACCGAGCTCACCACCGTGGCGCTGCGCCGCATCTCGGCCGCCACCAGCGGCTCGGTGCTGGACGTGCTGCGCCGCAACGGCATCAAGGTCCTGCCGAACACGGCCGGCTGCTTCACCGCGGGCGAGGCGGTCCTCACCGCCAAGCTGGCCCGCGAGGCGCTGGGGACCGACTGGGTGAAGCTGGAGGTGATCGCCGACGAGCACACCCTGCTGCCGGACCCGATCGAGCTGGTGGCCGCCGCCGAGGCGCTGGTCGACGACGGCTTCACCGTGCTGCCCTACACCAACGACGACCCGGTCCTGGCCAAGAAGCTGGAACAGGCCGGCTGCGCGGCGGTGATGCCGCTGGGCGCGCCGATCGGCTCCGGGCTCGGCGTGCGCAACCCGCACAACATCGAGCTGATGGTGGACGCGGTCTCGGTGCCGGTGATCCTGGACGCCGGCATCGGCACCGCCTCGGACGCCACGCTGGCGATGGAGCTGGGCTGCTCGGCGGTGCTGCTGGCCACGGCGGTGACCCGGGCGCAGCGGCCGGTGGCGATGGCGCGGGCGATGCGGCACGCGATCGAGGCCGGACGCCTGGCGCACTCGGCGGGGCGAGTCCCTAAGCGATACCACGCTCAGGCCTCTTCCACCATGTCAGGGCGCGCCTACCTGCGCGATGAGGTGCCCGCCTTCGACCTCTCTGTCTAGACTCAGGCGCGTGGACAAGACTTTGGACGATTCGCTGGTCGGGCAGGTACTCGACGGGCGCTACCGGGTCGACTCCCTGATCGCTCGCGGGGGCATGGCAACGGTCTACCGGGCCACCGACCGACGGCTGGACCGGGTCGTCGCACTCAAGGTCATGCACCCCGAGCTGGCGCGGCACGACGAGTTCGTCTCGCGCTTCATCCGGGAGGCCAAGACCGCCGCGAAACTCACGCACCCGAACATCGTCGCGGTGTTCGACCAGTACGCCGACGGCGGGCACGTGTACCTCGCCATGGAGTACGTCAACGGCCAGACGCTGCGCGAGCTGCTCAGCGACCGGGGCCGCTTCACCCCGCGCGAGGCGCTGGAGATCCTCGCCCCGGTGCTGTCGGCGCTGGGTGCGGCGCACCGCGGCGGGATGGTGCACCGGGACGTGAAGCCGGAGAACGTGCTGATCGCCGGCGAGGGCAGCTACGCTCACGCGGTGAAGGTCGCCGACTTCGGCCTGGCCCGCTCGGCGGCGGCCGGGGCCACGGTGTCGCTGGCCGGGATGATCGTCGGCACCGCCTCGTATCTGGCGCCGGAGCAGGTCAAATCCGGGGTCTGCGACGCGCGCTCGGACGTGTACTCGGCCGGGGTCGTGCTGTACGAGATGCTCACCGGCGCCAAGCCGTTCGTCGCCGACTCCCCGATCCAGGTCGCCTACCGGCACGTCCACGACCGGGTGCCGGAGCCGTCGGCCGAGGTGCCGGGGCTGGACCCGGCGCTGGACGCACTGGTCGTGCGGGCCACGGCGAAGAACGCTGATGAGCGGCCGGCCGACGCCAACCTGCTGCACGCCGAGGTGATGCGGACCTTCGGCAATCTGCCGGATTCGGCCCTGGACTTCGGCGCGCTGCCGACGACCGACGACCCGGACAACACCGCGACGGCGGAGTTCGGTTCACTGGCCTCGCGACGCACCACCGCGCACACCCGGCTGATGCCGACGCCGGAGGCCACGCACGCCGTGCCGCCGCCCCCGCCGCTGCCGACGAACCCCACGCGGGTGGAGACGGTGATGCGCAGCGTGAAGGCGCCGGCGAAGCAGGTCCTGAAGCCGCGCACATCCCCGAACCAGCCGCGCGAGCTGGTGCCGGCCGACCAGCCGTGGCGGCCGCGGCGCGGACACTACGCCATGGCGGTCGTCCTGGTGGTGGCGATCGTGCTGGGGATCGCGGCGTGGTGGGTGAGCAGCGGACAGTTCCGCTCGATGCCGTCGGTGATCCGGCGATCGCAGGAGGCTGCGCTGGCCGAGCTGAACCACGACGGGCTGCACCCGGATGTGGTGACCGCCTACGACGACAGCGTGCCGGCCGGAGTGGTGATCGGGACCTCGCCGAACCCGTCGAGCAAGGTGAAGAAGGGCGGCTCGGTCACGATCACGGTGTCCCGGGGGCCCAAGCCGATCCCGGTGCCGGACCAGGCGGGTCAAAGTGCTGACAGCGCGACCATCGCGCTGCGCGCCGCCGGGTTCCAGGTGGCGATCGCGCCTGATCAGGTGTTCTCCGACACGGTCGGTTCCGGCTCGGTGGTCTCGACGACGCCTAAGGACGCACAGCCCGGGTCGCTGGTGACGTTGACGCTGTCCAAGGGGGCTCAAACGTTCCCCGTACCGAACGTGACCGGACTTCCGGAGGACGAAGCCGTCGCAAAGCTGGCGGCACAGGGCTTCACCAACGTAAAAGTCAACAAGTGGTTCTTCGGCAACACCATCCGTTCACAGCAGCCCGAGGCGGGAACCTATGCGCGGCACAAGGATCCCCTGGCGCTGTACGAGAGCCCGCTTTCCTGATTTTCACGAGCTTTCACGAGTTGAAGCGAGCGGGTTCGGCGCGCGCCCCCCGCCCGGCCTCGCCGGAACCAGCGTTCTGCGACGTACCAGGTGGGGGCCTGACGCGCCCGCACTCGCGGTTCCCGGTCGGTGACATCCGGTCAGGGGTGTCCCGACGGTCAGCCCGGACGGGTATGGGTATGAGAAGACGTATGTCATACGGCGGCTGATGGGGACTGTGCGGGATGGGGCCTGCACGGGGAAGCGGTCGGACGACGACGGTGATGCGAGAGGGCGGGAGAAGCGGTGGAACAAACGGTGGCGGGGCAGGCTGCCACTCCATTCTCCGATGGACCCGGCGCCCTGGACGAGGGGCTCGCCGCGGGGATCGGGGGTGAGAAGCGCACTCCACGGCATGCCGCGCCGCCACACGACTGGCACGACACCGCCGATTCGGTGCGTCTGCGACTGGCGCTGCTGAACCGGGCCAGTGAGGAGATCGGCACCACCTTGGATCTGGTCCGCACCGCCGAGGAGTTGGTCGGGATCGCGATCCCGGACTTCGCGGACACCACGTGGGTGCTGTTGCAGGAGCGGGTGGTCACGCATCATGAGATCCCGGCGCAGATGAAGGATGGCAGCGCGCGGGTGCGCCGGCTGGCCCTCGGGGTCTCCGACAAGGATCCGCTGCCGGTGGAGTTCTGGCTGTCGACGCTGCCGATCGGGGAGACCGCGGTGTGCCCGCCGGCCTCGCCGTTCGCGCGGTGCATGGCCGAGCGGCGCTCGCTGTTCTTCCCGATCGTCTCCGACGAGCTGGCCCGGCGCACCGCCGAGGACTTCGGCCGCCCGGACTTCCTGCGGGCGATGGCCGGCCGCTCCCTTCTGCTCAGCCCCCTGATGGCTCGGGGCCGGGTGCTGGGGCTGCTGGCGTTCAACCGCGATCCGGCGGCGCGTGCGGAGTACTGCGGCCGGGACGTGGAGCTGGCGGACAACCTGGCGCGGCGCACGGCGCTGTGCATCGACAACGCGCGGCTGTACAACCTGGAGAAGTCGCAGGCGCTGACGTTGCAGAGTTCGTTGTTGCCCAAGCGGGTGCAGCCACCGCCGGGGATGGAAGTGGCGCACCGGTACGTGCCCGGCTCCGACGTGGCGGAGGTCGGCGGCGACTGGTTCGACGTGATCCCGCTGTCCGGCGGCCGGGTGGCGCTGGTGGTCGGCGACGTGATGGGGCACGGGATGCAGGCGGCCACGGTGATGGGGCAGCTGCGCACGGCGGTGCGGACCCTGGCCCGGCTGGACCTGCCGGGGACGGAGCTGATGGCGCATTTGGACGCGCTGGTGCCGGACATGGCCGACAGCTACATCTTCGCCACGTGCATCATCGCGGTCCACGACCCGGCGGCGCGTACTTGCGAGATCGTGCGGGCCGGCCACGTGCCGCCGGTGATCGTGCACCCGGACTCGTCGGTGAAGCCGCGGGTGGAGGACGTGCCGCCGAACCGGCCGCTGGGCTTGGGGTTCGTGACCGGGCCGTTCGAGTCCTGGACGCTGGACCTGCCGGAGGGGTCGCTGCTGGTGCTGTGCACGGACGGCTTGGTGGAGTCGAAGAACCGGGACATCGGCGACGGCCTCGCGCTGCTGCTGGAGAACCTCGGTGATCCGGAGGCGGGGTTGGAAGAGATCTGCGACACGCTGCTGCGGACCCTGGTGCTGGAGGGCGACCGCGACGACCTGGCGCTGTTGGTGGCGCGGATCGGGCGGGCGCCGTCGCGCTCGGCGTCGTGGGAACTGCCGGCGGAGTCGTACGCGGTGCGCGAGGCTCGGCATTTCGTGCGGCAGCAGGCCGGGTCGTGGGGGCTGCCGGAGGACACGGTCGACACGGCGGAGTTGTTGGTGAGCGAGCTGGCGACGAACGCGGTGCGGCATGCGGCGGGGCCGGGGCCGATCGAGATCCGGTTGTCTTATGACGAGCGGTTGACGTGCGAGGTGGCGGATCAGGTGGGGGCCGAGCCGCGGGCGGCGGCTTTGCCGGATGAGCTGGAGGAGAGCGGGCGGGGGTTGTACTTGGTGAGTGAGTTGTCGGCGGATTGGGGGTCGCGGCGAACCTCGACGGGGAAGGTGGTTTGGTTTGCTTTGGAGGGGTTGGTCGGGGTGGGTTGAGGGGCGAGCCACCCGCCGATCGCTCAATTGCCGGCGTATCCCGTTCTCCCCCGGGTAGGGCACACTACTGACCCCGACACCGGCGAGCAGCAACGGAGTCCGCCATGCTCAGCGTCTTCTCCTCCCCGGGACACTACGTCCAGGGCCGCGAAGCCACGGCCGCCCTCGGCCCGGAGATGCTCCGCCTCGGCCTGACCGGTCCGGTCCTGATCGTCGCGGCGCCCAGTGCCGGGCGGCTGCTGGCCGAGGCCTGGCGCGCCACGTTCAAGGACGCCGCCACCGACTTCAGCGTGCACCGCTTCGGCGGGGAGTGCAGCCGCGCCGAGATCGCGCGCATCACCGAGGCCGCGCAGGACGCCGGGGCCGGGGTGATCGTCGGCGCCGGCGGCGGCAAGGCCCTGGACGCGGCCCGGGCCGCCGCCGACGACCTGGGGCTGCCGTTCGTCAGCTGCCCGACCGCGGCCTCCAACGACGCGCCGTGCAGCGCTCTGTCCGTCATCTACACCGAGGCCGGAGAGTTCGAGGCGTATCAGCTGGTCGCGCGCAACCCCGCTCTGGTGCTCGTGGACAGCAGCGCCGTGGTGCAGGCGCCGGCGCGGCTCTTCTCGGCCGGGATGGGCGACGCGCTGGCCACCTGGTACGAGGCCCGCACCTGCGTGGCCGGGCACGTGAAGAACATGCGCGGCGGCGCCTCGACCCGCTCGGCCGCGGCGCTGGCCGAGCTGTGCCACCGCACGCTGTTGGCCGACGGCCCGGCCGCACTGTCGGCGGTGCGGCAGCATCTGCTCACCCCGGCCGTGGAGCGCCTGATCGAGGCCAACACGCTGCTGTCCGGGCTCGGCTTCGAGTCCTCCGGGCTGGCCGCCGCGCACGCCGTCCACAACGGCTTGACGGCCGCGCCGCAGACTCACAGCTTCCTGCACGGCGAGAAGGTGGCCTTCGGCGTCGTCACCCAACTGGTCCTGGAAGGCGCGCCGAATTCCGAGGTCACTCAGGTGCTTCAGTTCTGCCGCGACGTCGGGCTCCCGGTGACGCTGGGCGGCCTGGGCCTGGCCGGCATCGATCACACGCTGGTGCGCACGATCGCCGAACGCACGGTGGCGCCCGGGGAAACCATCCACAACGAGCCGTTCCCGGTCGACGCCGCGATGGTCGCCGACGCTCTGCTGGCGGCCGACAGCCTGGGACGCGAGTTCAGCCCCGCGGCCGGGTGATGACAGGATGGTCCAGCCAACGACACGATCTGCCACGAGGACGTCGCATGACCACTGATCCCGGAGCCATCCCGAACTTCGGCCCGCAGGAGCCGCCGCAGGGCCCACCGCCGATCATCAAGCCTGACAACGCCCTGGTCGGTGACCTGTTCGAGCAGCTGGGGATCAAGTACACCACCGATCCCGAAGGCGACATCGTCGCCTCCTGGCCGGGCTTCCGTGTCTACGCGATGTTCCGCGGCGAGCAGCAGGAGCTGTTCGCGGTGCGGGCGTTCTACGAGCGCGCGTACCCGCTGGAGGAGAAGCAGGAACTGCTCGACGTCATCGACGAGTGGAACCGCGACACGCTGTGGCCGAAGGTCTACACGCACACCAACGAGGACGGCGTGCTGCGGCTGATCGGCGAGACGCAGATGGTCACGCCGCAGGGTGTGAACATCGACTACTTCGTGGGCACCACCGTGAACTGGATCCAGGCTTCGGTGGGGTTCCACACCTGGCTGGCCGAGCGGCTGGGGCTGGAGGCCGAGGTGCAGTCGGTGGGGCAGCAGGAGCAGGGCGATTTTGACCAGGACTCGAAGCCCCAGGATGAAGACGGGGACGGCGACGCCGGGGAATAGGCGCTCCCTTCTCCTGGCCGGGACCTCTACGCAGACTCTACGAAAGACAGGCGGTCGGTGCGTTCGCGCCGGCCGCTTCGACGTGGCGCCAGCTCCACGAGATACATCGCCGCGAGGACCAGGGCGGCGCCGCTCCAGCCCCGCAGCGCGAGCGTCTCGCCCGACAGGACGCCGGTCACGCCCGCGAACACCGGCTCCATGGTCAGCACCACCGCGGCGCGCGTGGCCGGCATGCGCGCCTGGGACCACGTCTGAAGGAAGAAACCCGCCGCGGTGCCCAGCACGGCGGTCACGGCGACGGCGGCCCAGCCGGAGGCGCCGGACGGCAGCGTGAGGGCGTGGCCGTGATCGGTGGCCGGCGCCAGGACGAGTGAGAACACTGCGACCGTGCCGATCTGCACGACTGCCAGCGCGTACGCGTCGTTGCGGTGCGACCACTCGCCGAGCCCCACGATGTGCAGCGCGAAGAAGAACGCGCCGGCGACGGTCAGCAGCTCACCGCGGCCGACGGACATGCCGTGCAGCGAGATCAGCCCGAGGCCGATGGTCGCCAGTACCACTGCCACCCATACGGCTGACGGCACCCGCCGCCGTAGCATCACTGCCGCTATGAGCGGGGTGAACACCACGAACAGTCCGGTGATGAATCCGGATACTGACGCGGAGGCTGTCTTAAGCCCGAAGGTCTGCGTCGCGTACCCGCCGGCCAGCACCAACCCGAGCACCACGCCGTGCCGCCACCCGGCGCGCCCCAGCCCCGCCAACGCGCGCGGGCGCACCGCGAGCATCACTAAGAACGCGAGCCCGAAACGCAGGCCCAGGAAGTCCAGCACCGGCACCGACGCGATCGCGCTCTTCACCACGACGAACGTCGAGCCCCACACCGCCGTGGTCAGCACCAGCCCGCCGGTCGCCAGCAGCGCCGTACGTCGCGACACCGCGTGCGGATGCTCTGGCGGCGTCGGCGGCGCGGCGAGCGCCGATTCGGGGGCGAGGGTCTCGATGGTCACCCGCCGATCATCTCATAAGTTTGTTGCATGGTGGATGAGTATGCGATCGCGAGCGGGCTAGATCCCTGGCGGAGCGCGGGCGCAGAACCGGTCAAGCATCCTCTGAGTCAGGCGCGAGGATCTCTTCGCCCTCGCCGAAGGGCTCGTCGAAGCGGGCGTAGAACTCGTCGAGCATCTCCAGGGTCACGGCAAGGGCATTCGCGTCTGTGCGCAGATTGCGTTCGCCGAGGCGCCGCAGAAGCTCGGCCTTATCCACCTTCAGATAGATCAGACGCCATTTACCGCCGGCTTCCTCGACCAGCTTCTTGTACGCCTCGCGCTCCGCGCGGCGCCATAGCCCATAGTCCAAGACCACGGACTTCCCGGCCTGGATGGTCTCGATCAGCCGCTGCTGGATGTCCTGGACCACCGGCCGCTCACGGTCGAAGTACTCGTGGTCGGGATAGTCGACTCCGTACCTGCCGTTGCGAGCGAACATCTCCTCGTCAACCGACAGCCGCACGAGGCCCTCGGCTTCGAGCCGGCGCGCGAAAGTCGTCTTACCGGAGCCGGTCAGCCCGATGAGCAGATAGGCGACCGGGGCGTTCGCGGTATGCATGATTCGAGCCCACCCCGCTCAATCGCCATCCGCTTGCGCTTCCGCGCTGGCCCCGCCCCCCGACCCCGACCCAGACCCCGCCACCAAATGCTCCACCAGCTTCGCCAAAGCCGGCAGCGCCGCCGCCACCGCCGCCTGCTCCCCCTCCGACAGCCGCTCCAGCGCGGCCCCGATCCTCCGCTGGTGCGCCGCCTGCCAGTCGGCGAGCTGGCGGCGGCCGGCGTCGGTGAGCTCGACGACCGCCACCCGGCGGTCGTCGGCGTGGGTGCCGCGCACCACCAGGCCGGCGGTCATCAGCTGGCCGATCAGGCCGCTGACCGTGCTGGCCGACAGGCGCTGGCGGGCGGCGAGGTCGCCGACGCGGGCCGGGGACTGGTCGCTGAGGGCCTGCATCAGCTCGATCTGCGCCATCGGCAGCGCCTCCCACGGATACTCCGTGCGGATGGAGGTGCGCAGCGCCCGGCGCAGGCGCGTCACCACGTCGGTGAGCTGGTGCGCGGTGGCGTCGGGGGCCGCGGGCGTGGCAGGCGTGGCAGGCGTGGGGTGCGGGACAGGCATGGCCATGCCCCAGACCTTATGAGACCGGACCCGCTTGGCGCCCGGACTACCGCACGGTTGAGACAGTGTGTGCAGGAGACAAATATTTCGGTGGCCGAAATATTTGGCGTACGATGGAATCGTGAACGTGCTCCTGCGCGAGCGTGCCCGCCCCGACCGCATACGCCGCCTGCCGTCGGCCTGGCGCCTGGCCGTGCTGACCGTCTGCTTCGGCGCGTTCATGGGACAGCTCGACGCCTCGATCACGACCCTCGCTTATCCGGCCCTGCGCACGGAGTTCCACGCCTCCTTGTCCGCGGTCTCCTGGGTCTCGTTGTCCTACCTGCTCACGCTGACCCTGCTGCTGGTACCGGTGGGCCGGCTGTCCGACGCGCTGGGTCGCAAGCTCATCTACGTTTACGGGTTCGCCGTCTTCACCGCTGCCTCTGCCGCGTGCGCGTTGGCGCCGAGCTTGGACACCCTGATCGCCTTCCGGGTCGTCCAGGCGGTCGGCGCCGCGATGCTCCAGGCGAACAGCATCGCGTTGATCTCCAACGCGGCCCCGCGCGCCAAGCTCCGCACGGCCCTCGGCGTCCAGGCCGCCGCCCAGGCGCTCGGGCTGGGCCTGGGTCCCGCGGTCGGCGGGCTGCTGGTGGACACCGTCGGCTGGCGCTGGGTGTTCGGCGTCAACGTCCCGGTCGGCGTGATCGCCCTGGTCGGCGGCGTGTTCCTGCTGCCGCGCACCCGCGAGCGCGCCTATGGGCTGCGACCGGATCTGAGCCCGTTGAAGCGGCCCGAGGTGCGCTGGGGGCTGCTCGGCGCCGCCGGCGGCTACCTCGTCCTGTTCGGGCCGCTGGTGCTGGTGCCGGTCATCATGGCCGCGCGCGGTGGCAGCGTCCTGGTCTCCGGGCTGGTGCTGACCACGCTGCCGCTCGGCTTCGCGGTAGGCGCGTCGTTCCTGAAATGCCGCGCGGTTGTGGGCCTGGGGCTGGCCGGCGCCGCGCTCGGGACGCTGCTCGTGCTGCCGTTCGAGCCCGTGGTGCTGGCTCCGTTGCTCGGCGTCCTGGGATTGGGCCTGGGTTCCTACGCCCCGGCCAACAACGCGCAGGTGATGGCGGCCGTGCCGCAGGGGGCGTCGGGCGTCGTCAGCGGTCTGCTGAACACGGCGCGCAGTCTGGGGACGTCGGGCGGGGTCTACCTCGTGACGTCCGCGATCGCGCTCGCGGCCCACGACGCCGGGCGGGGCGCGCGGTATGCGTTTGCCGGGCTACTGACCGTCTGTCTGCTCACCATCGTCGCGGCGATACGTCCGAGCCCGCACCCGGTCCAGGACGAACTCGTCGACGAGCCGCCAACCCCATTCCGGCCGCAGATCGGGCCGCTTGTGCGGGGTCACGACCAACAACGCGTCGCTGACTTGAGCCAGCTGCCAGGCCAGCAACGGCAGGCGCGAGACGTCCGCCAGGTGCAGCGCGAAGCTGCACACGGTCAGTGAGTAGTGGCGGCCGGCCAGAGCTCCGGCGGCTACGTCCTCGAAGCTGAGCTCTTCTGCGGGGCGCCCTACGGCGGCGCTATACGCGGCCGACGTATAGGGATCCACTCCGTCGATCTCTGTAGCGCCCAACTCCAGTAGCGCACGCGTCGCTTCTCCGCTGCCGCAGGCGAGATCCAATACGTGGCGCAACGCTAAAGAGTTCCGCTCGACGCTCGCACGGATCACCGCGCGTACTGCGTCCTCATGCGGATTGCGGTACTCGGCCCCGAACCGCTTGTAGTACTCCTCCGCTCCGTACTCTTCGTAGGCACCGCGGATGGAGGACATACCGATCACCTTAAGTCGCGCAGCTCCCTGGCCGCCCGCGCCACCTCTGTCAGCACCTGCGGAGTGAACTCGAAGACCGCCTGGTCCCCCTTGAACGGCACGTCGGGCGACCACGTGAAGCGCAGCTCGTATCCGGACCGCGATCGTCCCCCGATCCGCGCCAAGGCTGCGCAGACCTCTCTGGCGAGCGTGGGGCGGGTGGAACGGTAGCCGTTCACTATGGGGAAGTACGCCTGGGACTCGCTGTCCCCTATAGCGGCCCCGAAGGCGCCCAGAACGGCCTCATACATCGTCCGCGTCACCTTGCGCTCCAGCGGCTCCCCCTCGTCCGGAGTCAGCGCGGTCCGCACGGTCAACACCGGCACGCCGGTCCGCGACGTTCCCACGTCCGCACGACGCACGAAATCCCATGCGTGGCGGGAGTCCACCGCGCGCGCCGCCGCCAGCGCCAGATCCCGCAAGCCGGTGAGCGCCGGTGCTAGGTCGGCCAGGGTGAACTCGTTGAGGCGGATGTAGAGCACGTCCGCCCACCGCAGATCCAGATCGCCGAGCACGGACTCCGCGTCCCGCTGTTCGATGCCCGCCACTGTCTCCAGCAGATCCGTCATCCGCAGCGGATAGTCGCGTAGTCGCTGGTCCAGCGGCACCAGGACCTCGTACGGAAGCGGGTTCGCGGTCCCCACCGGGGGATCGAGCTCCCAGATCTGGCCGCGTCCATAGTCGCGGCCGCGGCGCCACCCGGTGGCGGCCAGGTAGCGGAGTACGTCATCCGGCCGGAGCCTGGCGGCCCGGCCGGTGGCGGAGGTCTGGGCGGTCATCGCGCGAGCAGCTCCCGGAACTCGTCGCCGAACAGCCCGTGGAGGGCTCTGATATCTAGCAGATTGGCACGAGGGACGCGCACTGTATACGTCGACGACCGATTTCGTCCCGGGAGTGGGAGCACGTCGTGGAAACACGCCCAGTAGGCGGCGTGGCGCAGCATCAGGCGCTCGGCGCTGATGTCGGTCCAGGCCGCCGACCGGCGCGGGACGACCACCAGGAACAGGAAGCGGGGCACCAGGTAGTCGCGGCCGGCCAGCCAGTTGTAGTTCTTCACCTCCAGCGGATAACGCCAGGCCGCATCGTTGCCGCGCGGATCGGACCAGGACTTGACCTGGACGTCTATCAGCGGGAAGCCCCGGCGGCCGTGCGCGGCGGGATAGCGCAGCGTCCAGTCCACGCCGGCGCGGTCGCGGTCGGCGCGCAGGGCGTCGAGGTTGGCGGCGGCGGCCAGGGCCCTGATGAAGGTCTCGCCGAAGTCGCCCTGATGTCCGGAGTCGCCCAGGGGCAGGGGGCGTCCGGCGCCGCCGAGCGCGGTGGCGTCCGGATTCTCGGGGGCGGTGTCGGTCGGTGGAGTTCTGGCGGTCTCGGGCTTCTTGGCCGTTGGAGTCTCGGCCGATCGAGTCGTGGTCGTGTCGGCCTGGAACCCTTGGTCTATCGTCCCCGTCATCGTTTCCCTTATACGCGCTCTTTTCAGGGGTCGGGTCCTGATATCAGGTTACCCCGACTATGCGTTGTCGAAAGGTCACTCTGTGTTGACTTTTGGTGAACATCTAGAGTAATGGGCCATGGGCAGCCGCTGGGACAGCATGATTATGACAGGGCCGGAAAACGGGGATCGGGGGGTGAATATGCGGTTCGCTGTCCGGGGGGTAGCGGGCGGGGCGGTTGTTTTG
>JAEKKI010000324.1 GCA_019510485.1 Catenulisporales bacterium
CGAGAAGCGCCACTACGCGCACGTCGACTGCCCGGGTCACGCCGACTACATCAAGAACATGATCACCGGCGCCGCGCAGATGGACGGTGCGATCCTCGTGGTCGCCGCCACCGACGGCCCGATGCCGCAGACCAAGGAGCACGTCCTCCTGGCCCGCCAGGTCGGCGTCCCCTACATCGTCGTCGCGCTGAACAAGACCGACATGGTCGACGACGAGGAGATCCTGGAGCTCGTAGAGCTCGAGGTCCGCGAGCTGCTGAGCCAGTACGAGTTCCCGGGCGACGACGCCCCGATCGTGCGCGTCTCGGCGCTCAAGGCCCTCGAGGGCGACGCCGAGTGGGGCGAGAAGATCCTCGAGCTGATGACCGCCGTCGACGACGCGATCCCGCAGCCCGAGCGTGAGGTCGACAAGCCGTTCCTCATGCCCGTCGAGGACGTCTTCACGATCACCGGTCGTGGCACGGTCGTCACCGGCCGCATCGAGCGCGGTGTGCTGAAGGTCAACGAGACGGTCGACATCGTCGGCATCCGTCCGGACAAGCAGACCACCACGGTCACCGGCATCGAGATGTTCCGCAAGCTGCTCGACGAGGGCCGGGCCGGTGAGAACGTCGGCCTGCTGCTGCGTGGCATCAAGCGCGAGGACGTCGAGCGCGGCCAGGTCGTGATCAAGCCGGGCACGACCACCCCGCACACGGACTTCGAGGCGAGCGTCTACATCCTCAGCAAGGACGAGGGTGGCCGGCACACGCCGTTCTTCAACAACTACCGCCCGCAGTTCTACTTCCGCACCACCGACGTGACCGGCGTCGTGACCCTCCCCGAGGGCACGGAGATGGTCATGCCGGGCGACAACACCGAAATGTCGGTCGAGCTGATCCAGCCGATCGCCATGGAGGAGGGCCTGCGCTTCGCCATCCGTGAGGGTGGCCGCACCGTGGGCGCCGGTCGAGTCACCAAAATTCTCAAGTAGCACGGCACCGGGCGGGCCCGCGAGGGCCCGCCCGGAGCTTGCTCCGGACGGGACGTCCCGCCGCGAGCCCGAACCTGCAGCACGACAAC
>JAEKKI010000068.1 GCA_019510485.1 Catenulisporales bacterium
CGTCGGCGAGCTTGCCGGTGCCGTCCGGGGAATTGTCGTCGGCGACCAGGACGTGCACCTCAGGATTCGCCGCATGCACCCGCCCGACGATCTTCTCCAGGTTCTCCGCCTCGTTATAGGTCGGAATGATCACCAGGACACGTGGGCTGGTCGGGTCGGACTGGTCACTCAACGATCTCGGCCTTTCGCGGCTGCGGGGGCGAGCGAGGCGGCGTCCCGCTCGGCGGTCGTCAATGTGTTCTCACCAAGCGCCGCACCGGGCAGGGTACCGGGTCGGCCGGCCGAACCGGGAATCAGCCCCCGCATCCGCCGCCACGCCGTCGCGGCACCGCCCAGCCCCACCGCCGCGGCCAGCCCGGCCAGCGCGAACGCGTACTCCGGCGCCGGCCCGACCCGGTCGGCCAGGGTCCGCGCGGTGTTGCGCCGCACCTCGAAGTCCAGGTAGCGGGCCTGATACTCACCGGTCTCCGCCAGCACCTTCCCGCGCGGGTCGATCACCGCCGACACCCCGGAGGTGGCCGCCTCCAACGTCCAGCGGCCGTGCTCCACCGCCCGGAACCGTGCGATCGCCAACTGCTGATAGGTCTGGCCGGTGCCCATATAGGAGGCGTTGTTGCTCGGCACCAGCAGCACCTGGCCGCCGCCGTTGACCGCGTCGCGGACCACGTCGTCGTAGGCCACCTCGAAACAGATCACCGCCGCTATCGGCACCCCGCCCAGGGTCAGGTCGCCGCGGCCGTGTCCGGGCACGAAGTCCCGGGGGATCATGTTGAACCGCTTGATGACCTTCGTCAGGATGTCGCGGAACGGCAGGTACTCCCCGAACGGCACCAGGTGCGTCTTGTCATAGGTGGCGCCCATGCCGCCGGCCTGGCCCGGCGTCCACACGATCAGGCGGTTGAGCACGTTGGTGCCCTCGGCGTTGGCGTTGACCACCGCGCCGACCAGCACCGGCACCCCGACCGCGTCGACCGCCTGCTGGATCTCGTCCTGCACCGCGGGATCGGAGTAGGGGTCCATGTCCGAGCCGTTCTCCGGCCACACCACCAGATCCGGCTTGGCCGCCTTGCCGGCGCTGATATCCGCCGCCAGGGCCTCGGTCTCCTTGACGTGGTTGTCCAGCACCGCCGCCTGCTGCTGCTCGCGGCCGAAGCCCAGGCGCGGCACGTTGCCCTGGACCAGGGCGATCCGCAGCGGCGTGCCGTCATCCGGTGACGCCAAGGGCACGGCGAACGCGCACAGCGGCAGCACCAGGGCGCCGACGACCATGGCGCCGGCCCACTTCGCCCCGGTTGTCCGGTCGCGGCGCAGCACCACCACCGCGCGCCACAACAACGTTCCCGACAACGCCACGGCGAACGTCACCAGCGGCGCCCCGCCGACCGCCGCCAGCGGCGTGAACGGCGAATCCGGCTGCGAGAACGCCAACCGGCCCCAGGAGAACCCGCCGAACGGCCAGCGCGACCGCACGAACTCCTCACCGACCCACAAGCACGCCTGCCACAACGGCGCGAACCGCGCCGCCGACACCCGCGCCATCCCCCAGCCGAACGGGAGGAAATACAGCGACTCCACCACGCCCACGGCCTCCTGCGCACCCGGCCCGAAGACCCGCAGGAACTGGAACATCACCCAGCAGAAACCGGTCCCGAACCAGAACCCGGCGAACATCCCGCGCCGCCCGGTACGCCCCGCGCACAGCGCCGAGACCGCCGCCACCGCCAACGGCGCCACCGGCCACCAGCCCACCGGGGCGAACGCCAGGTTCAGCGCGACCCCGGCCAGCAGCGCCAACGCGCCCAGCCGCACCGATTCCCGGCTCGGCCGCCGGAACCAGGACCGGAACCGCCGCCGGCGGCCGGTGCCGGCCTCATCCTCGTTCGCCACCAGCGGGACCCACCCTAGAAAGATCTGCGGACACCTTCAGCGCACCCTACCCGAGCAGGATCTCAGGACGGGACGGTGCGTGGCGGATCCGCCATCAGGCGGACAGGTTCCCGACAACCGCACGACATCTACGGGGGCCAGCATCGGGTCCAGCGGGCCGCGGACACCTGGTCGGCCTGCCGGTTCGACTCCCGGGCACGCAGAAACCCGGCGAGACCCTTCGGACCGGCCGCGGACCCGCTGGCCGCGAGTCCCGCACACCGTTGTCTACTGGATCCGCCGGGTTCCCGGTGAAGACCCACCCGTGGTTCGCCGCCACCGCCGCCGTGCTCCCGCCGAACCTCCCGGTGCCGGATCGCCCCGAGCGAGACAGGACCACCTGGCGACGGCGTGCAGCCGGTGGACGTAGGCAACGACGCTACCCGGACTGCAGTGGCGCCTGTCAACCAGTGAGCCGACTGGAAGTAGTCGGCGCCGACGGTAGGAAACCCCAGGTCGCTCCGGCGTTTCCGGGCCCGGCTGGGGCCTGACCACGATCACTCGGAAAGACTCGGAACTGATATTTGACCGAATCAAAACCAAACGCCCCGCTCAACCCCGCCCCAGCCATCCGGAATCGAACACCGTCCGACCCCGCACCACCGTCCGCAGCGCCCTCGGCAACGCCCGCCCCGGCGACAGATCCGGCAGTCCCGGCACCCCCGAACGCGGATCCGTCGACCACGCCGACAACCGCTCGTCCGCGGCCTGCACGATCACATCCTCCGGACGCACATCCCACACCGCATACGTCGCCGGCTCCCCCAACACCAACATCCCCGACGCCGCCGCGCGCGCCCCCAACGCCCGCCACCCGCCACGCGTATGGGCCGCGAACGCCGCCCGCACCGACAGCCGATGCTCCGGCGTCCGATGGAAAGCCGCCGCACGCACCGCGCCCCACGGATCCAACGGCGTCACCGGCGCATCCGACCCGAACGCCAACGGCACCCCCGCCTTCTGCAGCGCCGCGAACGGGTTCATCGCCCGCGCCCGCTCCACCCCCAACCGCTCGACGTACATCCCGTCCGCGCCGCCCCACGCCGCATCGAACGCCGGCTGCACACTCGCCACGATCCCGAACGCCAGCAACCGCTCGATCCCGCCGGGCGGGATCATCTCCGCGTGCTCCACCCGGTGCCCGACCCGATACAGCGCATCCCGCCCCACCCGCGCCGCCGCCGCGTCGAAGCCGTCGAGCAACGTCGCCATCGCCGCGTCGCCGATCACGTGGAAACCCGCCTGCACACCCGACTCCGTGCACTGCACCACATGCTCGGCCACCTGCTCAGCACTCGCATACGCCGCACCAAGCGAGGCTTGGTCGGCATAAGGATGCGACAGGCAAGCAGTGTGCGAACCGATCGCGCCATCCAGGAACAGATCCCCGCCGGCGCCAACCGCGCCGAATTCCCGCGCCTTCTCCACCGCCCCGAACTCGCCCCAATATCCGAACACCTCAGGGCCGGCCGCTTCCCGCGCCGACGCCAGCACCTGCAGGAAATCGGCCTCACCGCTGATATCAGGGCCGCCACACTCATGCAGCGCCCCGATCCCCAACTCCGCAGCACGCCGCAACGCCGCACTCTGAAAACCTTGCCGCGCCCCGGGACTCAGCAGACCGAACGCGGCCCGACGCACCACGTGATGCGCCTCCTGCCGGACCCGCCCCGAGTCCTTGTCGAACCCGACCGCCCCGGCCACCTCCGGCACCGCCGCCACCAGCGCCGACGACACCAACGCGCTGTGCACATCCGCCCGCGACAAATACGCCGGCCGATCCCCCACCGCCCGATCCACCTCCGCCACCGACGGCGCGCGCCGCTCCGGCCACTTCGACTCGTCCCAGCCCTGGCCGATCACCATCTGCCCGGGCGGCACGGTGGCCGCGAAGGCGGCGATCTTGTCCAGGGCGTCGGTTACCGACACCGTGTCGTGCAAATCCAGACCGGCCAGCGCCATGCCGGTGGAGGTGAGATGGACGTGCGCGTCCACGAACGCCGGCGTCACCAGCGCCCCGCGCAGCTCCACGACCTCGTCGACCGAGTCCGCGTGCGCCACATCGGCGGCGCTGTCCGAGCCCAGCCACGCCACCGCGCCGTCCTCCACCAACATCGCCGTGGCGAACGGCTCCTCCGGAGAATGGATGATCCCACCCCGCACCAAAACACGGGACGGGATCGGGCGCTCAGGATCTGCCGCGGCGATGTTCGTCATGGGGATCAGTGTCTCGCACGCCTTACCGCCGGCTCAGCGCTGGCCGCGCACCCGATCCTCGAACGGCGTCGACAACACGATCGTGGTCCGCGTCGACACCTCCGCCGCCGACCGGATCCGCCCCAACAGCGACTCCAACTCCCCCGGCGTGCCCACCCGCACCTTCAGGATGTAGTTCTCATCCCCCGCCACGCTGTAGCAGTCCTCGACCTCGACCAGGTCCTTCAACCGCTCCGGCACATCGTCCGGCGCCGCCGGATCGATCGGCTTCACCGAGATGAACGCCGTCAGGCTCAAGCCCAGCGCCTCCGGGTCCACCACCGCTCGGAAACCCCGCAGCACCCCGCGCTCCTCCAGCTTCTGCACCCGCTGGTGCACCGCCGAGGTCGACAGCCCGATCAGCTTCCCCAGGTCGGTGTAGCTCATCCGGCCGTCGGCGACCAGAGCCGCCACGATGTGCCTGTCGATATCGTCCACGGGCCCACCGTAAATCCTGCGGCGCCCACCCGCCTACACGGCATACCCTGCCGCTCGTGCCCGATCCCAAGATGCACCCGGACGAAGTCGACACCGACGCCGCACTGGTGACCCGCCTGCTCGCGGCGCAGTTCCCGCGCTGGGCCGAGCTGCCGGTGCGGCGGGTCGCGTCGACGGGGACCGACAACGCGATGTTCCGGATCGGGGAGGAACTGTGCGCTCGGCTGCCTAGGATCGAGTGGGCGGTGGGCTCCATAGAGCGGGAGCAGCGGTTGCTGCCGGTGCTCGCGCCGCACTTGCCCCTGGTGGTGCCCACGCCGGTCGCGGTCGGCGAGCCCATGGATGAGTACCCGTATCCGTGGTCGGTGCTGCCGTGGATCCAGGGTGCGGCCGCCACTCGCGAACACTTCGCCGAGCTGGCGCTCGATCCGGTCGCCGCCGCCATCGACCTGGCGGCGTTCCTCAAGGCCCTGCAAACCGTCGACACCACCGACGCCTCGCCGCCGTCCGGCCGCGGCCGCCCGATCACCGTCCGGGACGCCGACGTACGCGGGGCGGTCGCCGAACTCGGCTCCGCCCTCGACGCCGAGGCCGTCCTCGCCGCCTGGGAGCGGGTCATGGACACCCCCGCCTGGCCCGACGCCCCGGTATGGGTCCACTCCGACCTCCAGGGCGGCAACCTCATCGCCCAGGCCGGCCGTCTCCACGCCGTGATCGACTTCGCCCCCGGCACCGGCGATCCCGCCGTGGACCTGCTGCCGGCCTGGAACCTCTTCCACGGCGAGGCCCGCGAAGCCTTCCGCACCGCTCTCGGCGCCGACGACGCCACCTGGGAACGCGGACGTGGCTGGGCCCTGTCCGTCGCGCTCGTGGCCCTGCCGTACTACACGCGGCTGGGCACCAATCCGCGCATCGTCGACGACTCCTGGCATGTCATCGGCGAGATCCTCAAGAGCGATTGAGGACTCTGCCCCGCCTACGAGCCGCCGACCCCACCGACCCCGCCGCGCACGCCCCGCAGCCACCGCCCCACCACCGCGAAGTCCGCTGGACTCAACCCGCCCGGCGACCGCACCCGATGCACCATCGCCCGTCCCTGGTGATGTTCGGCGATCCAGTTCGCGTCGGTATCAGTGACCTCATCATCGACCCACGCGAAGTCGCGCCCGGCGGCCCACTCCACCAGCAGCCGCGTCTTCCAATGCAAGCCGAGGTAGGTGTCCTCGTCGTCCTCGGCCACCGTCGTGTCCCGCCATTCCACCACCGGCAGCCGGGGCAACCCGATACGCGGTGCTATCTCCTCGTTGGCGTCGTGCTGCCAGGCGGTGGCCCACACCAGCTCGCAGTGCAAGGCCGCCAGCTGCCGGCCCAGCGCCGTCCCGAGATCCTCCAGCTCCGCGCCGATGGGGAGCACGACGCCGTCGACGTCCAGAAACAACAGCGGCAGCGGTTCGAGCACCGCCCGATCATCGCACGCGACCGGCCCGACCCGACTGCCTCACCCGAACTTGTCAGCCCTCTCCTTTACGGTGGACCAAGGTTCCCGGCCCTCTGCTGCGGGTTTCTTGTGTAGCAGGAGTCGACGGACCACATAATGGAGAGGATAAAGGCCAGTTATCTGGCGATCTTCGGAAAGGACACACCGTGCCGCAGCAGCAGCCGGCCGCGAGCGGATCGACCACGCCGAACGCCTCCATCGAGGCGTGGACCGAGCGCGTCATCGCCGAGCGGGAGGTGAGCAAGGCGCGGGCGCGGCAGCTGCGGTGGGTGGCCGGGGAGCTGGCGCTGGTGCGCAACCACGAGGAGTTCCCGTTCCGGGACGCCGGCACCGCCGCCGAGATGTTGCAGCCCGGGGCGATAAGCGCCTACCTCGACTTGGCGGCGCGCGGGGAGCTGCGGCGGCGGGCCAAGGCCGGGGACGCCCGCGCCACCACCGCCTCCATGCGCATCCGGGCCGACTGCCTGAAGATCCTCGGGGAGCACGGCGGGATCCCGGTCGCCGTCGCCGACCGGCCGGGGCTGCCGGAGCTGCGCGACACGGTCGACGGCCCCTCGCGTTCGCAGCTGCGCGACTACCTGGCCAAGCGCGCCGGGACGGCCGGCGCCCCGGCCGGGCGGATCCGGCTGTTCGCGCTGATCGGCGTGGCGCTCGACACCGGCGCGCGCGTCGGGGAGCTGGCCGCGCTGACCCTCGCCGATCTGGAGGACGACCTGAGCGCCGTCCGCGTCGTGCGCCGCCCGCAGGCCCGCACGGTCAGCGAGGCGGTCGAGGAGCGGGTGACGCTGTCCGACGGCACGCGCGCCGCCCTCAAGGCGTGGCTGGAGGTCCGCGAGACGCTCGTACAGCCACTGCACGGCACTCCCAAGGCGCTGTGGGTCTCCGTCAGCCCGAACCACGCCGGACGCCTCAACGTGGAGGGTGAGGCCATACGGCGCCCGCCCGGCATGCCGCTGATGCCCCGCGGCATGCAGCGCGCCTACACGCGGGCCGTGGTGGAGGCGAATATGGCGCTGGCCGGCTCCCCGGGGTGGATTCCGCTCCCCTACCGGTTCGAGCAACTGCGGCGTGCCGTCACCGACCGCGTCAAGCGCGAAGACGACGAACAGCTGACAGCGGAATAGGTGCCGAGCCCAACCCTTTGATGTCTCCGCAGGAGCGGGGTGCGGTCGTCGGTTAACCGCGGTGAGAAACCGCGTGGACATGGTCACGGCAAGGCGAGACAGTAGGCGGATGACCCCCGACAGCCAGCTGAACCGGAACCGGAGCGCGTGGGAGGCGGCGTCGCAGTTTCACCTCGATGAATACCAGAAACATCTGGCCAGGGCCAGGAACGAGTGTTCCCTGTCCGCCCACGAACTGGACCTGCTGCGCCCCCTCCTGGCGCACTCGCCGGCGGTCGTGCATCTGCAAAGCGGCCACGGCCTGGACGACATCGCGCTGGTCGACGCCGGCGCGCGCTCGGTCGTCGCAGTGGACTTCAGCCAGGTCGCGGCGACAGCGGCGCAACGGCGCGCTGACGAGTTGGGGGCGGCCTGCCGTTACGTGGTCGCGGAGCTGCCAGGCGCACCGCTGCGCGATGCGTGCGCGGACCTCGTCTACACGGGCAAGGGAGCGTTGATCTGGCTGCCGGACCTGCGGGCGTGGGCTGCCGACGTCGCCCGCCTGCTGCGACCTGGAGGGCACCTGTTCGTCTACGAGGCCCATCCGGCGGTGCCCCTGTGGACCTGGGACGAGGACGAGCCCCGGATTCGACCCGACCGCGGCTACTTCGAACGCTCGCACGTCAACGACACGTTTCCCGCGCACGGAGCGGTGGAGTTCCAGACCACCCTGGCAGAGGTCATCAACGCGGTGCTCTCCGCCGACCTGGAGCTTGAATACGTGGCGGAGTACCCCGAGCCCTTCTGGTACCCGGATGACGGTCACGCGGCGGCGGCTTGGGCAGGACGGCTGCCGAACACGTACGCGCTCATCGCGCGGCGCAGACATCTCGGTCCCGACGCACGTCGCCGAGCTCAGTAATGTCACGGCGGCCTGTGGAAACTCCACAGGCCGCCGTGACTTCATGCGAAACGCAGGATTCAGCAGCCGCTGCTGAAAAAACCCCGTGCGCTGACGCCGCTACGCCTTACCGCGGCTGCTGAGGCGGCTGCTGCGGCGGCATGAAACCGGGCTGCACGGCCTGCGTCGGCTGGTGCGCGGCCGGGTCGTACTGGCCGCCCTGACCGCCCCACTGCTGGCCCTGCTGCGGCGGCTGCGGGTTGCCCCACTGCTGCTGCCCCTGGGCCGGCTGGCCGCCCCACTGCTGACCGCCCTGCTGCTGGCCCTGCGGGTTGTACGCCGGGGCGTTGCCCGCCTGGCCGTACTGCGGCTGGCCGTAGCCGGCCTGCTGCCACGGCTGCGCCGAGCCGCCGGCACCGGCCGAGGCGCCGCCGGCGTTCACCGACAGCTGCGCGAGCACCGCCAGCACCGTGCCGATGAGCAGGGCCACGATGCCGATCCACGCGCCGATGCCGAACATCTGGAGGCTGTAGTGGGTACCCTCCTCCACGCCGCCGGAGCCGGTCAGCTGATCCTTGATCTTGTTGTGGCCGAGGAAGCCGGCCAAGAGCGCGAAGATCAGTGCCAGTCCCGAACCGCCGACGACGATCCAGCCCATCACCGCCTTCTTCAACACGAACGCCAGCACCACACCGGCGATGGCGATCACGGCGGCAACGATGACCAGGATGCCCCAGATCTTCGGGTAGCCGTCGGCGCTGGCGCTGTGGCCCTTGGCCGACACGCTGCCCAGGGCGGTGAAGTTGAACGTGGTGTCCCCGAGCTTGATCGAGGCCCAGGGCATCGTGAACGTCAGGATCAGGGTGATCGCCGCCAAGGCACCGGCGGCGTAGAAACCCCAGAACTTGTCCCAGCTGTCACCCCCGGCTGACGAGGCGCCACCGTAGGACGGAGTGCCACTGCCATACTGCTGGGCAGGCTGCTGCTGCCCATAAGAGGGCTGAGCCGCCCCCCACTGCTGCTGTCCCTGCTGCGGAGCAGGCTGCTGAGCCGGCTGCTGTTGCCCCCAGCCAGGCTGCTGTCCCTGCTGCTGTCCCCAACCCCCGGGCTGGGGGTAGTTCTGATTCGGCTGCTGCGTCATGGGCAGCACGGTACATGGTCTGCTGTATCGCTGATAAGACGATCCACGACCAGATGCCGATAGGCCCCGATTCGTACCGATCCTTGAAGGGAGCGGTCCCCTCGGGAGCCCGTCGTTTTACGTATTTCCTTATACGGAAGCTGTCACTGCGCGAGCATCATGCGCGCGTAAGCGCCCTACTGATGACGAGCCGCTGCACCTGATTGGTTCCCTCGACGATCTGGAGCACCTTCGCCTCTCGCATATAGCGCTCCACGGGGAAGTCGGTGGTGTATCCGTACCCACCGAGCACCTGCACCGCATCTGTCGTCACCCGCATCGCCATATCCGTACAGTGCAGCTTCGCGATAGCCGCCGCCGTCCCATACGGCAGTCCCGCGTCGCGCCGCCGCGCCGCGGCCAGATACGCCGCGCGCCCCGTCGCCACCCCGGTAGCCATGTCCGCCAGCAGGAACGCGACGCCCTGGAAGTCCACGATCGGCTTGCCGAACTGCTCCCGGTTCTTCGCGTACTCCACGGCCGCGTCCAACGCCGCCTGCGCGAGACCCACGGCGCACGCCGCGATCCCCAGTCGTCCGGCCTCCAGCGCGGACAGCGCGATGGAAAAGCCCTGTCCCTCGACACCGATCAGCCGCTCCGCCGGAACCCGCGCCCCGTCCAGCAGCACCTGAGCGGTCACCGAGCCCCGCATGCCCATCTTGTTCTCGGGCTTGCCGAACGACATCCCCGGCGTGCCGGCCTCCGCGAGCAGAGCGCTGATCCCCTTCGCCCCGTCATCGGAGGTACGAACCATCAGGGTGTAGAAATCCGCGTGCCCGGAGTGCGTGATCCACGCCTTCGTTCCCCGGACCGTATACGCATCCCCCTCAAGCACAGCCCGCGTAGTGAGCGCGGCAGCATCGGATCCGGACTGCGGCTCGGACAGACAGTACGCACCGAGCTGATCCCCGCCGAGCATCCCCGGCAGCCACGTCTCCTTCTGCTGCTCCGAGCCGAACTTCGCCAAGCCGTAGCAAGCCAGCGAATGCACCGACACGCCCAAGCCCACTGTGAGCCAGTTGCGCGCCAGCTCCTCGACCACCTGCAGATACACCTCATACGGCTGGCCCCCGCCGCCGTACTTCTCCTCGTACGGCAAGCTCAGCAACCCGGCGTGCCCGAGCGTCCGGAACACCTCACGCGGGAAGCGCTCCTCGGCTTCGTACTGCGCCGCCCGAGGCTGGAGCTCCTTCGCGCACAGCTCCTGGACAAGCTCGAACAGGGCGACAGCCTCTTCATTCGGCAGCGCCCGCTCCACGGCGACCATCAGACGTCCACCACCACGAGCTCCCGCGGGGTCAGGTTCAGCCGCTCCCCGCCCTCGGCGGTGCACACGGCGATGTCCTCGATCCGCGCGCCGTGCCGGCCCGCCAGGTAGATGCCGGGCTCCACAGAGAACGCCATGCCCGGCTCCAGCGGACGCGCCGAACCGGAGACGATGTACGGCTCCTCATGCGTCTCCAGACCGATCCCGTGCCCGGTCCGGTGGATGAACTCGGCGCCGTATCCGGCCTCGGTGATCAGATCGCGCCCGACGGCGTCCAGCTCCTCGGCGGTGATCCCCGGCCGGATCGCGGCACACTGCGCCTGCTGCGCGGCCAGCAGCACGGCGAAGTACTCCGCGTACTGCGCCGGCGGTGCGCCGAGGCTGAAGTTGCGCGTGGAGTCCGAGCAGTACCCGTCGGGCATGGTGCCGCCGATGTCGACGACGACCTGGTCCCCGGCCTCGATCACCCGGTCGGACAGCTCGTGGTGCGGCGAGGCGCCGTTCGGCCCGGAGCCGACGATGACGAAGTCCACGGTGGCGTGCCCGGCGGCCAGGATCGCGTCGGCGATGTCCTTGCCGACCTCCCGCTCGGTCCGGCCCGGCCGCAGCCACTCGGGCACCCGGCGGTGCACGGCGTCGATCGCCGCGCCGGCGGCGCGCAGCGAGGCCACCTCGTCGGCCGTCTTGCGCATCCGCAGTTCCCCGAGGACGGCCCCGGCCAGCACCTGCTCGGCGTTCGGCAGCACCCGCCGGAAGTTCAGGACCTTCTCGGCCCACATGTGGTTGTCCAGCCCGACGGCGCGCACGACGCCGGGCAGCCGGGAGGCCACCAGCGCGTACGGATCGTCGGTCTCGTCCCAGGCGGCGATGTCCAGGCCCAGCCCGCCCAGCGGCGAGGCCTCGGCGGCCGGCTTCTCCAGCGCCGGGACGACCACGACGGGGTCGCCGCCGGCGGGAAGCACCAGGCAGGTGAGCCGCTCCAGCGGCAGGGCTTCGTACCCGGTCAGGTAGCGCAGGTCGGCGCCGGGGCTGATCACCAGGGCGTCCATCCCGGCCTCGGCGGCAGCCTTTTGGGCGCGGGCGAGGCGGTCGGTCAGATCGTGCGTGTGGTGTGTCACGAGGGCCAGGATAGTGGCCCGGAGGGGTTCCCACGATGTGGCGGAATCGGGAGGTTTGCCGCCCTCGCCTTCCGCCGATCGTGGCGGCCGACAAGACAGTGTCGCCAGGCCGCTATTAGGGTCGGCTCCATGAGTGTGAAAGCCGCGGCGATCGGCATCGTGGTCGCAGACATGGCCGTGTCCGTCGCCTTCTACCGGCACCTCGACCTCGAGTTCACCGGCGCCGACGCGCCGCACGGCCACGCCGTGGCCGACCTCGGCAACGGGATGCGGCTGATGCTCGACACCGAGGCCTCGATCCAGTCCTTCACCTCCGGCTGGACGCGTCCCTCGGGCAGCCCGCGCGTCGCCCTGGCGTTCGAGTTCGACACGCCGCACGAGGTCGACGCGAAGTTCACAGAGCTCATGGCCGCCGGGTACCACGGGCTGCGCGGCCCCTGGGACGCGCCCTGGGGACAGCGCTACGCGTCGGTCACCGATCCGGACGGCAGCGGAGTCGACCTGTTCGCGCCGCTCGGCTGAGCAGGGGGGCCGATCAACACGATCAGACCTCTCCGATGACCCCGGCCATTCCCTCTGCCGACAGCAAGTGCCGCGCCGCCAATCGCACCGCGCCCAGCACCCCGGCCCGCTCGCCCAGCACCGAGGTCTCGATCGCCAGGCTGCGCGTGGCCAGCGGCAGCGCGCGCCGATAGATCACGGCCCGCACATCGGCGAGCAGATCCTCGTGCAGCTGCGCCAGGATCCCCCCGATGACGATCGTGTCCGGGTTGTAGAACGACACGAGCGAGGCCAGCACTTCGCCGATCCGCTGCCCGGCCAGCCGCACCTGCCGCCGGGCCGCGGGCTGCCCTTCGGAGACCAGCCGCACCACATCGGCGGCGCCGACCGCATCGATCCCCTGCTCCCGCAGCGCGGCCGCTATCGCCGATCCGGACGCCACCGCCTCGACGCATCCGGTGTTGCCGCAGTGGCAGAGCACGTCCTCGTGCGCCGGCAGCTGGATGTGCCCGATGTCGCCGGCGGCCCCCGAGGCTCCGCGGTGCAGGACGCCGCCGGAGACCACGCCGCAGCCGATGCCGGTGCCGACCTTCACGTAGAGCAGGTGGCGACTGTCCCGCCGGTGCGTGTACTCCCCGAGTGCCATGGTGTTGACATCGTTGTCGACGAGCACCGGCGCCGTATAGCGCCCTTCGAAGAAGCCCGGCACCCGGCAGCCGTCCCAGCCGGCCATGATCGGCGGCCGCACCACCGTTCCGGAGGCGAACTCCACCGGGCCGGGCACGCCGATCCCGACGGCGCGCAGGTGCGTGGCGGGCCGTCCCGCCTGGGCGAGCAGCTCCTCCAGATCCGCGCGCACGCCGCCGAGCACCGCATCGGGTCCGGTATTGATGTCGACCGCCCGCGCCCGCTCGGCGAGCACCCGCCCGGACAGCGTGGCGATCGCCAGTCGGCTGTGCGTGGCCCCGAGGTCGCAGCCGGCGACGACGATTCCGGCGTCTGATAGATCCAGCGTCAGCGGTGGCCGGCCGCGCTCGGTGGCGGCGGGCTCGGTCTCGACCAGGAGCCCGCGCTCGATGAGCAGGTCGACGCGCTGCGCTATGGCCGCCCGGGACAGCCCGGTGGCGCCGACGATCGCCGAGCGGGTGGTGGCCGCGCCGTCGGCGACCAGCCCGGCCAGCTCGCTCAGCGACGCCAGCCGTCGTCTGGCCGCACTGTTCATCAGGCCCCTCCCAGGGGTTCGCCGGCCGCGGGGCGGGACGCTCCTTTATGACAGAAGTAAGCGTAATGAAGAACCTTGTCAGTCGTAAAGAGCGGCAATATCGTCGATCGCAACAGCCGGCTGTTGGAAGGAACGACGGATGACGATTCGGGCGGGAATCGCCGGCGCGGGGATGGTCGCGGCGGTCCATGCCGACGCGATTCGTCGCGTCGGGGGCTCCGTCGTCGGGGTGGCGGCCTCGACGGCGGAGCGCTCGAAGGCGGCGGCGCAGCGGCTGAACGCCGGGCGCGGCTATGACTCCGCCGAGGAGTTGGCGGTCGCGGACGCCATCGACGTGCTCCACGTCTGCACCCCGAACGCCCTGCACGGCCCGCTGGTCCGCGCCGCCCTCGCGGCCGGCAAGCACGTGGTCTGCGAGAAGCCGCTGTCGCTGTCCGGTGCGGACTCCGACGAGCTGGCGGCGCTGGCCGGGCGCTCCGGACTGGTGGCCGCGGTGCCGCTGGTCTACCGCTACCACCCGATGACCGTCGAGGCGCGGGCCCGGGTACGCCGCGGCGATCTGGGCGCGATCCGCCTGATCCACGGCCACTACCTGCAGGACTGGCTGGCGCGGCCGGAGGACAACAACTGGCGCGTCGACCCGGCGGTCGGCGGGGCCTCGCGGGCCTTCGCGGACATCGGCTCGCACTGGTGCGACCTGGTGGAGTGGATCACCGGGCACCGGATCAGCGAACTGACCGCCGCCACGCAGACCGTGCTGCCGCACCGCTCGGCGGCCGGCCGGGAGACGTTCACCTCCACCGCCGGAGGCCCCGGTGATGCCGGCAGCGAAGCAGCCGAGATCGCCGTCACCACCGAGGACGCCGTCCACGTCCTGTTCCGCACCGACCTCGGCGCCACCGGCACCCTGGTCGTCTCGCAGGTCTCCCCGGGCCGCAAGAACCGCCTCTGGTTCGAGATCGACGGCGCCGACCGCAGCGTCAGCTTCGACGGCGAGGACCCCGAGACCCTGCTGCTCGGCGGCCGCGACCGCACCGAGATCGTGCGCCGCGACCACCTCACGCCCGAGGCCGACCGGGTCAACGCCGTCCCGGCCGGCCATCCGTGGGGCTACCGCGACTGCTTCGCCGCCTTCACCGCCGACGTCTACGCCGCCATCGCCGACCCGGCCTCGGCCGCTTCCGGCCCGGCGGCGTTCCCGGCGTTCGCCGACGCCGCCCGCACCGCCCACATCACCGACGCGGTCCTGGCCTCGGCCGCGCACCGCTCCTGGATCGAGGTGTCCTGATCATGAAGCTCGGCTTCCTCACCGCCTGCCTCCCGCAGCTCCCGCTCACCGACATCGCCGCGTGGGCCGCCGACAACGGATACGCGGCCCTGGAGGTCGCGGTGTGGCCGCAGGTCGGCGGCCGCGAGTTCGAGGCCGGCCACATCGACGTCGCGCACTTCGACGCCGATCAGGCCGGCCAGGTCACCGACCTGTTCGCCAAGTACGGCCTGACCTTGTCCTCGCTGGCGTACTACGAGAACAACCTTCACCCCGACGAAGACCGGCGCGCCGAGATCGCCGCGCACGTCATCCACGCCATCGACGCCGCGGCGCTGCTGGGCGTGGAGACCGTCGGCACCTTCATCGGCCGCCACCCCGGGCTGAGCGTGAAGGAGAACATCGCGCTGGCCGAGCAGACACTGCCGCGGCTGGTGGACCACGCCGGCGAGCGCGGCGTGAAGATCATCATCGAGAACTGCGTCATGGAGGGCTGGCACCCCGACGGCTACCCCGGCAACATCGCCTACTCCCCCGAGCTGTGGGAGTGGATGTTCTCCCTCGGGCTCTACCTGAACTACGACCCCTCGCACCTGCTGTGGATCGGGATCGACCCGGTGACGGCCCTCAAGCCGTACGTCGACCGCATCCCGCACGCCCAGGCCAAGGACACCCAGCTGGACCCGGCGGCCCGCAACCGTTACGGCTTCTTCGGCAAGACCCTGAGCCGCGAACACCCCTGGGACGAGGGCTGGTGGCGCTACCGCGTCCCGGGCCTGGGCCAGGTGGACTGGAACGGCGTGGTGGACGCGCTGTACGAGGGCGGGTTCACCGGCGTGCTCGCCCACCGCACGCTGTCCCCGCTCATCGTCGACTGACATACGGAAGCCATGACCATGAACCACAAGCCGAGCGTCCAGCTCTACACCGTCCGCGACCACATGTCCGAGCGCGAACAGACCCTGACCCGGCTAGCCGAACTCGGCTACACCGCCGTCGAGCCTTTCGACCCGACGACCGACCCCAAGGGCTTCCGGGCCTTGACCGACGGCCTCGGCCTGGCGGTCTCCGGCGCCCACGCCATGGCGATGCTGCACGAAGCCGACCCGGCCCCGGTGTTCGAAGCCGTCGCCATCCTCGGCACGGACCTGGCGATCCTGCCGGCCGGCATCCCCGAGGAGTCCTTCACCACGTACGACGGCCTCAAGCACGCCGCCGACCTGCTCAACACCCTGGCGGCGCGCGCCGCCGAGCACGGTCTGCGCCTGGGCTACCACAACCACTGGTGGGAGTTCGAGCCCGTGCTCGACGGCCGCCACGCCCTGGAGGTCCTGGTCGACCTCACCGCCCCGGAGGTGGTGTTCGAGATCGACACCTACTGGGCGGCCGTGGGCGGCGCCGACCCGGTGGCGGTGCTGGAGCGGCTGGGCGAGCGCGTGGTGGCGCTGCACGTCAAGGACGGCCCGATCGTCAAGGGCGAGCCGCACGTGGCCGTCGGCGCCGGCGCGATGCCGGTCCCGGCGATTCTGGCCGCGGCTTCGGCGGACGCCTGGCCGATCGTGGAGCTGGACACGTGCGCGACCGACATCTTCGAGGCCCTCGGGCGCAGCCTGGCCTATCTCGACGCGTTGGGAGCGGGAGCGTGAGCACCGTCAGCGGGGGCCCGGTCGGCGTCGCGGTCGTCGGCGCCGGCACCATCAGCTCGCAGTATCTGCGGAACCTGACACGGTTCCCGGACTTGAACGTCGTGGCGGTCGCCGACATAGATCAAGCGCGCGCCGCCGCCGCGGCCGCCGAGCACGGCGTGCCCGCCTCCGGCGGCTTGATCGAGGTGCTGGCGCTGCCCGAGGTCGAGCTGGTGGTGAACCTCACCATCCCGGCCGCGCACGCCGAGGTCGCGCTGGCGGCGCTGGCGGCCGGCAAGCACGTCTACGGCGAGAAGCCGCTCGCCCTGGCCCCGGAATCGGCCCGCGCCGTGCTGGCCGAGGCCGCCGGCCGCGGCCTGCGGGTCGGCAACGCCCCGGACACCTTCCTGGGCGCCGGGATCCAGTCCGCGCTGCGGGCCGTGGCCTCCGGCGCCATCGGAACCCCGGTGGCGGCGACCGCGGCCTTCCAGAGCCCCGGCCCGGAATCCTGGCATCCGAGCCCTGAGTTCCTGTTCGCCCACGGCGCGGGCCCGTTGTTCGACATGGGCCCGTACTACCTGACGGCGCTGGCGGCGCTGCTCGGACCGGTCACGAAGGTCGCGGCCACCGGGCACAAGGCGCGCGCCAAGCGGGTCATCGGCTCCGGGCCCAAGGCCGGCACGGAGTTCCCGGTGGAGGTGCCCACGCATGTCACGGCGCTACTGGAATTCGCCGGCGGCGCCGGCGCCACCGCCACCTTCAGCTTCGACTCACCGCTGGTCCGGCAGACCATCGAGCTGACCGGCACCGAGGCCACCTTGCTGCTGCCGGATCCGAACAACTTCGACGGTGTGCTCAAGCTGCGCAGCGTGGACGCCGCTGAAGCGGAAACGTTGCCGGTGACCGGTACGGATGTCGGCCGCGGCATAGGCGTGCTGGACATGGCGCGGGCGCTGCGGACGGGCCAGGCGCACCGCGCGTCGGGCGAGCTGGCGCTGCACGTGCTGGACGTGATGTCGGCGATCGCGGCGTCGGCGGACGGCCAGGCGTTCGAGGCGGTACCGGCGTGGGCGGACAAGCTGGAGCCGCTTCCGGCGGAGTGGGATCCGTTCGAAGCCACGCTGTAGCGCGCTCCATACAGATCGCGAACGAGCGATCGCCATGGGCGAAAGGCCGCACCCTGCTCTGCCGGCCACGGCGTCGCGATCGCCAACGGCACTACCCGGGCGTGCCGGTCGGCTTGGTACCGACCGGCACGCCGATCCGTGCCGATCCGTGCCGATCCGTGCCAAGGCCGCCGGCCCGGCGCGTGCCGCAGCCGCCGGGTCCGCCGGATCCGGCTCGTATCGCGGCGACGCGACGCGTTGTCCGCCGGGGTCGCATGGTCGCCGTCGATCGCCGGTGGGGCCCCATCGCGTGGGCCGCCGCTACCGCGGGCTCCGGGACGGAACATCGTGGCGGGCACCGGCGGGTCCCGCTTCGTCGACCGCCGATCTCGTCAGCGCATCCCGCCGGTGACCACCCGCAGCCGCCTGCGCACCGCCTCCCGGGGATCGGGCTGCCGCGCCAGCAGCGCCTCGGCGATCCGCTTGGCGCGCACGGCGGCATCCGGGTTCCCCTCGCGCAGCGCCGTGACGATCGCGCCGTCGACGAGCAGCATCAGCTCCGGGGCCAGTTCGGCGTGGTCGTCGCGGCCGGCCTCGGTGAGCAGCGCGTCCAGGTATTCGGTCACCGCGCTCTTGTGCGCGGCGGCGACCTGGTGGGCACCGCTTTCCCGGTCGGCGGCCTCGATCATGGTGTTGATGAACGCGCAGCCCCGGAAGTCGTCGCGGGCGAAGCGCTCGGCCAGGGCGTCGAAGACCGCCAGCGGCCGGTCGGCGGCCGGCCGGCCGTAGCCGTCGACGGTCGAGCGCAGCCAGTCGCGCCATCGCTCGTCGCGGCCGGAGAGCACCGCGACCACGAGGTCGTCCTTTCCGGCGAAGTGCCGGTAGAACGAGGCCCGGCCCACGCCGGAGGCCGACAGGATCCGCTCCACCCCGACCGCGCGGATGCCCTCGGCGTAGAAGAGGTCCTCGGCTGTTGTCAGAAGCCGCTCACGTGCTTTCACCGCCATGACCAGATGGTACCGCTCAGTGCCGTTCTCATACCAGCCCTGAGCCCGAGGACGGTACCGACCGATACCGAATTTACCCCAGCCCCTTGGCAAGAGACGGCACCGATCGGTACCGTCTTAGCCATGCCCAGGATCACCACGGTCACGCCCGAGAACGCCGACGCCGAACAGCACGACTTGCTGGACGCCACCAAGCGCCAACTCGGCCGCGTCCCCAACCTCTACGCCACCCTCGCGCACAGCCCCGCCGCCCTGCGCGGCTACCTCGCCCTGCGCGACAGCCTGCTGACCGGCGTCCTCACCGAGCGCCACCGCGAACAGCTCGCCCTGCTCACAGCGCAGGAGAACACCTGCGACTACTGCGTCGCCGCCCACACGATGCGCGGCGAGCGGCTGCTGAAGATGACCGCCGAAGAGCTGCGAGCCACCCGGCACGCCCACGACGCCGACCCGCACACCGACGCGATCCTGCAGACCGCCGCCGCCGTCATCGCCGACCGCGGCCGGATCAGCGACGCCACACTGGAGCAGGCCCGCGCCGCCGGCGTCACCGACGCCGAACTCGCCGAGACCGTCGCGCACATCGCCCTCAACACCCTGTCGAACTACTTCAACCACCTGGCGCGCCCGGACCTCGACTTCCCGGCCGCCCCCGCCCTGGACGGAGCACGCTGACATGGACCTGCGCTGGCAGCGGGCCGAACTCCTCGAACTCTGCGACGGCTACACCGCCGACGACGCCCAGGGCGAGCCGGCCGGCACCCTGAAGGACGTCCGCATCGCCGTCCAGGGCGGCTACCTGCACATCGCCCATCCCGGCGACGACCGCGTCCAGATCGTCTCCGCGCCGGGCGTGAAGCGCGCCGTCTACCTCGCCGCAGACAACTGAGAAACGCAAAACCCCGGTTCCCGCCACGGGGAACCGGGGTCCTTATTGTCCAATATCAGCTCTAAAGCCGCGAACCTCAGCCGACGGACTTCTTCAGCGCCTCGGCCCGGTCGGTCCGCTCCCAGGTGAAGTCCGGCAGGTCCCGCCCGAAGTGCCCGTAGGCGGCGGTCTGCGCGTAGATCGGGCGCAGCAGGTCCAGGTCGCGGATGATCGCGGCCGGCCGCAGGTCGAACACCCGCAGCACCGCCTCCTGGATCTTCACGTCCGGCACCACGCCGGTGCCGAAGGTCTCCACGAACACGCCCACCGGCTCGGCCTTGCCGATCGCGTAGGCGACCTGCACCTCGCAGCGCTCGGCGAGGCCGGCGGCCACCACGTTCTTGGCCACCCAGCGCATCGCGTACGCCGCCGAGCGGTCCACCTTGGAGGGGTCCTTGCCGGAGA
>JAEKKI010000069.1 GCA_019510485.1 Catenulisporales bacterium
GAGGACCTCGGCCTTGACCGTCTCGTACAGCCCGTCCGCTGTAAAGCCGAGGTCGCGCAGGATCTGCGCAGCCGGGCTCTGCCGCGTGCGGATCAAGCCGAGCAGCGTGTGCTCGGTGCCGACCCAGTCGTGGCCGAGCTCGGCCGAGGCGCGGGACGCCTGCCCGACGGCCTCGGTGGCCTCCGGCCGGAAGGGGATGTGGCCGCGCGGCGCCTTCCGCGCGGCCGGCGGCAGCGCCGCCTCGACCGCGTCGCGGATCTTCTGCTCCGACCCGGCCTTCGCCACCAGCACCCGGTACGCCCCGCCCCGCGGTTCGCCGAGCAGGCCCAGCAGGAGGTGCTCGGTGCCGATGGTGTCGTGCTTGCGCGCCCGGGCGGCCTCCTGCGAGAGCACGATGCTGTGCCGGTTGAGCTTGGTGAACCGATCGAAGGGGGTGGGGGTGTGGCGTTGCTGGGCGGCCTGCTTGGTCACCCCGATGGCGTCGCCGATCTCGGTCCACGAGGCGCCGGCCGCCTTGGCCTTGCTGACGTAGTGGTCGACGAGCTGGTCGCCGATGTCGGACAGGGTCCGGTTGCGCAGCTGGGCCTCGCTGATGCGCGCCAGGTCGCCGGCGTCGGGCAGGTCCTCGTCGAGGCGGGCGATCAGGTCGGCGAGGCTGATGTTGAGTGGGCTCATGCCGTCAACCGTAAATTGACGACGCGCTAGCGTCAAGATGCACTTGACGCTAGCTTCGCCAAGCTCACAGCCGGCAGCTGATCTCCATGCCGTCCTCAGAGGCGTTCACGGACCGGCTGGTTGACAGGTTTCTGCGGCACGCGACGGCCGGGTCGATCGCGTCGCCGTCAGACCACGAACGGTGACGCGAAGCCTCACGGCAGATTCGACTGCTTGAACGGTTGCGTCAGCCTGAGCTTGCGGAGCCGCGTCGCCCAGGCCCGCGTCTCGGCCGCGGTGAGGTGCTTCGGATCGACGACGCGGACCCGCGACTCCGCTGAGATATCTCGCGACACGCCGTCCTCGCCGAGGCGCTGCCACGCCTCGCGGCGCGCGCTCCACACCGGCAGGAACCGCTGCCAGTGCTCGCCTCCGTCGACCGACGACTCCCAGACCAGCGCGCGGCACAGCCGTCCGGTGACGGGATTGCCGAGGTAGAACTCCATCCAGTCCTCGTACGTCAGCGCCCGCTGGTCCTGCATGAGCTGCTTGAGACGGAAGCGCTCGGCGTAGACGACCGTGCGCAGGTTCGCCACGATCTCGGACGCCTCGCGGACGCTGTCGACCGCGTGCACGCTCCGCGGCTTCCCGGCCATCCGCAGGCCGGCCGGGCTGCGATAGAACGAGGTGACGGTCCCGTCGGCATCCAGCTGGATCATCACCGTGTAGCCGTGGTCGAGCGCGATGACGCGCCGGCCGTCCCGGTCGAGCTCGAAGGTCTCGGCCTGCCATTCGGGGACGTCGACGCGTGAGAGGTGGGCCTCGCTCAGGGTCCAGTCGAGCTCGCGGGACGCGGCCCGGCGGACGGCGCTGAGCTTCGCCTCCGCCTTGAGCTGCCGCAGCGCCGGCAGCGCGCGCTCACCGCCGACGCAGCCGAGCGCCTTGACCGCGGTGAGCGCCACGGAACGGTAGTCGCGGCCTCGGCCGGGCTTGCCGTACAGGTCGGCGATGCGGATGAGCAGCGGGACGGCGTCGCCGGGCTCGGTCAGGCTGATGGCCCACACGACAGCGCGCACGAACGGGACGCGGTGGTCACCTCCCGCGTCGTCGAACGGCGTCTCGCGCAGCGCGATCGTCCGCAGGGCGTCGATGCCCGCAGCGTTGCCGGCCAGGAGCGCGGCCATCTGCTCGCGCCAGGGGGCCGGCGCGTTCGGGCTGCGCAGGGTGTCGCAGAGGTCGAGGACCTGCTTGACGGCCGGTGCTTCGACGGCGTGGCCGAGGACGTGCCGCAGGGCCTCGTCCTGATCCCAGCTCTCGGTGACGACCGACTGCGGGATGGCGTCCCGGACGCGGGGCCTCGGCACTTCGGCGCGCGCTGGTACATCAGGCCTTGACGACGCCGCACCACCGGACGTCGGCCGGGAACCAGGCCCCGTGCCCTTCCGCCGGAACAACTTCCCGAGAAGACCGCCCTGCCCCATCTCCGTCCCCCGGACTGTTCGTCGTCCCCAGTCCGCACCGAGCAACTAATGTGCGGACTCCGCTACCAAAAGCGTACGAGGAATCCACCTTGGCCGACACGCGCCACCAGTTCGTGTGAGCCTTCTGCGGGTGGACCGCTGCTCAGAACCGCAGCGCCACGAAAGCCGAACCGAGAAGTCCGTCCGACGGACCGGCCAGCGGGCCCTCGTTGTCGAAGACCTGAGGCATCGGCATCAGAGCGATGACTTGGTAGTCGCTCTGGTCGGCATGAATGGCGGTCCAGTCGAGGCCAGGACACGCCGTCCAGTGCGAGGGCGTGATCTGCTCGGCGTGCGGCTGGCCGGCGTCGATCGACCACGAGCGCGCGGCCATCCCCGAGCCACCGGTCTCACCGGGCTTGGGCCGGTAGTCCTCCGGCCACTCGGCACCACCGATGCGGTCGACCACCACGCCGTCGCGGACCACCACGACCTGGATTCCGAGCCGGCGCGGCGGGCCGGCCACGCGCAGGCTCCGGCCGGCCGTGACGGCGACGTCGACGCTCGGAGCCGTGGCCGGTCCCGTCGCGTGCACGCCGGTCACCACCACCTGTACCCCGCCGGGCGCTTGGGCCGCGTACTGCGCCGTCAGCCGCTGGCCGCACGCCACGCCGGGGCGGTCCGGCTGGGTCACCGCCGACCCGGGCGTGCTCGCCGTAGGCGCCACCGCCTTCTGCCCTCCGTCTCCGCCGGACCCGACCGCGACCGCGACCACTGCCACCACCGCGGCGACGGACGCCGTCGCGCTTTCGCCATGGTCCGGTAGAGGTAGGCCTCCAGGGCTTCCGGACCGACCTTGTATCCGCGCCCTGCGAAGACCCGGAGCAGCGCCTCCTGGAGCACGTCGTCGGCCTCGTGCTCGCTCCCGCTCAGCAGCACGGCGTAGCGCCGCAAGGCCGGTCCGCGGGCCCGGAGCAGGCCGGCCATGGTGTCCGCCCAGTCAGTCACGAACTCCCCTTCTCCTCACACCCGTAAGACGAACCGGGCGCGTGGATCGTTGGGGGCTCCTGATGTCGGCTATGCGAAGACGACGACGGCGAGCACAATCACGAACAACGCGGACCCCGTCACCAGAACCCCGACCATGAGACAGAGCGCCCCGATGAACACGTCCGCGAATCCGGGCACCGCCCGGGCCACGCCGAGATTCTTCGGATCGTAGACGATCTCCACCTCGGCGGCGGGGGGCGGCCGCAGCCGCTCCGCCTCGGCGAACCGCACCCGGCCGCCGGTGTCCATGAAGCGATAGACGCCGAACGCCCCGGCCCGGGACATCCACCGCTCGGCGACGGCGGGAACCCGAATCCCGCGCCGCCGGAGTGCCCACCACTCTCGCAAGATGTGCATACCTGCCCAGCACATCGTCACACCGACCGGTGACAGGCCCAGCGCGAGGACCAACAACAGCCTCATGCTGTCAGCATCGGCGCTGTGCGCTCGCGATCCTTCTCAGAGGTTGCGCCGCCTTCTGCGCCGGGCCCGGTCGTGCTCGCCATGCGCGCCGGGGCCGGCAGCAGCTGACGGAATCAGACCAGATGCACGTGGAAGGTGTTGTAGATGTCCAGCGCCTCGGTCCAGAAGATCTCGTCCGAGTGGCCGTCGACCGAAGCGCTCACGATGCCGCGGACTTCGCGGACGCTGGCGCCGCTATAAGGAATCGCGAAGACCAGGCCGCCGCTGTCACCGGGCCGGACCGCGGTGCTGTTGGCACGGCGCCCGATCACGCCGCGCACCGCGAAGGTGTTGTGGTAGCGCGGGCCGCTGACCATGAAGTTCTGGACGTCCTGGTTGACGACCTGGATACCGCAGATGACGCCGGAGGTGTAGCCGTCCTGGCAGACCGAGTCGCCGTTGTACGAGTACTTGGTCCCGGACAGCGGGCGCGGGTCGTTCGCGGACGGGGAGCCGTCGAACTCGTAGGCGCCCGAGGACGAGACCGGGTACTTAGCGGCGTCCCAGTTCTCGTGGTACTCGGAGACGGTGCCCTCCCGGGTGCCCGCGCCGTTGTAGATCACGGCACCGGTGTGCGCACAATGCGATGCGGTGATGATGGCGAAACCACCGCCACTGTTGTTGGCGACCGGAATCCCGGTGGTGCACGAGTAGCCGCCGGAGGTGATGTGGCCGCCGGCGAAGTAGGGCGCGGTGTCCGCGTAGCGGGTCTGGCCGGTCATGCCAGAGCCCTGCGAAACGACGACCGCGACCCCGGCGATGCCGCCCGGGTCGGTGCCGGCGCCGCCGGGCGTCAGCGGCGCGGCCTGCTCGGCGGCGGCCGGGTCGTCGACGCCGACCTCGAGCCCGGATCCGTCGACCGCGACCGCGATGCTGACCAGATGGTAGGGCAGGCGTCCGGCCTGGGCCGCGAGACGGTCGCGGGCGGCGTGCAGGTCGGCCTTGGAGTAAACGGCGGATGCGACCCGGATCAGGTGGGTGTCGATCTCCGGGTGATCGTGCTTGGCATCGGCTATGAGCCAGGCCGCCCCGGCCGGCGAAGTGGCGTAGAGAGTGACGGTGTCGGCGACCGGATCCATCACCACGTCACCGTAATCAGCGGCCCGGCTTCCGCGCCCGAGGTCGTCGAGCGCCCCGGCGATGGCCCGCAGCGGGTTGAGAACCGCCGCCTGTTGGTCGAAGGACTGAGCAGCGAACTGGTCGAAGGTGGTCGGCTTGGCAGAGTTTCCCGGACCGGCGCTGGCGCTTTCCGCCGGCAGCAGCCCCACCGCCGCCACTACCGCGACCGCCCCGATCCCCATGGCTCGATGACGCACGTGCCCTCCCGTGTGGACATGGGCTACGCGTCCGCCCCGGAAGGCGCGGCCCCCGCTAGCCCATCAGGATTCTTCTATAGCATGCGGGGGCGGCGGAGGGAGGCGCCGGACGCGTCCCGGACCCTGACGCCTGGCTTTCATATCGCCATATCACCGGGATTTCGCAGCCTGACGGATCCGGTAGCCTCTGCCAGTGACGTGGATCTCCCGCCTTCGGCCTCCGAGCCCCGAGATCGACAGCGAGCTGCGCGAACAGATCGCGACCACGGTCGAAGGCGTTTCTACAGTCAGAATCGACGTGCGACTCAAGGATCTTCGCCACACGGATCGAGACGTGGCAGAGACCTCGCTGGCGAATCTCGACAGCAAGCGATCGGCGTGGTCCGCCACAACGGCCAAGGGCACCACCCAGGGCATGAGCGTCGGCGACGTCGCCTACCGACGGATGACCCCTTCGGAAAGCGCGAAGACCGGCAAGCAGTGGGTGGGAATCAGATTCATCTGCGAAGGGTTCGGCAGGGACTGGCGCACGGTGATCGCCGCCGCGATCCGGACCACGCCGACGGTCCGGGCCCGCCGGCTCACACATGCCATCGGACAACGCGTCTACCAGTACGACTTCGACTTCTCGGCCTTGTCGGAGGTCGACGGTGAAGACGCCATGGCGGTTTCGGCCTACCTTCGTGATCACCGTGCTCGCGGCATGACGATGACCGCCTTCATCACAGAGGCAGACGGACAGTTGCTCCGGCTCCATCAGTCCATACGGCAGATCGCCACGTGTGCGAGTCCGTCCATGTGGTGCCGGTCAGCGACAGATTTCTACGAGTTCGGCGTCGAGGTCCCCGAGGTGTTCGTTCCTTCGGACGACCAGATCTTCTGGATTCCGCTCGGCAAAGCGCTCCACCGTTGAACGCGACGGCAGTGGGGCATGATCTCCAGCGCGTGCGCCAGGCGCTCACGCGCTCACATGCGGATAGGCGGCCGATGCCGACTCGCGTACCCTGACGGATCATGCGCAGTGTCGTGGTCGTCGGGGGCGGGATCATCGGTCTGGCTGTGGCCTGGGAGCTGACCGGGCGGGGGCTGGGCGTCACCGTGCTGGAGAAGGAAGCCGGCTGGGCCGCGCATCAGACCGGCCACAACTCGAACGTCGTCCACGCCGGGCTCTACTACAAGCCCGGCTCGTTCAAGGCCCGCATGTCCGTCGCCGGCAACCGATCCATCGTGGACTTCGCCCGGCGGCACGGCGTGCCCGTCGAAGTGTGCGGGAAGCTCGTCGTCGCGACCGGCGAGGAGGAGATCCCGGCGCTCGACACGCTGGCCGAACGGGCCGCGGCCAACGGAGTGCCGGCGAAGCGGATCACACCGGGCGAGGCCCGGGAGTACGAGCCCGAGGTCTCGTGCGTCGCCGCGCTGCGGGTCGAGTCCACCGGGATCATCGACTACCCCGGCGTCTGCGCCGCGCTGGTCCGGCTGCTCGGCGAGGCCGGCGCCGACCTGCGGCTGAACCATCCCGTGCTCGGGATCCGGGCCGGGCGCGACGGCGGCGTCGAGGTCGCCACCGCGGCCGGCGTCGTCCGCGCCGACGCCCTGGTCAACTGCGCCGGCCTGCACTCCGACCGGGTGGCGCGGCTGGCCGGGCTGACGCCGTCGGCCCGGATCGTGCCCTTCCGCGGCGAGTACTACGAGCTCCGACCCGAGCGCCGCCACCTGGTCAAGGGCCTGATCTACCCGGTGCCGGACCCGACGCTGCCGTTCCTGGGGGTGCACCTCACCAGGATGCTCGACGGCAGCGTGCACGCCGGCCCGAACGCCGTGCTGGCACTGCACCGCGAGGGCTACCGCTGGACCGATTTCTCCGCCAAGGACGTCGCCGAGGTGGCGGCCTTCCCCGGGACGTGGCGCCTCGCCCGCAGGTATGCGATCCCGACGGGCCTGGACGAGGTCCGCCGCTCCTTCTCGAAGAAGCGGTTCGCCGCGAGCCTGGCCCGCCTCGTCCCGGCCGTCACCGAGGACGACATCGTGCGCCACGGCTCGGGTGTGCGCGCGCAGGCCATGCGCCGCGACGGCTCACTGGTCGACGACTTCCTCATCGAGACCGCACGCGACCAGGTCCACGTCCTGAACGCGCCTTCGCCCGCCGCGACTTGCGCGCTTGAGATCGCGCGGCATATCGCGGATCGGGTGGTGTAGACCCGCGCCGACCGGTACGCCACGGCTTCTCTGCGCGACAACTCGGGGATCAACTAGGTCGGTCGGGGCCATGTCTCACGCTCGCCGGATCACGTCCATCGCCCTGTCCACGAGGAATGAGCCGACGTGCGTAAGCGCGGACATCAGCGTCCGAGTCGTCCGCAGCCTCGGCGAGCGCCTGGTCCACATCCGATCGGCCCGACCGGACCGTCAGGCCGAGGACCGCCGCCCTGCGTACGTCGGCGTGGCCGTCCCTGAGGAGAGCGATCAGCGCTTCCGGGACGGCGGGGCCGAACCGCGAGCCGGGAGCCAAGCCGCCGATGGCCAAAGCAGCGCCCTTACGTACCTGCCACGCCGGGTCTCCTGCGGACTCGAAGGCCGCGGCCGCGAGCGCGTCGTCGGCCATCACGCCCGCTGCGGCCTCCAGTGCGGCCGCGCGCACCAGGTGGTCCGAGTCGCGGGCGAGCCGGACTAGCGGCTCGGCCGAGTCCGGGTGCCCGATCGTGCCCAGGCCCTTCGCGGCGGCGATGCGCACGTCGCGGTCCGGATCGGCGACCGCGACGGCCAGCGGCTCAGCCTCGTCGAGTGACACGAGAGCCTGAACGGCGGCGATCCTCACCTTCGCCTTCTCGTCCTGCTGCAAGGCCGCGGCGAACAACGACCGGTCGCCGGCACGCAGCGCTCGGAGGAGGTCGACGACCGCCGCCCTGACATACGGGTCGGGAAGCCGGAGCGAGTCCGTGAGGGCCGTGACGAGGTCGGGCGCGGGAGCCAGCACCTCGACCAACTCGGTGAGTCCGGCCGCGGCAGCGCGCCTGACGGACTCGTCCTCGTCGGCGAGCAGTCTCGTCAGCAGTTGGCCGGCCTCCGGCGGGGCGTTCTCGGTGAGCACGCTGACAACGGCTCTGCGTACCTCCGGCGCGGGATCGGCGAGATAGCCTGCCAGCTGCCCGGATCCGGCTTCCTGCTCCGCGAGGGCCAGCAGGTCCAGGATCCGCGCCCGGCTCGGCAGGCCCGGCGCGGCACGATCGGCGTGTTCGGCGAGCCGCCGCGTCGGCCCCGTGGTGGCCTCATCGCCTCCCGCCCGCGCCACGTCGAGCCCGGTGACGATCGGCCCGAGGAAGCGGACCGGCCGGTCCGGGCGCGGCTGGTACTCGTCGACCGGCACCAGGTAGGCGGCCACGGGCCGTCGGAGGAACTCCATTCGGCCGTCGGGGCCTTTGCGCAGGTTGAGGTGATCGAGCCAGTCCGCGTCATCCTGCTCGGGGATGTCGGCGCGCTCGTGATAGAGGCCCCAGCGGCTCTCGGTGCGCACGAGCGAGGACTGGGCCGCCATCATCGCGCAGTCCAGGATGAATCCGACCTCGGCGCAGCGCATGAGCTCGTGTGCGGTACGGGCGCCCATCGAGGCGACCTCCGCGGCCATCCGCTCGAAGGTCTCGACCGCGATGGCGAGCTTTCTGCCGGTCTTGGGCGGCGCGACGTAGTCGTTCACGAATCGGCGCAGCTTGTACTCGACCTGCGGCTGCGGCGGACCGTCGGGGTTGCGCAGCGGACGGTAGATCAGTTCGTGGGCGGCGCCGACCTGATCTTCGGGGAGTTCGCCGGGCGCGATGCCCGCGGATCGAACTTCGCGCGCGGCGTGCTGTCCGGCGAGGTCTCCGAAGACGAACGCGCCGATCATATAGTTGTGCGGGACGCAGGCCAGGTCGCCGGCCGCGTACAGGCCGGGCACGGTGGTGGCCGCGTTCTCGTCGACCCAGACCCCCGACCCCGAGTGGCCGCCGCACAATCCGATCTCGGAGATGTGCATTTCGACGTCGTGGGTCCGGTAGTCGTGGCCGCGGTTGGCGTGGAAGGTGCCGCGGGTGGGCCGTTCGGTCGTGTGCAGGATGCCTTCGAGGGTCTGGATCGTGCTCTCGGGCAGGTGGCTGACCTTCAGGTAGACCGGTCCGCGCGCGGATTCGATCTCGCGCGCGACCTCCGCCATCATCCGGCCGGACCAGTAGTCGCAGTCCACGAAGCGTTCGCCGCGGTTGTTGACCTGGTAGCCGCCGAACGGGTTGGCGACGTACGCACAGGCCGGACCGTTGTAATCCTTGATCAGCGGGTTGATCTGGAAGCACTCGATGCCGCTGAGTTCGGCGCCCGCGTGGTACGCCATGGAGTGGCCGTCTCCGGCGTTCGTCGGGTTCTCGTAGGTGCCGTAGAGGTAACCGCTGGCCGGCAGGCCGAGCCGGCCGCTGGCGCCGGTCGCCAGGATGACGGCGCCGGCGGACACGGTGACGAAAGCGCCGGTGCGGGTGTCGAATCCGGCGGCTCCGACCGCCCGGCCGCCGGCCGTGAGCACCCGGACCGGCATGACGCGGTTCTCGATCCGGATCAGCTGGCGCATCGAGCGCTCGCGCAGCACCCGGTACAGCACCTTCTTCACGTCTTTGCCCTCCGGCATGGGGAGCACGTAACTGCCGGAGCGGTGCACCTTGCGCACGGCGTACTCGCCGTACTCGTCTTTCTCGAACTTCACTCCGTAGCGCTCGAGGCGCCGCACCATCTCGAAGCCCCGGATGGCCGTCTGCCGCACCGTGCGCTGGTTCACGATGCCGTCGTTGGCGCGGGTGACGTCGGCGATGTAGGTATCGGGGTCCGCCTTGCCGGGGATCACGGCGTTGTTCACTCCGTCCATCCCCATGGCGAGTGCGCCGGAGTGGCGCACGTGCGCCTTCTCCAGGATCAGGACGCGCGCGCCTTCGGAAGCGGCGCTGAGCGCGGCCATGGTGCCCGCGGTGCCGCCGCCGATCACCAGAACGTCACAGTCGAGGCTGGTGCGCTCGGCGATCGGCGGGATCGTGAGGCCGTGGTGCGTCATGGTTTCTCCGGCTCGAGGGCGTTGAGGATCCGCTCGCGGGTCTGCTCGCGCGCCACGCCCTCGGTGCGCGGACTCGGCACCAGGACCAGCTCGCGCACACCGTGGCGGCCGAGGACGGCGACCCGGTCGCCGAGTGCGAGTGCCTCGTCGACATCGTGCGTGACGAACAGGACCGTCTGCGCGGACTCCTGCCATACCGCGACGAGCAGGCGGCGCATCGCGGCGCGGGTCGTGGGGTCCAGGGCGCCGAAGGGTTCGTCCATCAGCACCGTCGGCGGGGAGCCGATCAGCGCGCGGGCGAGCTGCACCCGTTGGCGCATGCCGCCGGACAGCTGCCGTGGCAGGTGGGCCTCGAAGCCGGCCAGACCCACCCGCTCGATCCAGCGTCGGGCCAGGGCCTCGCGGTCGGACCTGGCCAGGCGCTTGACCGTGAGCGGGAACTCGATGTTGCGCCGTACGTCGAGCCACGGCAGCAGCGCGTCCTCCTGGAAGACCATGGCGCGGTCCGCGCCGGGGCGGGTGACCGGGCTGCCGTCCACGGTGATCCGGCCCCGCCCGATCGGCAGCAGGCCCGCGATCCCGCGCAGCAGCGTCGACTTACCGCATCCCGACGGGCCGACCACGACGAGGATCTCGCCGGGCGCGGCCTCCAGATCGACATCGGCCAGCACCGTGCGCCGGCCGTAGCCGAGGTGGACGCGCTCGAATCGGACGTGCGATCCCCGCTCCGCGGCCCCGCGCCCGTCGGCGACGTCGGCCGGGCCGCTCAAAGTCGCGCTCACCGGTGTGCTCCGTCCTCGCGCGGCAGCCAGCGGGTCACGCGGCGGCCGGCGAGCTCGACGGCCCCCGAGGTGATCCCCCCGAGCAGCCCGATGGTCAGCATGCCGACGACCACACCGGGATAGTCGATCACCGTGTAGGCCTGCCAAGTGCGGTATCCGACCCCGTACTGGCCGGAGATCATCTCGGCGGACACCACACAGATCCAGGCGACGCCGATGCCGACCGAGAGCCCGCCGGAGATCCCGGGCAGCGCCCCCGGCAGCACGACTCGGCGCAGCACGGTCCACCGCCCGGCGCCCAGCGTCCGCACCGCCTCCTCGGCCGTCGTCGGCAGAGCGCGGACCGCGTGCCGGGTGGAGACGAAGATCGGGAAGAACGCCGCCGCGCCGGTGATGGCCACCATGCCCTGCTCGTCGCTCGGGAAGGCCAGGATCGCCACCGGGACCAGGGCGATCGCGGGAATCGGCCGGACGACCTCGAGTACCGGTTTGAGGAGGTCTTCGGCGACCCGGGAGCGGGCCACCGCGACGCCCGCCGCGACGCCGAGGATTCCGGCGATACAGAATCCGAGGACGATACGCAGCACGCTCGCGGCGAGATCCCGGTAGTACTGCCCGGTGTGCAGCTGATGCCAGAACGCGGAGGCGACCGCCGTGGCGCTTGGCAGATTGCCGAAGCGAATCCACAGTGACACCTGGCGCGTGGTCAGAAGCTGCCAGAGCAGCACGGCCGTCACGAGCGAGGCGATGCGTACCGCCCAGCGTGCCGGTCGACCGTAGCGGACGCGGACCCGAACGCCGTGGCCGGACGGCGGATCGCCGACCATGGGTGCCCGGTCGAGTTCGGGCGGAGCGGTGGTCATCGAAACGGTCTCCTCTCGGCGCCGAATCAGGCCTGCGCGACCGCGTCGGCGTAGCTGACGATCGACGTGCCGGGGTGCGTGCCCGTGTAGCCCGCGGCGGCGGAGTGTGTCGTGAACGGCAGGTACCGGTCGTCGGCCGGAGCGGCGGGATTCAGCACCCAGACATCGCGGTCGGCGAACCAGCGGGTGCCGATCTGGATGTCGGGCACGTACGCCGCCCGCACTTTCCCGCCCGTGGCCTGCACCCCGCGGATGAAGCGCAGAAGGCAGGTCGGCGTCGCGGCGGGGTGCGTGAGGTTCTCGCCCACCAGCCAGACCTCGCCGGCCCTCGCCTGATCCGTGACCGGGATGCCGCACGCGGAGTCGGTTCCCGTGATCGTGCTCGGATTCGCGGTGGAGGCGAGTTGCGCCGCGTACCCCGACCCGTACGCCTTCTGCAGGTAGCTCGTGTCGACGAAGGAGTTCAGGTCGATCGTGCTGAGCACTCCGATGGAGCTGAGGAACGGCACGTCCTGCCGCATCGCGGAGACCAGTTGCGACTTGAGCGTCGGGTCGAAGGTCGCGATGCCGTCCGGGCCGTTGTACAGGTACACGACCTCGGGCGCCAGGCCGGTCGCGGCGGCCACGCTCTGGGCTGCCTGCAACGGATTACGCCAGATGTAATCGGTCGCCTGGATCTCGGCGCGCAGGAACGCCTCGACGATGTCGGAGTGGCCGGCGGCGAAGGCGTTGCGCACGACGACGCCGTGCAGGGTCGGCACGTTCAGCGCACCGCCGTCGTAGAGCACCTGGGCTTGTCCGGAGAAGACGAGTTGTCCGGGCCAGGCGATGAACTGCGAGAGCGCCGCGACGCTTCCGGCTTGCAGCGCCGAGGAGCCGACCGACGGCTGTTGATTGACCACGTGCACCGCGTTCGCCGGATCGAGCCCGGCCTGCCGCAGCGCCTGGACCAGGGTGCCGTCGGCGGCCGAGCCGACACTCGTGGAAATGTTCTGCCCGGCCAGCGCCGCGACGGACTGCACGGCCGAGCCCGGCTTGACGACGATCATGTTGAGCGAGCCGCGCAGGTTGTAGCCGGTCGTCGCGATCATCGAGGTGGCGGTGGACTTGTTCTTCTGCGCCTTGGCGCCGTTGATGAGCAGCGGATAGTCGCCCATCGAACCGATATCGATCTTCCCGGCGATCATCTGGGTCGTGATGGGCGCCCCGGTGTCGTAGGCGTCCCACTGGACCTTGTACTTCTTGCCGGTCGTGCGGCCCAGCTGGTCGAGCTGCTGCTCGAAGTAGCCCAGAGAGCGCAGCAGCGTTCCGGCGTTGACGGTGTCGATGGTGTTCGGCTGATAGCCGACGACCACGGTGACCGTCTTCGCACTGCCGGAGCCGCCGCAGCCGGCGGCCGCCGAAGACGCCGTCAGGGCGAGCGCGAGAATCAGACTTCTTATTCGCAAGGAGCGGGTGAGTCGCACCGTCGGCCTTTCAACGCAGCAGGTAGGGCATGTTGACCGTGACCGCGCCGGTCGGACATCGAGCGGCGCACGGACCGCAGTACCAGCATTCGTCGACGTGCATGAACGCCTTGCCGGTGTCGGGGTTGATCGCGAGGGAGTCCAGCGGGCAGACCTCGACGCACAGGTTGCAGCCCTCGATGCACAAGGACTCGTCGATCGTCACCGGGACGTCGCTGCGTGAGTTCTCGATCAGCGGCACGGGTCCTCCCCCGGAGAAGCGATGTTCGGACGCGAAAGCCGGCCGTTCATCCGCACCCGGTCGCCCCGGAAGCGGATGTACTCCAGATCGACGGGCCGGCCGTCCTCCAGGTGGGCCAGGCGCTCGACCATGAGCAGCGCGGAGCCTTCGGGGACCTGGAGCAGCGCGGCGGAGTGCGGATCGGCGTTGACGGCCTCGACGCTGATGTCCGCCGCGCCGAGCCGCTTTCCGCAGAGCCTCTCGATGAGCACGAAGACGTCGTTGGCCACCAGATCCTCGGCCAGCACGGCCTCGCCGACGTCCGGGTGCAGGTACGTCAGATCGAGCGAGAGCACGAGCCCGTTGAGGCTGCGCAGCCGCTCCAGATAGACCACCCGCGTCGGCCTGGCCAGACCCAGACGACGCGCGACGGCCGGCGGCGCCGTGACCGATCCGGCCGAGCGGACCTCGTTGCTGACCCGGCCGTGCCCGACGAGCGTCTCGCCCAGCCCGAGCAGCGTGTTGAGGCCGTGTGGGTACTTCTCGCAGACCACGAAGGTACCGATCCCCGGCACTCTTTCGACCAGGCCCTCGTCCCTGAGCAGCCCCAGCGCTTCCCGCACGGTATTGCGCGAGGCGCCGAACTCGTGGACCAGCGCGTTCTCGACCGGCAGTGTCGCCTCGGGCAGGGCGCCGTAGACGATCTGCTGGCGCAGCACGTCGGCGATCTCCCGGGCGCGGTCCGCGCGCCGCCTGCGCTGTGGGGCGAGCGGGGTGGTTACGGCCTGGTTTCCGGTTTCCCGGTACGCATCGACGAATTCTGTCGCGGTCATCGCCCGGCGCCCTTCATTGCCGTATTTCAGGATTGGCAGGGAAACCCTGCTCGAGTTCGGAACGGAGATTAGCAGCCACGGAAGAGGAGTTGTGTTTCCAGCGAGTTACGCCACCCACGATCCGTTCCGCTGTCCGCTGAGCAGGAGCGACGTCGCGCTCGATGGGAAATATGCCCAGTTCCGCCAGTGCGGATGAACCGCGGCACGCGTCCATTTTCCGTGAGCAGTCAGACTATTTCTGCGTGCGAAATATTCGCCTGCCGTATCTCGGCTCGGCGCGCACAGTCGTTTCCGCGACATGAAGTACCACTTGAACCGACAGTGCCCCGGTCTTCACCGCTTCGACGAACATGCAGGCTCTTCACGAGACGGATCACGACGGAGGCCCCCGTCATCTCCCGGAGGGCCAGCCGTCCGGGGCGTAGATGAGATGCAGTCCTCCGGGTCCGACCCGCCGCGTGTGGCCCGGCTTCCATATCGAGGGCCAGATCTCGACACACTGATGCCCTGCTGCCCCGGCGGTGTTCCGGGCGGCCGCCGGGAGTTCCTCGATGAAGTGCCGCAGCCAGGCGCCTTCCCGGGCGAACGCCGGGCCGCTGCCGACGACGAACAGCGTCTCGGCCGCGGTGGCGTAGCGCAGGTGATGACGGAAGTCCCGGTCGCGCGTGGGCTCGAAATCGGTGTCCTGGAGGCGCTGAAACTCCTTGTCCACGCCGTGCAGCTCCACTGTGTGCGCGTGGCCGGTTCCGAGCCGGGCTCGGACCTCCTTCCACGCCGACGCCCGGAACTGCATCGAGGCGTGGACGAAGACCACATCGAGCGGCCCGTCCCGCCACGGCTCGTCCCGCGGCGGCCGGTTCGACCGCAGGGGCAGGTAGACCAGCGACCGCGGCGACCGCATCGCCAGCGCCCACGCGGCGGCGAGGTCCAGCCCGGCCCCGAGATCGGCCAGGATCTCGTAGTAGAAGTCTCCGGCGTGCACATACAGATGCCGCGAGAGGCGCTCGGCACGGATCACCCGGAACTCCCGGCCACCCGAGGCGACGCGCGAGATCCGCGTGCGCAATATCAGAGGCTTCATACCCGACGCACGAAGTCCCGGTCGCGCTCAGCGGTCTCCCGCGCGGGATGCGCCGCGGCCAGCACGACGTCGAGCACGCGGTCCGGGTCGGCGGCGTAGGAGTTGGCGAACCACGCCATGTTCGCCTCGACGACCGCCCACTGCGAGTCATGCCGATCGGCAGGGGTGATCAGTCCGACATCGACGACCACCGCAGAGGGCAGCGAGTCAGCGGCGGCGCCGAGCACATCCTCGGCGAACCCGAGCAC
>JAEKKI010000070.1 GCA_019510485.1 Catenulisporales bacterium
GCGGCGGCGACCTGAAACCGGAACTCATTGAACGCGGTGTGGGAACAGTCCGCGCTGAGCTCACCAGCCGGCTCATCAGCCGGCGCCAACGACAAACCCACGATCAGACTCCAGTGTGATCTGTAAACGGCCCGACTACCCGGGGAGCCGGAACTCGATGGCGACCGGCAGATCAGCGGGCTTCGGATTCGGCGCTTCATAACAGTAAGTCACCTTGCCGTAACCGTTGACCTTGCTGTGCGTGATCGCCCCATCGGTGATCCGGACTCGCGCGCTCACCAGCCCAACCCGGCTCGTACGCTGAGGATGGGCGGTCTCGAACGCCACCACGCTAGCGAATGACAGGTCGGCTGGCCGTCCCACCTCGGACAGGGACGGCCGAGGCCACGTTGCGGCTGGTGCGATCAGGTCGTCGGCGAACGGCGGGCTACTCCACACGCGCAGTGCCCAATGATCGCTCTCAGCCCAGCCGACGCCCCACACCGGGTCGTCGTCGCCGAAGTCCGAGTTGGTCATCAGGTAGAGCCCGTTGCCGCAGGTGAACACCGCAAGACCCATATGCTCGTGGAGCACCTGCGACGGCGCGAACTGCGCCCGCGGAGTCCAGCAGGGCTTGGTGATCAGATTGGCCAGACTCATTCGAATATCTCTCTGAGGTGCGACCCGCCGACGGGTGTGCTGGGTGTGGTGGTCGAGGGCGGCGGCGTGACTGACTCGCTGTTGCCGAAGATTTCGCCTACGACGTTGCCATTGGCGCACGGTCGCCCCTATAGCGCCTTCGAGGAGCTTCTCCTGAAGCAGGTCTACGAAACGACGCCGGACGGCGGCTGCGGGTTCAATCAGCTACGTGCCACATTCAAGGTACACAACCGGTTGATCACCGAAGGTCTGGTGACGCTGATCCAGGAGGGCTGGGTGGCTATTGTCCAGCAGGATCAGGAGATGCGTTACCTCGTGACAGAAGCCGGCAACGTCACCATCGAATCCGGCCGCCGCCCGGAGAACCGCCACGTCCGCACCGCCTATGCGACGATCGCCCGCGAGCGCCTGACCGGCCAGCTCGCCCGCGCCAATGACCTAGCGCTGGTCACCAACCGCGAGGTGCAGAACGCGACGAAGCGCTCGGTGTGGAGCCAGGCGCTCAAGCCGTCGATCACCCGAACCGCGATCAACGGCGGCGAGGCGGAGCGCCTGCTCTACCGGTCGAGCGAGAACCAAGAATGGGTCCGCTGGATCGACTCGGTCGTGCGAGTGAGCCAGGACGCGCACTATCTGCCGGTCCAGGTCGACATCAATCGCTCGCAGGTCATCGGCCTCCCAGATCGCTGGCAACACCTCGGCCCCCTCATCGTCGCCCAGGTAGCCGAGCGGGTGGTCGACGATGACGAGGCGAAGAGGTTTCACCAGGAACTCCAGGAACTGCTGCGGAGTCGGCCTGCTCGGCATACGGCGGCACGGCAGGATCCCGAGCAACAACCGGATGACGCGGGTGCGCGGCGGTGGGAGCACGCGGAACCCTTTGTTGGTGTGGCGGGGCCGGAGGTAGCTGTCGGGACGACTGTGGAAGCGGGCAGCCGGCTGGCGTGGGAGGCATTGAACGCGGCTGCCGGCAGCGTTCTGATCGTCACGGCCGGGCTTACTGTAGCGCGCGCCAAGGTAGCGAGGGATCTGCTGCTCGGCTTGCGTGGGCGTGGAGTGAACGCCGACTTCCTGTGGTCCGCGCCGAGTGCGGCGGAGTGCGACAAGGAGATCCTCAGCGTCTTGGGTGCGACCCGCGTAAACAAGTCTCCGGGAACGGATGTAGCGGCCGCCACGATCGTGTACAACCGCACGCTTTGCCCCGCGACAGCCGACTTGATGCTCGTGGAGACGACGGAGGGCCCGGTCGCGATCGCCGGCGATGTGCTGCTGGACGAGTTCGGAGACAGCGACGGTACGAGACTGTCTCCAGCGGTGCGGTTCGCCGGCCCTGCTGCGCTGGCCTCGCTGGCGCGCCTGTGTGCCGGGTGGTGGGAGGAGTTGCCCGCCAATGAGGGAGCGCTACCGGCTCATCGGTGGAAACACCTCGCTGAGCGGTGGGCCGGACAGGCTGCGGCTTCGACGGTTGAGGACGACCGGACGGATGGCACCCCGTTAACTGCGGTCGACTTGTTCATCGGCCCACAGCGAGAAGCCGCCCAGCTTGAACTCCGCGACAGGAGTTCGGTAACTGCGTTGGCTGTTTCGGCAAGGACGCGGGTGACGGTCGGGGGCGATCGGATGCTTGTGGATGCTGTGGAAGCTGGCGCCCTAGGGCTTTCCTACTGTGTCATGGCACCCACCATTTCGCAGGTGACACAACAGAGTGATTGATTTTCGGCAGTCCCAAGTAGTGTGGTCCGAGCGGTCGCCGAGAGGCGCTCGGGGTCTCGGCGGCGTCGATTCCGGAGGAGGAATCGTGGGTGTCCTGTCAACGTACTGCCAGATTTGCGGTCTGCCGGTCCAGCACGACCATTATGTGCCGATGGAGATCGGGAGCATGTTCCACATCTGGCGAGGCGACGGTGACGATGCGTGCGATCCGATTGTCCCCTTCGGGCCTGAACACGCCTGGCTGCGCCGCGCCGTGGGTCTGCGCCTCGATGACCGCAGCGCCGAGATAGCCGTCGAAGGCATCGTGCACGACGGATACATTCAGGGCTTTGGGGACGACGGCGACGTCTACGATGGCGTGGGCGACAGCCGAGCCGCCCTCCACAGCGCCTGCTGGCACCTGGCAGACCGGCCCGCGACCTGGGAGTCGCTGGAACACCTGGAGCTGCCTGTGGAGGACGAGCGGTACCGGGAGCAACTGTTCGACTTCGAGGCCTTCGTCGCAGACGGCCATGCCTGGAAGCTCGTCGACCCGAAGTGCGGTACTCCGGACGGTCTGCGCAGCCGTCAGCGGGTTCGCGCGATCCTCGAGGCGTAGCTGATTTAGTTCATCGGCCGCCCGCGAGTGGCAGCCCTGCACGTTACGCGCTACGCGGAGCTGATGCGCAGCGCCCGATGCCTTCACCGGCTGGGAGCGAGCGTTCGCCGCAGTTCCAGCTCACGCTGACAGACTGCGAAGTTCGAATACGCCGATCGGCGTGCAGTCACCCAGCGCCGATCGGGTGAACGACCGGGCCGTGAGGCATCCGACCATCGCGGAAGGGGGTAGGCGTCCGAGCACGGATTCCTGCGAGGAAAGGACCACCTGTGGGTCGAGCACTGATCGTCGTCGATGTGCAGAAGGATTTCTGCGAAGGCGGCAGTATTCCGGTGAAGGGCGGCGCCGACCGGGCCCATGCCATCGCCGAGCTGGTCCGGCGCTCGGCCGGCGACGGCTATGCGCACATCGTTGCCACCCGCGACCATCACATCGATCCAGGCGGCCATTTCTCGGACCACCCGGACTTCCAGAACTCCTTCCCCGTGCACTGCGTGGCCGGTAGCGAGGGAAGCGACTTCCATCCCGATTTCGCGCCGGTCGCCGCCTCCGAGGCGGTCGACGAGGTCTTCTACAAGGGTGCGCACTCCGCCTCGAAGAGCGGCTTCGAGGGCTCGGCCGGGGACGGCACGTCCATGGCCGACTGGCTTCACGCCCGCGGCGTCAGCAACCTCGACGTCGTCGGTATCGCGACCGACCATTGCGTGAAAGCCACGGCACTGGACGGCGCGAAGGCAGGGTTCGCCGTACAGGTTCTGCTTGACTACACCGCCGGCGTCGCCCGCGACACCACCGACAGCGCCATCGACGAAATGCGCCAGGCGGGCATCGCACTGACCGGCGAACCCGTTGTCCTCGGCTGATCACCCGATTGGCCGGCTAACTGACGCGGTACACGATGATTTGCGACGTCAGCGGTGACAGCGAGCCACCGACGAACGCGATCACGATCCGGCGGTCCTCTCACCCGCCACACTACGGAATCGGCCTCCGACCAGGGATTCCGGCCGGAGGCCGATTGACCTCCCACTGCACGGATATGCGAACGATCCGCCGCGTACAGCAGAAGCGGCAGCGGGCCCCAGAGGTGTCCGCTGCCGAGAAGCACCAGCGTGTTGTCACCGCTGACGGCAAAACCCATGTCAGCCGGATCATGGCGAAGCTCGGGACGCGGGATCGATCGCGAATCGTGGTGCTGGCCTACGAATACGGGATGGTCAGCCCTGGCTGGCTGTCCGACTGAAGTACCCGCCTTTGCCACGAAGTACCGTGACGGATCTTCGCCAGCTCGGCACTTGCGCCGCGCCGATAACGTCGTTATCGTTCTCGTAACGACGTTATCGACCATGAAGGAGCCGCCATGAACTTCACGATCCTGGACGATCACCGCGAGACCACCGTCGAGGCCCGGACAACCGACGACGGAAGCGTCCTGATACGCACCGGCGACATACCCTCCGCCCTGGGATGGGAGCGCAAGACACAAGGCTGGTGCCGGGGTGACATCTGCATACCAGCGCGCGTCGCAGAGGGCGTCGAGCGCGACGACGGATGGGTGGACCTGGCCGCGTTCGCGGACCTGATCGACCGGCCCTATGCGGAGGCCTCGGCGTTCGGCGTCGCGGCGATGGGGGTTTCGGCGGCCGAGCGGGAGTCGGCGTTGGCTGGCGGCGTGGCGCCGGACTTCCAGCTGCGGGATGTGGACGGTGTCGCGCACACACTGAGTTCACTGCGCGGGCGCAAGGTGGCCCTGGTGTTCTGGGCGTCGTGGTGCGGCTGCCGCTACGACCTGGCGGAGTGGGAGCGGCAGCACGTCGCGTTGAGTTCGCACGGCTTCTCGGTGGTCAGCATCGCCGCTGATCGCCGGCCCGAGGACGCCGAGCCGTGGATTCGGGAGGCCGGCGCGACCCATCTCGCGCTGATCGACGTCGACGGTGGGGTCGCGGATCGCTATCAGGTGCTGAACGTGCCGACCGTGGTGTGGATCGACGAGGAGGGACGCGTGGTCCGTCCCAACGACACGATTTTCGCCACCGACCTGTTCCGCGCTATGAGCGGGCTGGACTCCGCGCGTGCGATGGCCGCGCTGCGCCGCTGGGTACTGGAGGCCGATGTCGGCCTGACTCCAGGCGAGGCCGCCGAGCACGCGCCGCAGGTGACCGCCGCCCAGCAGCAGGCCCGCACCGAAGCCGCCGTCGCTCTGTGGCTGCACCGTTCCGGCCATGCCGACGAAGCCGCCGAGTTCTTTGCGCGGGCAGAGAAGCTCGCTCCGGAGGACGTCACCATCTGGCGCGGCGCCATGCCGCTGCTGGGCACCGATCCGATGGGCGACGAGTACTTCCGGCGCCGACAGGCCCTCACCGACGCGGGCATCCCGATCTACCGCCCCCTACCGGACTGGCAGGGCCCGGACGGAGATGATGCCTAGGACACGCCACACCACGACGATCACGGCGATCGAAGACTGCGGGAACCACCATGAACTCCAGACCGGAACCGGCCGACGACTATGAGCCGATCGCGCCGGGCGTCTACGCCCGCGCGCAGGCCCGAGGACAGGAGGTACTTCGCGCTTCCCTGCTGGACGTCGCCGCCCAGTTGCTCGCGGCCGAAGGCCCGGCAGCGCTGACCATGCGCCGGATCGCGGCGGAGGCCGGCTGCTCCACGATGGTGCTCTACAAGCACTTCGGATCGAAGGACGCCATCGCCGCCGCTCTCTACCACGAGGGCTACGCCCGCCTGAAGCGTCGTCTCGACGCGGTACCGCGCGGCAGCGACCCCGCCGATTACCTCGCAGCGGTGGGGCGCGCGTACCGGGACAACGCGCTGAGTGAGCCGAACTTCTACGACGTGATGCACGGCCCCGGCATCCCCGGCTTCGTGCCGGACGCCGAAGCCACCGCGGCCGCGAAGCAAAGCCTGGCGGTACTGCACGACGCGGCCCGCTGGTGCGTCGAGGCAGGGGTCTTCCGGCCCGATGCCGACCCCGACGAGATCACCGATGTCCTGTGGGCCGCCGCCCACGGCGTCATCAGCCTGGAACGGGCCGGGCATTTCTCCGGCGACGTCGCGGAGCAGCGTTTCAGAACGTTGACCAGCGCGGCTGCCGCGTCGTTCGCAACCACAACCACAACCGCAACCACAGCCGCAGAAAGGACGGCACGTCGCTAGACCGGCAGCGCACAGGTTTGGTGGTGACCTTTCACAACCGCCGAGTGCGCAGCACTCCAGTCAACATCGGGAGGGTGAACTCGCCGCTGGCAGTCTCCGGCGTATTCGCCAGGAAAGTTCGGATCCGGCCGAGCGTGGCTTCTCGTTCCTGCTCGGACATGACCAACATCCCTGCGCGCGTGGCGAGCGTCGCGACAAGGGAGTCGGCGGTACGGCGCTGGCCGTGCGCGAACTCGGCCTGCTCCGGCGAGCCGAACCGCGCGACGCCGGTGCGGGGCAGATGCATATCGGCGGTCGCGGCGCGCCAGCTGCCGCGTGTGTCGCGCGGTCCGATGGCCGCGCTCCCGCTGACGTGAGCGAGTCCAGTTACCCATGCGATGCGATCATCGATGACGTTCCACAGGCCGGCCAAGACCCCACCCGGCGCGAGGACCCTGGCGATCTCGGGCCCTGCGACGGCCATATCGAACCAGTGCATAGCGTTACCGGCCAGCACAACATCAACCGATGCCTCTGCCAGCGGAATCGACTCCGCACTCCCCGGCAGCGCACGCACACCCGGCAGCGCTCGCCGCAACTCAGCCAGCATCGCCGGGTCGGGCTCGACCGCGGTCACCTCGGCACCCGCCGCGACCAGTGCGGCAGTCAGCTTCCCGGTCCCGGCACCGAGGTCGAGCACGCGCAGGCCGGGTGCGGGTCGCAGTGCCCAGCGCACCGCGTCCTGCGCGTAGTCCGGCCGGTGCTCGGCGTACGCGGCCGCCGCGGCACCGAACGAGGAGCCAAGGCGTTCAGAGGGTCCCATGCAGCCATTCTCCATCAACCACGCACAACGAAGCAGCGCCGCCTGACAACCACAGCCGGCGTGAGCGGAACGGTCGCCTCGCTCATGCCGACAGAGGCCTGAAGCGGCTGTACGACGGTGCCGCGCCGCCAAAGGTCATCCAAGGGTACTGCCGGCGGACGGCGCGGCGACATACATCAAAGCCGAGGTCGCGGCGGTCGTGCCCGACTTCATTCGAGCCGCTCTAACGCGACCTGGATAGGAACAGGCCGCCGGCCTCGGCGCGTGGCGGCGGCACCGACGCCTGCGGCCGTACCGGCATTCCGCCGACGTCGACGCCGCGGGCGAGGTAGAAGCCGAGGAGGCGTGCGGTGGCGAGGGCGTCGCCGAGGGCGCTGTGGGCGTCGGTCAGCTCGATGCCGAGGGTGTCGCAACAGTCTTGGAGTTTGTAGGAGGGGCCGGGCAGGAGCTGCTGCGAAGTGCGCAGGGTGCAGACGCCGCCGGCGATCTCCGGGGATTGCAGGCCGATGCGGCCGAAGTGGGAGACCAGGAACTTGGCGTCGAAGGCGAGGTTGTGGGCGGCCACGACGCGGTCGGCGAGTAGCGCGTGGAGTTCGCGGCCGACGTCCTCGAAGCGGGGTGCCTCGGCCACCATGGCGCGGGTGATGCCGTGCACGCGCGTCGCGCCGACGGCTCCGGTCGGCTGGATCAGGCTGTCCCAGCTGCCCGTCACCTGGCCGGTGGGATCCACGTGCACGATCGCTATCTCCACGATCTCCGCGATCGGTGGATGGAACCCTGATGTCTCGACGTCGACCACTGCGTATCCGTTCACCCACCTATCTTCGAGGACGAACAGGACCCGGCATCGCAGGCGCGCCAGCGGGGCGAGGTCAGCGGGACACGGTCACTGGAACACGGTCAGCGGGACAGCATCAGCCACGTCGGCGCAGCCAAGAAGGCGCAGACCGGGATGTTCACCTTCCAATAGCGCACGAACACCGCGATGAACTCCCGGATCGTCGCGCTCGGCAGGAAGTAGGCGGCGGTCGGCGAACCGACGACCTGAGCCGGTACGCCGAGGTCGTGGGCGATCAGGGCCGCGCGATAGCTGTGGTAGTCGTTGGTGACCACCACGCACCGATAGCCCTCGGGCTTCGCCCGACGCATCAGCTGCGCGCTGAAGACGAGGTTCTCCTCGGTGGTGCGCGAACGGTCCTCGCGGATCAACCGATCGGCCGGAAACCCGCGCTCCACAAGGTAAGCGGCCATCGCCTCAGCTTCCGACAACCGTTCGTCGGAACCCTTGCCGCCGGAGGCGATGAGCATCGGGGCGTTGCGCTCGTCGAGCGAGGCGAACACCGCACGACCGCGCTCCAGACGGCTGGCCAGTAGCGGCGAGATGCGGACCCCGCCCATCAGGCCGGCTCCGAGGACCACGACGAAGTCGGCCGCGCGCGGGATCGGCATCCGCCGGTACACGAAGGCGTAGACGAGGTAGCAGAAGAACAGGAAGGCGACGTAGCAGACCACGAGCACGGCGGAGGCGGCCAGTTCGGCGAGCGCATGGTGCCGCGTCACACCGGCGACCGCCAGCAGGCCGACCAAACCGATGATGCCGACGCCGCATAGCAGCGAAAGCAGGTGGGCGATGGTGCGGCCTTCCTTGCGCAGCATGGTCATGCCGTTGAGGATCAGGAACGTGACCAGGATCGCCAGGCCCAGCGTGGGCAGCAACGCGACCGCGGCGACCGCGAGCGCGCGACCCGGGCCCGGGGACCGCGACAGGCCGGCGAGCAAGCCCAGAGCCAGAAACGAGAGCGTCAGGCCCAGATATACCGCGTTCCGGAATCGCCGTGGGTCACGCAGCACCGAATCGGCGAGGAGGAGCGCGAACAAAGCCGCGGCGGCGTAGGAAAACAGAGCGGGTCCCGAGGGTAATGGCTGGGCGGAGTGTCCTGACCTCGCCATGTTAAGGAGGAAGCCGAGACCGGCGCGTCGACCGCGGGGGCGATTCGCCTCATCCTCAGGAGCTATTCGGGAGTACGACTTCGGGCAACGTCGAGCGCGTCAGTCAGAGAAGTCCTGCGTCATCCACACAGTCCCGTTGCTATCGCGGTACACCGATATCCCGATGTGGTGAAAGCCGCTGCTGAGAATGTTGCGGCGGTGGCCATCCCCCGGCGGCCGCTCGGCGAGCATGCTCTTGGTGAGGCCGAGGGCCATGGACGCGATGGCGTCGTTGGAGTCGGCGACCGGACCGCCGTCGCCGATGTTCTCACCGGCCGAGGTCCACAAGACGCCGGCGGCGGTCTCGCGGGCGCCGAGCCCGGGTTCGCCGGGGCATTGGTGCGACAGGCCGCAGGTGCTCGCCATGACGGAGGTGTGGCCCGCGGCACTCTTGTCCAGACCGGCCGTGCGGGTCAGGGGCGGGAGCCCCTGGTCGGCACGGGCTTGGTTGATGAGGGCCAAGACCTGGTCCTCGGGAGACACCTGGCCGGGGCTCGATGAGGACGGCGAGGTCGAGGACGACGACGGCGGCGGCGTGGTCGAGGTGGTGGCCGAGGTAGTGGCCGACGACGACGGGGCAGGCGGGTTGCCGGCCGATGTCGCGGCGGCCGAGTTGCCCCCGGAGGAAGACGGGGACTTCACCAAGCTCTGCGACGTGCTCGGGGCGGGCTTGGCCGAGCTGCGGTGGGACGTGCTGGGGCCGGAAGCACTCGAAGTGCCGGCGGAGCTGACGACGACCGATGAAGTCGCGCTCGCGGAGGGATCGGGCGACGTGCCGGGGGCCGAAGACAGAACCGCGTCCGGAGCACCGCTGGCCTGGGGTTCGGGGTCCGCGTTGTCGAAGTTGGCCGCGACCACCGCGGCGCCGACGACCGCCGCTGTCGCCGCCAGCGCGACGGCCGCCTTGGCGGCCAGGTGCGAAGCGGCGGTTCGGGCGCCCGACTGGGGTATTCGGCGGTGGGAGTGCGGGCCCGGAGGACGGCCCGAAACCGAGGCGATGGGGACGGTCGGCGGTTGGTCGATCGAGCCGGAGGGCTCGAAGGGATCGAAAGCCTCGAAGGGATCGAAGAGCGCAGTGGACTCGGCGGGACCGATCGGCGGCTGATGCCCGTACGACGGCGCCGGCTCCTCATACACCTGGGTCGGCTGGAACGACGCCGCCACCGGATCGAGCACACCCGCCTGCAACGCACCGGCGATCTGCCGATACACCGCATCGGTCAGCGCGAACGGCACCGGCAGCAGTGGCAGTCCCACCAGCAACCGCTCCGCCGGCACGAAGTCAATGGCGAGCGCGGCGCAGGCGGGGCATTCGCGAATGTGGCCCTCGAAGCGCTTGCGCCACAAGGGTTCGGGGCGCCGGGGCCAGCGCACCGCCACGCCGGCCAGCCCCGGGCAGATCGGGGCCGTGCACAGCGCCCGCACCACCGCACGGGAGACGTCCAGCTGCGCCTTCATCCGCGCGACCCGCACCGTGACGTGCTGCGGATCCGGACCAGTCGCGGTCACGACCTCGCCGCGCGTCAGATGCCCGGCCTCCGCCAGCCACCACAGGGACAGCAACTCGCGGTCGTCCAAGTCGAGCCAGGAGGTGGCCATCGCGACCTCGCGGCGTTGCCCCGTCAGGCCCAGTTCGGTCAGCGTCAGATCGGCGAAGTCCGCACCGGGATCGGCGGCGTCCAGCGGACGCGGCCGGGCCCCGTAGCCGCGCACATGGGTGCGCGTCTGGTTCATCGCGACGACGACCAGCCACGAGCGGAAGGCATCGGTGTCCCGCAACGTCGGCAACCCGCGCACGACGCACAGCATCGTCTCCTGCACCACGTCATCGACGTCGGCGGCCACTGGCAACGCCCGCCCCACGACGTTGTAAACCAGCGGCAGGTACTCGGAAACCAGACGCTCCAGCGCGGCCGGATCGCCGGCCGCCGCGGCGGTCACCACGTTCGCCTCGATCGCCGTCACCATCGTTGGCCCCTCCCACACCCGACATGTTTGTTCGGACGTAGAGGCAGACGTTACGGGACACAGGGGGGTCACAGAAATATCTCCGCTTATGATCTGCAGCTATGGACACCCCACAACCGGCACCCGTCTCGTTCGACGCCGAGGGCGGAGAAGCCCTGCTCAGGACCCCTAATTCGGTCTATGCACTGCGGATCGGCACCGACGGCAGCCCCCGTCACGGGTACTGGGGAACGCCGCTGGATTTGGCCGAGATTTTAGAGTCGCGGTCGTCGGCGGAGAACAGTTTCGAGGGGTCGGATCCGACGCCGGACGAGTTGGCGATCGAGACCGGCTCCCGGTTCGGGGTGGCGGGGCTGCGAGTGCGGTTCGCAGACGGGGTGCGGGGCGCGCAGTGGCGGTTTGCCGGGGCGGAGGTCGAGGGCGGCGTCCTGCGGCTGCGGATGGTGGATCGCGTCTATCCGCTGGCGCTGGAGCTGGTGTATCGGGTGCGGCCTGACAGCGATGTGATCGAGCGGTGGGTGGAGGTTTCGCACACCGGCGGCGCGGATGAGCCGGCGATCGTCGTCGAACGCTGCGATAGCGGGGCATGGACGCTACCGAAGCGGAGCGACTATCGGCTCAGTCATCTGGTCGGCGGCTGGGCCGCTGAAACGCAGGTGCAGCGGGATCGGCTGGCGGTGGCCGAGACCGTGCTGACCTCGCGGCGCGGGCTGACCAGCCATCAAGCGAATCCGTGGCTGGCACTGGATGCCGGCGACGCCACCGAGGATTCCGGTGAGGTCTGGAGTGCCGCGCTGGCGTGGAGCGGAAGCTGGCGGATCGCGGTCAACCGGGATCCGGGCGGGCAGGTGACGTTCAGCGGCGGGTTCGGACATGAGGCGCTGAGCTTCCGGCTGACGCCGGGTGAGCGGATGCGGACGCCGGTGTTCGCGGGCCTGTACTCCCCCGACGGCTTCGGCGGGGCCAGCCGCGCGTGGCACGAGTACATCCGGACCCACGTGCTGCCGCACCCGGAGGAGGACCGTCCGGTCCTCTACAACTCGTGGGAGGCGACCGGATTCGACGTCGACGAGGCCGGTCAACTGGAGCTGGCACGGCTGGCGGCGCAAAGCGGCGTCGAGCTGTTCGTCCTGGACGACGGCTGGTTCGGTGCGCGGCGGGACGACCGCGCGGGGCTCGGCGACTGGACACCGCGCGCCGAAGCGTTCCCGCGCGGGCTGCGGCCGCTGGCCGACGAGGTGCACCGGTTGGGGATGCGGTTCGGCCTGTGGGTGGAGCCGGAGATGGTGAACCCCGACAGCGACCTGTATCGGGCGCATCCGGAGTGGGTGGTGCACGCCCCGACGCGTAAGGCCACTGAGTTGCGGAACCAGCAGATGCTGAACGTCGGGCGGCCCGACGTGGCGGAGTGGATGCACGCGACCTTGGACCGGCTGGTGCGGGAGAACGCGGTCGACTTCCTGAAGTGGGACGCGAACCGGATGGTGACGGAGGCGGCGTGGCCGGGGCACCCGGATCCGGACCGGTTGTGGATCGATCACGTGCGCAATGTCTACGAGATCATAGACCGGCTGCGCGCGGACCATCCCGGACTGCGGATCGAGGGGTGTTGCGGCGGCGGTGGCCGGGTCGACCTGGGGATGCTCGCGCGCGTCGACCAGGTCTGGACGTCGGACAACACCGACGCGACGGACCGGATCGGGATCCAGGCCGGGTTCGGACAGGTGTATCCGGCCGCTGCGATGGTGGCGTGGGTGACGGACAGCCCGAATCCGCTGACGTCCCGGGAGGTGCCGCTGCGGTTCCGGTTCCATGTGGCGATGGCCGGAGCGCTGGGGATCGGCGGGAAGCTCACCGAGTGGTCGGAGAAGGAGTTGGCCGAGGCGGCGGAGCTGGTGGCCGAATACAAGGAGATCAGGCCGCTGGTGCAGCGCGGGATCGCGTACCGCTTGCAGGGTCCTGATGCTATGAGCGGCGTGCACTATGCGGCGCCCGACGACTCCGAGCACGTGATCCTGGTGTGGCGCCCGACGATCCGGTTCGGGCATTGGCCGCCGCCGACGCGGCTGATGGGACTGCGGGAGGACGCGACGTATCAGGAAGCGTCCTCGGGAGCGACGTATTCGGGACGTCTGCTGCGCGAGCGGGGCCTGGAGCTGGGGCTGCCGGCCGGGGACTATGCCAGTCGGCTGATCCGGTTGCGGCGGGTGGACGGCGTCGAAAGCAGATAAGCATATTCATTCCAAATCCGACATGATCCGGTTGCGAGTGGAAAAGACCGGTACATGCTTCGATTCCTGGGATGTGCGATGGCGGTGGTGGCCTTGACCGCGGGGACGGCCGATGCCGCGGCGGGGCTCCCGCCGACGGGCCGCGGCGGGCCGATGAGCGTGCGGATCGGCCTGGCCGGACGGGATCCGGCGGGGCTGGAGGCGCTGGCAAGAGCGGTGTCGGCACCGGGGAGTCCGCAGTATGGCCGGTTTCTGACACCGGAGCAGGCGCAGACGCGGTTCGGAGCGACGGCTGAGCAGGTCGCGGCAGTTCAGCGGTGGCTTGGGTCGGCGGGGATGCGCGTCGTGGCCCGGAGCGCGCACTGGATCGATGCGACCGGGAACGCTAGTGCCGTGCGCAATGCGTTCGGCAGCGATGTGCGCACGCGGCCGGCGACGCTGCCGACCGAAGTCGGAGCGGCCGTGGAAAGCGTCGCGCGGATCGGTCAGACACAGCGGCGCGGGATGCGCGAAGGCGCGACGTCCGCCGAAGCCGCCACGTCGGGCACATCAGCTGCCAAGTGCTCCCCCACCTGGGGAGCTCTCACCGCCGACCCGAAACTCCCGCGCGGCTACACCTCTCCCGAGCCCCTGGACGTCTGCGGCTACACCCCCGCGCAGCTGCGCACCGCATACGGCGTCGCCGCATCGGGACTCACCGGCAAAGGCGTGAGGGTCGCAGTAGTCGACGCCTACGGATCGCCGACCATGCGTTCCGATGCCGACCGCTTCGCGCGCGAACATGGCGACGCACCGTTCGCCGACGGCCAGTACCTGGAGACGGTCACGCCGGACAAGTGGACGCACTTCAACGACAACACCTGTCAGTCGCCGTCGGACTGGGCCGCGGAGGAGGCGCTGGACGTGGAGACCGTGCACGGTATGGCGTCCGGCGCCACCGTGCACTACTTCGGCGCGAACTCGTGCGCTGATGAGGACATCAACGCGACCATCGCGCAGATCGTCGACACCCGTGCCGCCGACATGGTCTCCTCCTCGTTCGGGGAGACAATGCACCGCACGTCCGGCGACATCGACCCGGGGCTCGTAGCGCAGGCTACGCGTTTGTTCGAGTACGGAGCCGTGGAAGGCATCGGCTTCTACGACGCGACCGGCGACTGCGGCAACGACTCGGTCCACAGCAGCCCGGTATGCGATCCGGAGTCGGCGCGGGCGCAGACCGAGTGGCCGGCGTCGTCGCCGTGGGTGACCGGAGTCGGCGGGACGGCGCTGGCGCTCGGAGTCGGCGGACGGCCGCTGTGGGAGACGTCCATGGGCGACCGCAGGTCGGTGCTGTCCGAGGACGGCAAGAGCTGGGTGCCGTTCCCCGGCGCGTTCTACTTCGGCGGCGGAGGCGGCACCAGCGAGGATTTCCGGCAGCCGTACTACCAGCGCGGCGTGGTGCCCGACCGGCTGGCGCGCACTCTCGGCACCGGCTCTGCGGCGGCCGGACGCATGCGTACGCTGCCGGACGTCGCCATGAACGGCGACTTGATGACCGCGGTACAGGTGGGCAAGACCGACGCGGCGTCCGGCCGCTACGGCGAAGCCCCGGTCGGCGGCACCTCGGCCTCCGCGCCGATGTTCGCGGCGGTGCAGGCCGACGCACAGCAGGCGCGGATCGCGCACGGAGGTGGCGTGATCGGCTTCGCGAACCCGATGATCTACCAGCGTGCGAACCGGCACCCGTTAACCGACGTCCTCGCGCACCCCGACGGCGCCCCGGCTGACATCTCCGCGGTCCTCGACTTGGGACCGGGTGACAAGGGCCACCGCCGGGTGCGCTTGTTCGAGCTCGGACACGACGAGGGCCTGCCCGCTGAGGTCGGCTACGATCTGGCGACCGGTCTGGGGTCTCCTCGCGCGGCGTATCTGGACTCGTTCAAACACTAGAGAGCAGAGCATAGGGAGACATACATTCACCATTTCGGGGCGGAAGCGCATCCCGGGATCACCTGGACGGTACGTAACGGACATCTGCCTACCATCCGCCAGGATGACCAAGTGACGGGCCTGGGCTCGCCTTCTCCATACTCCTTGCGCTCATGGCGGTAGGGACGCGTCTAGGATCGTGCGACGACAGTTCGTCGCTGGACGTGCTGGATGTACTGCTGCAACGAACCGAAGAGAAGAGGACCGGACTGTGGCTTCGGAGTCGTCGTTCGACGTGGTGAGCAAGGTCGACCGGCAGGAGGTCGACAACGCACTCAACCAGGCGTCGAAGGAGATCGCCCAGCGTTTCGACTTCCGCGGGGTGGAC
>JAEKKI010000326.1 GCA_019510485.1 Catenulisporales bacterium
CGAAGGACATCCTGCAGGCGGCCACCTCGTTCGCGTGGCCGCCGGTCCTCGAGCTCCCCGGCTACCACCCGACCACCCGACCGCACGCGAAGCAGGTCCGCGAGGCAGCCCGGCTGATCGCGGAAGCGAAGCGGCCGGTGCTCTACGTCGGCGGCGGCGTCCTCAAGGCCCGCGCCGCCTCCGAGCTGCGCGTGCTCGCCGAGCTCACCGGCATCCCGGTCGTCACCACCCTGATGGCCCGCGGCGCGTTCCCCGACAGCCACCAGCTGCACCTCGGCATGCCCGGCATGCACGGCTCGGTGGCTGCGGTCACCGCGCTGCAGAAGAGCGACCTGCTCATCTGCCTCGGCGCCCGCTTCGACGACCGCGTCACCGGCAAGCTCAGCACCTTCGCACCCGGCGCCAAGGTGATCCACGCCGACATCGACCCGGCCGAGATCAGCAAGAACAAGACCGCCGACGTGCCGATCGTGGGCGACTGCCGCGAGACGCTGGCCGACCTCATCGTCGCGGTGCAGGAGGTGTACGCCGCCGGCACCCGCGCCGACCTCACCGGCTGGTGGCGGCAGGTCGGCGGCTGGCGCGACACCTACCCGCTCGGGTACGAGGAGCCGCACGACGGCAGCCTCGCGCCGCAGTACGTCATCGAGCGGATCGGGAAGATCGCCGGCCCGGACGCGCTCTACGTCAGCGGCGTCGGCCAGCACCAGATGTGGGCCTCGCAGTTCATCAGCTACGAGAACCCCTACACCTGGCTGAACTCCGGTGGCGCCGGGACCATGGGGTACGCCGTCCCCGCCGCCATGGGCGCCAAGGTCGGGCGCCCCGAGGCGACGGTCTGGGCGATCGACGGCGACGGCTGCTTCCAGATGACGAACCAGGAGCACGTGACCTGCGCCATCGAGGGCATCCCGATCAAGGTCGCGATCATCAACAACGGCAACCTCGGCATGGTGCGCCAGTGGCAGACGCTGTTCTACCAGGGCCGCTACTCCAACACCGGCCTCGACTCCCGGCGGGTGCCCGACTTCGTCAAGCTCGCCGACGCC
>JAEKKI010000071.1 GCA_019510485.1 Catenulisporales bacterium
CGACCAGGGCCCGCATACGCACCAGCGTGGGGTCCATCTTGCTCTCCGGCCAGCGCTCCAGGAGTTCGCGTTCGACTTCCTCGAACTGCTCCTGGAGCTCGGAGTCCATGTTCGCCATGTGATCGATGGTTCCTTATCGGGGCCGGTGAGGGGGCCGGTGAGGGCCGGTCAGGCGGACGGCAGGGCGTCGAGCTGGCCGCCCAGGCGGGCGATGTCGCCCTCGGCGTCGGCGAGCCGTTTGCGGATCTTGTCCACCACGGCGTCCGGCGCCTTGGCCAGGAAGTCGGCGTTGCCGAGCTTGGCGTTCGCCTGCTCGACCTCCTTGCGCGCGGTGGCCAGGTCCTTCTCCAGCCGCTTGCGCTCGGCCGCCACGTCGATCGCGCCGGAGGTGTCCAGCTCGACCCCGGCGCCGTCGAGGGTGAGGCTCGCGGTGGCGCTGAAGGCGTCCTCGGGCTCGGTGAGCCGGTTCAGCATCCTGATGGCCGCCTCGTGCCCGGCGAGCCTGCCGTCGGTCAGCACCAGCCGCGCCGCCACCTTCTGCGCCGGCTTCACGCCCTGGTCGGCGCGGAACCGGCGCACCTCGGTCACGACCTCCTGCAGCGCCTCGATCGAGGCCTCGGCCGCCTTGTCCACCCGCGACAGGTCGGCGGCCGGCCACTCGGCGATCACGATCGACTCGCGGCCGGTGAGCGCCGTCCACAGCGTCTCGGTCACGTACGGCACCGCCGGGTGCAGCAGGCGCAGCGTCACGTCCAGCACGTGGCCGAGCACCGCGCGCGCGGTCTGCGCGTCCGGGTCGTCCGCGGCGGCACCCAGCGGCAGCCGCAGCTTGGTGAGCTCGATGTACCAGTCGAAGACCTCGTCCCACGCGAAGTGGTACAGCGCCTCCATGGCCTTGGCGAACTGGAAGTCCTCATACAGCGCGTCCACCTCGGCCACCACCTCGTTGAGGCGGGACAGGATCCAGCGGTCCTCGGTGGTGAGCCGGTCGGTCGGCACCTGCTCCGGCACGAACGCGCCGTTCATCAGGGCGAAGCGCGTGGCGTTCCACACCTTGTTGGCGAAGTTGCGCGCGCCGCCGATCCAGTCCTCGGCGATGGCCTGGTCGGTGCCGGGGTTGGCGCCGCGCAGCAGGCCGAAGCGCACCGCGTCGGAGCCGTACTTGTCCATCCATTCCAGCGGGTCGACCACGTTGCCCTTGGACTTGGACATCTTCTTGCCGAACTGGTCGCGCACCAGGCCGGAGAGCACCACCTTGTCGAAGGGCTGCACGCCGTCCATGGCGTACAGGCCGAACATCATCATCCGGGCCACCCAGAAGAAGATGATGTCGTAGCCGGTGTGCAGCACCGAGGTCGGGTAGAACTTCGCCAGATCAGCGGTCTGCTCCGGCCAGCCCAGCGTGGAGAACGGCCACAGGCCGGAGGAGAACCAGGTGTCGAGCACGTCAGAGTCCTGACGCCAGCCCTCGCCGGCCGGCGGCTCCTCGTCGGGGCCCACGCACAGCACCTCACCGTTCGGGCCGTACCAGATCGGGATCCGGTGGCCCCACCACAGCTGGCGCGAGATGCACCAGTCGTGCATGTTGTCGACCCAGGCGAAGTAGCGCGGCTCCATCTCCTTGGGGTGGATCTGCACCCGGCCGTCGCGCACGGCGTCGCCGGCGGCCTTGGCCAGCGACTCCACCTTCACGTACCACTGGAGCGACAGGCGCGGCTCGACCACGGTCTCGCAGCGGGAACAGTGGCCCACCGGGCGCAGCAGCTGCTTCCGGCCCACGATGCGGCCCTGCTCGCGCAGCGCGGCCACCACCGCCGGACGCGCCTCGAAGCGGTCCATGCCCAGGAAGGGTCCGTGCACGGTGATGTTCGCGTGCTCGTCCAGGATCGACGGCATCGGCAGATTGTGGCGGCGGCCGATCTCGAAGTCGTTCGGGTCGTGGGCCGGGGTCACCTTCACCGCGCCGGTGCCGAACTCCGGGTCCACGTGCTCGTCGGCCACGATCGGGATGCGGCGGCCGGTCAGCGGCAGCTCCACCTCCCGGCCGATCAGGTGCTGGTAGCGCGGGTCGTCGGGGTGCACGGCCACGGCGGTGTCACCGAGCATGGTCTCGGCGCGCGAAGTCGCCACCACGATCGAGTCGGCGCCGTCACCGTACTTGACGGACACCAGCTCGCCGGGCTCGTCGAAGTGGTCCACCTCGATGTCGGACAGCGCGGTCAGACAGCGCGGGCACCAGTTGATGATGCGCTCGGCGCGGTAGATGAGGCCGTCGTCGTACATCTTCTTGAACATGGTCTGCACCGCCTGGGACAGACCCTCGTCCATCGTGAAGCGCTCGCGCGACCAGTCCAGGGAGATGCCCAGGCGGCGCTGCTGGCCCAGGATCTTGCCGCCGTATTCGGCCTTCCAGTCCCACACCTTGCGCACGAACGCCTCACGGCCCAGGTCGTGCCGGGACAGTCCGTCCTTGGCCAGCTCGCGCTCCACCACGTTCTGGGTGGCGATGCCGGCGTGGTCCATGCCGGGCAGGTAGAGGGTCTCGTAGCCCTGCATCCGCTTGCGGCGGATGATCGCGTCCTGGATCGACTGGTTGAGGGCGTGGCCCACGTGCAGCGAACCCGTCACGTTCGGCGGCGGGATCACGATGGTGAACGGCTCCTTGCCGGAGGCCGCGTCGGCGGTGAAGTAGCCGTTCTTTACCCACCGCTCGTACAGCTCGCCCTCTACCTCTACCGGCGCGTAGGCGGTCGGCAGAGTGGTGGCGGCGCTGTCGGGAGCGCCGGGGGCGGCTGGGGAGTTGGTGGTTTCATTCACGGGTCAAGCTTAGTGGTGCGTTGGTGGGGTTTCCGCCGAGTATCCGAAGTGCGGCTACAGCGCGAGGTGCAGGCGCAGCGCGGCGTCCAACTCTCTCATCGTGGCCGTGGTCAGTGTGGTGATTCGCTTCCTGATACGGGACACGTCCACGCTCCGCACCTGTTCGGCCTGGGCTTTGGAGTCTGTGTGCAGGCCTGGGTGTTCCGCCGCCAGGATGAGTGTCTGAAACGGATAGATAGATGACACATTGGAGGTGACAGGTACTACGGTGACGACACCGCCGCCTCTTCTGAACACTGTGCTCTGCACGCCGTCGTTGGAGACGATGACGGCTGGACGAGTCTTGATCGCCTCGCGCCCGCGCGCCGGATCCAAATCAACCCAGAACATGTCACCCCGGCCCATGAGGGGCACGGCGACACTCATTTGGAAATCCCATCGCCGGTCACGCCGTCCCACAGCTCGGCATCCTCGGTTGCTTCCCACTCGTCGAACGCGGCGGCGTAGTCATCCGCCAGCCGCAGCGAACGCGCCACCTTGATGGCCGCGTGGACTGCCGCCGAGCGGGAACTCTCGTTCAGCCCGTCCAGGAAGGCCACATCGTCGTCCGGCAGGGAGATGCTCAACTTCATCGTCATGAGGCTAGCTTACCCGAGTAGGCATCACGGTACTACTCGAGTAGCACTCGAAAGAGTGAAAGCGACGGCCCGCCGAAGCGAACCGCCGCGAATCCGTTCCGAAGACCGCCGACCCTACGCCGACCGTTCCCGCCGCTCCGTCAGACTCTGCTGCTGCGGCGTCCGCCGGAACTGCTGATCCCGCGGCACCAGCGTCGGCAGCACATGCTCCCGCACCACCTCGCCGGTGATGACCACGGTGCCGACGTCGGAGTGGCTCGGAACCTCGTACATCACCGACATCAGCACCTCCTCCATGATCGCGCGCAGCCCGCGGGCGCCGGTGCCGCGCAGGATCGCCTGGTCGGCGATGGCCTCCACGGCGTCGTCCTCGAAGACCAGCTCCACGCCGTCCAGCTCCATCAGGCGCTGGTACTGCTTGATCAGGGCGTTGCGGGGCTCGACCAGGATGCGCACCAGCGCGGCGCGGTCCAGCTTGTGGACCGAGGTGACCACCGGGAGCCGGCCGACGAACTCCGGGATCATGCCGTACTTCAGCAGGTCCTCCGGCAGCACGTCGGCGAAGACGTCGGTGGTGTCGATGTCGTAGCGGGAGCGCAGTTGCGCGGTGAAGCCCATGCCGCGCTTGTTCACCCGGGAGTCCACGATCTTGTCCAGGCCCTCGAAGGCGCCGGCCACGATGAACAGCACGTTGGTGGTGTCGATCTGCAGGAACTCCTGGTGCGGGTGCTTGCGCCCGCCCTGCGGCGGCACCGAGGAGACCGTGCCCTCCAGGATCTTGAGCAGCGCCTGCTGCACGCCCTCACCGGAGACGTCGCGGGTGATCGACGGGTTCTCGGCCTTGCGGGCGATCTTGTCGATCTCGTCGATGTAGATGATCCCGCTCTCGGCCTTCTTGATGTCGTAGTCGGCCGCCTGGATCAGCTTGAGCAGGATGTTCTCCACGTCCTCGCCGACGTAGCCGGCCTCGGTCAGCGCCGTGGCGTCGGCGATGGCGAACGGGACGTTGAGCATCCGGGCCAGGGTCTGGGCCAGGTAGGTCTTGCCGCAGCCGGTGGGCCCCAGCAGCAGGATGTTGGACTTGGCCAGCTCGATGTGCTCGCCGCGCCGGCTGCCGCGCTCGCGCTGGTAGTCCCCGGCCTGCACCCGCTTGTAGTGGTTGTAGACCGCCACCGACAGGCTCTTCTTGGCGTTCTCCTGCCCGATGACGTACTCGTCGAGGAAGTCGTAGATCTCCTTGGGCTTGGGGAGTTCCGCCAGGCCGCGGGCGGCGGCCGGCTCGCCGGGCTCCTCCTCGATGATCTCGTTGCACAGATCGATGCACTCGTCGCAGATGTACACGCCGGGGCCCGCGATGAGCTTCTTGACCTGCTTCTGGCTCTTGCCGCAGAAGCTGCACTTCAGCAGGTCGGCGTTGTCGATGCGTGCCACGGTGGAGCTTCTCCTTCGTGAAGATCCCGGTGCTGGACCTACTGCGAACGCGCGGACGCGCTTCGTAGTCTGTCCCCCAAGACGGTACCGCTCATACCCCCGGCAAGGTGTGAACGCTCGTGAATGCCGAGCGCTCCGGCCGTGGCATCGAATGATAATCCGACGCCACGGCCGCGGCGCGCAACCGGCGCCGAATCATTCGCGGATCCCGTGCGGCGCACAGCTCAGCGCACCTGCAGGGTCTCCGTGCGGGTGGTCAGGACCTGGTCGATGATCCCGTAGTCCCTGGCCTCCTCGGCCGACAGGATCTTGTCCCGGTCGATGTCCCGGTGCACGTCGTCCAGCTCGCGCCCGGAGTGCTTGGCCAGCATCTGCTCCATCACGTTGCGCATCCGCAGGATCTCGTTGGCCTGGATCTCCAGGTCCGACAGGTCGCCGCGGCCGCCCTCGCTCCAGGGCTGGTGGATCAGGATCCGGGCGTTCGGCAGCGCCAGGCGCTTGCCCGGGGTGCCGGCGGCCAGCAGCACCGCGGCGGCCGAGGCGGCCTGGCCCATGCACACCGTCTGGATGTCCGGCTTGACCCACTGCATGGTGTCGTAGATGGCGGTCAGCGCGGTGAACGAGCCGCCGGGGCTGTTGATGTAGATGGAGATGTCCCGGTCCGGGTCCATCGACTCCAGCGTGATCAGCTGGGCCATCACGTCGTTGGCCGAGGCGTCGTCGATCTGCACGCCGAGGAAGATGATCCGCTCGTCGAACAGCTTCGAGTACGGATCCCACTCGCGGAAGCCGTAGCTGGTGCGCTCACTGAACTTGGGGACGATGTAGCGGGCGTCGTGCTGCGGCCCGCGGTACTGCATGTCGTTCATCTCAGGGTCCTCCGGAGGGGGCGGCAAGGGGGATGTCGGGACGGCCGGGTCGCCGAGTGGAATCAGGACCCGGAGGTGCCGCCGGCGCCGGGGACGTCGTTGGCGTGCGTCATGATGTCGTCGATGAGGCCGTACTCCTTGGCCTCCTCGGCGCTGAACCAGGTGTCGCGGTCGGAGTCCTTCTCGATCTTCTCCAGCGACTGCCCGGTGTGCTGCGCGGTCAGCTCGGCCATCCGCTTCTTGCTGCGCAGCAGCCGCTCGGCCTGGATCCGGATGTCCGCCGCCGAGCCGCCGATCCCGGCCGATCCCTGGTGCAGCAGGATCTCGGTGTTCGGCAGCGCGAAGCGCTTGCCGGGGGTGCCGGCGGTGAGCAGGAACTGGCCCATGGAGGCCGCCATGCCCATGCCCACGGTCACGATGTCGTTGGGGATGTACATCATCGTGTCGTAGATCGCCAGGCCCGCCGAGACCGAGCCGCCGGGGCTGTTGATGTAGAAGTAGATCTCCTTGTCGCTGTCCTCGGCGGTGAGGAGCAGCAACTGCGCGCACAGCGAGTTCGCGATGTCGTCGTCGACCTGGGTCCCCAGGAAGATGATCCGGTTGCGCAGCAGCCGGTTGTAGACCTGGTCGCTCAGGCCGAACGGGCTGTCCGCGCCCGCGCGGGCCATCGGGGTCAGCGGCGTCGTCATAGGTTCACCCTGCCTGGTTCGTCTCGGAAGAGGAGTGCGCGGACCGGTGCGAAAACAAAATCCGCCGGAGGCCGTGATCGCCAGGTCCAACAACGACCCTAACGCTCCGGTCCCCCGCCACGTCGGCGCCCCGGCCCTTGTTCGCTGACGGCATACGCTAAAAGCCCTGCCGTTCGTGCGGCAGGGCTTTAGTACTACTGGAGCGCGAGATCAGTCGTGCTTGTGCCCGTAGTGCTCGTCGTCCGGAGTGCGGCCGTGGCTGTCCGGGCTCTCGCCGTCGGTGTCCTCGGCGTCCGGCTCGTTGAGCTTCTTGACGTCGATCTCGTTGCCGGCGGCGTCCTTGACGGTGGCGGCCTCCAGCACCAGGTTCAGAGCCTTACCGCGGCGCACCTCGCCGACCAGCGCCGGGATCTGGCCGGCCTGCGAGATCTGCTGCGCGAACTCGTCCGGGCGCATGCCGGCCTGGGCCGCGCGCTGGATCAGGTGGTTGGTCAGCTCGCCCTCGTTGACCGAGATCTCCTTGGCGTTGGCCAGCTTGTCCAGGATGAACTGGGCCTTGACGCCGTCGCGCACCTCGGCGTCGAGCTCGGCGTTGTACTCGTCCTCTGTCTTCTCCTGGAGCTTGAAGAAGCCCTCGCGGGACATGCCGCCCATGGAGATCTGCCGGTCCAGGGCCTCGTTGCGCCAGGCCAGCTCGGCCTCGACGACCGACTTCGGCAGGGGGATGTCCACCCGCTCCAGCAGGACCTCCAGCACCTTGTCCCGGGCCGCGGCGACCTGCTCGAACTGCTCGGAGCGCTCCAGCGTCTCGCGGACGTTGGCGCGGAACTCCTCCATGGTGTCGAACTCGCTGGCCAGCTGGGCGAACTCGTCGTCGAGCTCGGGCAGCTCGCGCTCCTTGACGGTGACCACCGTGACCTCGATGGTGGCCTCCTCGCCGGCGTGCGAGCCGCCGAGCAGCTGGGAGGCGAAGGTCGCGGTCTCGCCGGCCGTCTTGCCGATGATCGCCTCATCGGTGCCCTCGACCAGCTGGGTGGAGCCGACCTCGTAGCTCATGCCGGTGGCGGTGCCGTCCTCCAGCACCTCGCCGTTGATGGTGGCGGTCAGGTCCAGCGTGACGAAGTCGCCGTCCTGCACCGCGCGGTCGACCTCCTTCAGCGAGCCGAACCGCTTGCGGATCTGGTCGATGCGCTCGTCCACGGCCTCGTCGGCCACGGTCGCGTCCTCGACCTCGACCTCGATGTCCTCGTACGCCGGCACCTCGAAGTCCGGGCGCACGTCCACCTCGGCGGTGAACTTCAGCGTCTGGCCAGGCTCCAGCTCCTGCAGGTCGACGTCCGGCTGTCCGACGACCTCGATCTTGTTCTCCTCGACCGCCTGGCCGTAGAACTGCGGCAGGGAGGAGTTGATGGCCTCCTCCAGGGCGGCGCCGCGGCCGAAGCGCTGATCGATGACCGCCGCCGGGACCTTGCCCTTGCGGAATCCCGGGATCGAGACCTGCTCGGCGATCTTCTTGTAGGCCGCGTCGAGGCTCGGCTTGAGCTCCTCGAACGGGACCTCAACGGTCAGCCGGACCCGGGTCGGGTCCAGGGTCTCGACAGCGCTCTTCACTGCTGGTCTCCTTGCGGCGCTGCCGGCCACGGCAGCGGGGGATCTTGGCGCGTCGTCGCGCGTGGACGGGATACGAAGCCCCATCGTAACCCGGAGTGGCGCCCGCGAAGGAAACGGTCGGCGGAACTCGTTACAGCTCTCTTTGGTAGCACAGGGAGGCCGGATGATCGGCATAGTGGCCGAAGCCGGGGATCCGGACATAGCCGGAACGCTCGTAGAAGCGGATCGCGGCGGTCTGCGCCGGGCCGGTCTCCAGCCGGAGCGTGGTCCAGCCGCGCCGGGCTGCCGCGGATTCCAGGGCTGACAGCACAGCAGTGGACACCCCCCGGCCCCGCCACTCGGGCACCACATACATGCGCTTGATCTCCACCGCGCCGGGCTCCAGTGGTCGCAGACCCCCGCAGCCGACCGGCCGGCCGTCGGCGTACGCGATCAGGAACAGTGCGATGTCGGCCGCCGAGGGAGCGGGGCCCGGCTCGCTGTCCGGTCCGTAGAGCGCGTCGATCTCGATGCGCTGGGCGGCGCGGAGGGCGGCGGCTCGCGGGTCGTCCCAGGGGACTTCGTTGACGACGACGCGCACAGTGCTCTCAGTGCTCACAGCGGCCAGTTTCGCCCAGTCGTGTGTCTCTTTTGTTTCACGGCCTCGGGGTCAGTTGAGGATGGCCCTGCAGCGTCATCAGCGGCATGGCCGGCAGTAGTTCGGTGTGCGGCGTGGCGGCCGCCAGGGGTGCGCACTCTGCGTCATCGATTCGATTCACAACGTAAGGACACGAACGTGTCACGGTCTCAATGTCTAGGTTGTGGGTCTGGTCCTGACGTGGATAGACACGTGGTTCGTCCCTGAAAAATCCATGAGTTCCGCCGTGCGCGCGGAACTGTCGGGGGCTTCAGCACACAGGGGAAAGGGACTCACACATGCCGAACGCCGCACACCGGCGGCGTGTCCAGGCGCTCGCCACGGGGGCGATAGCCATGGTCGCCGCGGCCACGCAGGCCATGCCGGCCCAGGCCGACGACACGCAGCACAGCAAGCACGACAACAAGATGCTGAACAACGCCCACCCCGGGTGGGCGACGGCCGACAAGGACCGCGGCGCGGTCCCGGCCTCGCAGCGCATCACCACCCGGGTCTTCCTGACGGGTCAGGACCCGGACGGGCTCGCGGCGGCGGCGCGGGCCGTGACCGACCCGGACAGCCCGGGCTACCAGCAGTACCTCACCGCGGATCAGATCAAGCAGCGGTTCGGCGCCACGCCGGCGCAGATCGCCGCCGTGCAGGACTGGCTGAAGAGCGCCGGGCTGTCGATCTCGGCGGTGTCGGGCGACTGGATCGACGCCGAGGGCGATGCGGGCGCGGTGCAGAAGGCGTTCGGGACGCAGATCAAGAACTACCAGCGGCCGGACGGGAGCGTTGGGTACGCGGCTTCGTCGGCTGCTGTGATCCCGGGTTCGGTGGCCGGCCTCGTCGCCGGCGTGTCGGGGCTGTCTCAGGCCACGACGAGGGCGCACACGGACTCGGCGCAGGGCAGCGGGATCACCAGCGACGGCGACCCCAGCCCGGGCTGCGGCTCCACCACGACCACCTACTGGGGCCAGTACAGCGCGACCGGCTGGCCGGCCGGCAGCAACGGCTCGACGATCCCGGTGCTTCCGTGCCCGTACAGCCCGCAGCAGCTGCGGCAGGCCTACGGACTGACCCACACCGGCAAGGGCGCCAGGATCGCGGTCGTGGACTGGTACGCCAGCAAGACGATGTACAGCGATGCTCAACAGTGGTCCGCGGACCACAAGATCCAGCAGTTCCGTGACGGGCAGTACACCGAGTGGAAGAACGAGGGCGCCTGGAACCACACCAGCGGAGCGGACGCCTGCGGTTCGGCCGCCGCGGAGGAGTCGCTGGACGTGGAGATGGCGCACGGGCTCGCCCCGGACGCCGACATCGTCTACGTCGGCGCCAACTCCTGCACCGACCAGGACCTGATGGCCGCCGAACAGCTGATCGTGGACAAGCACCTGGCCGACGTCGTGTCCAACTCGTGGGGCGAGATCATCCACGGCACCGACGGCGACGCCGACCCGGCGGTCATGGCCGGCTACGACCGCATCTTCCAGAAGGGCGCGCTGGAGGGCATCAGCTTCACCTTCTCCAGCGGCGACTGCGGCGACGACGACCCGGCGAACAAGGCCGGCGGCGCCGTCAACTGCAACGGCAACTCGGCGCGCAAGCAGACCGAGTGGCCGGTGAGCTCGCAGTGGGTCACCGCCGTCGGCGGCACCACACTGGCCACCAACTCCAGCGGGTACGCCTGGGAGACCTCGATGGGCGACCATCGGGCTCAGGCGCAGGCCGGTGACGCGAGCTGGAACCCCGGTGTCGGGCACATCCCGTTCTTCTTCGGTGGCGGCGGCGGCACCTCGGAGGACATCGTCCAGCCCTGGTATCAGGCGGGGAAGGTGCCCGGCGCGCTGGCCGCCAACGTCCAGACGGCGGCCCCGGCCACCCGGCCGATGCGGGTCGTGCCGGACGTCGCGATGAACGGCTCGCTGGCCACCTCTGTGGACGTCGCGTTCACCGATGGCAAGTACGCCCACCACGACATGGGCGGCACCTCAGTGGCCGCGCCGGAGTTCGCGGCGGTCCTGGCCGACGTCAAGGAAGCCTCCGGCCACGCGGTCGGGTTCGCCAACCCGTCGCTGTACGCGCTGAACAGCAGCGCGTTCCACGACGTGACGTCGCGCTCCGGCGTCACCGAGGGCATGTGGAGCAACGGCGACGCCGGCACGCTCTACCAGGTCGGCCAGGACACCTCGCTGACCGCGACTCCGGGCTTTGACAACGCCACCGGCCTGGGTTCGCCCGCGGCCGGCTTCGAGGCGGCGCTGGCGGCGCAGAAGGGCCCGGCCGCGCCGCCGCAGGGCGGTCCGGCGGTCACCCGCGTCGCCGGCGACGACCGGTACGCGACGGCGATCGCGGTGTCGAAGAAGACGTTCCCGAAGGCGGGCTCGGCGAAGGCGGTCGTGCTGGCCACCGGCAGCAACTTCCCCGACGCGCTGGCCGGTGTGCCGCTGGCCAAGAAGCTCGGCGCGCCGCTGCTGCTCACGCCGGGCAACGCGGCCGATCCGAGGGTGGTCGCCGAGATCCACCGCGTGCTCGCCCCCGGCGGCAAGGTGTACGTGCTCGGCGGCAACGCGGCCGTGACCCCGGCGGTCGTGAGCGCGCTGAAGGTACCCGCCCAGCGCATCGCCGGCGACACCCGCTACACCACCTCGGTCGCGATCGCCCACGCCCTGGGCGACCCGAGCAACGTGGTGCTGGCCACCGGCAACGGCTTCGCCGACGCGCTGGCCGCCGGTCCCTACGCCTCGGACGTGTTCACCAGCGACGGCCCGGCCGCGATCCTGCTCACGAACGACAGGATCGTGCCGCCGGCGGTGTACGACTACATGCGCGACCACGCCGGCGTTCTGGCCGCGGTCGGCGGACAAGCGGTCTCGGCGGCGGCGGGCACGTGGGCCGGGCACCTGACCCCGCTCGCGGGCAGCGACCGGTTCGAGACCGCTGCGAAGGTCGCGGCGACGTTCCCGTACGCGCAGAACGCGGGTGTGGCCACCGGCATGCAGTTCGCGGACGCGCTCACCGGCGCGGCGATGCTCGCGCACGAGAACAGCCCGCTGCTGCTGACGATGCCGACCTCGCTGCCGGGCTTCACGCGGACCGCGCTGCAGGGCTTGGCGCACTCGCTGGCCGGGGGCGGGTCCGTCGACATCTTCGGCGGTCCGGTCGCGGTGTCGAACGCGGTGGAGAACGCGGTTGCCGGCGCGGTCGGCGGGCACGTGGTGGCGCCGTAGCGGTGCAGTGGCCGGTCGTTGTAGATCGGCGGTAGGCGAAATCAGGGGCCGTCCTCGACAGTTGTCGGGGGCGGCCCTTGGTGTCCGCAGGCCTTATCAGGCGCGGAACTGGAGCGACTTCGTCTGCAGATACTCCTCCAAGCCGTGACGCCCCAGCTCGCGGCCGACCCCTGAACTCTTGTAGCCGCCGAACGGCGCGGCGAGGTTGAACCGGCCGCCGTTGATGTCGACCTGGCCGGTGTCCATGCGCCGGGCGAAGGCGGCGGCCTCGGCGTCGTCGGCGGCCCACACGGCGCCGGCCAGGCCGTAGTCGGTGGCGTTGGCGATGCGCAGCGCGTCCTCGGCGTCGTCGAAGGACATCACGCAGAGCACCGGGCCGAAGATCTCCTCGCGGGCCACCGCCATGTCGGTGGTGACGTCGGCCAGGATCGTCGGGCTGACGTAGAAGCCGGTCGCCAGGCCCGCCGGCGGCTGCGGGCCGCCGACCACGACGCGGGCGCCCTCGGCGATGGCGTCGTTGATGTAGCCGCGGACCCGGTCCAGCTGCTTGGCGTTGACCAGCGGACCGACGCGGGTCTCGGGCCTGGCGGGGTCCGCCGGGACGTACTTGGCGGCGGCCTCGGCGGCGATCGCGAGCGCCTCGGCGTACTGCTCCTCCGGCACCAGCAGGCGGGTCCAGGCCGAGCAGGTCTGGCCGGAGTTGGCGAAGACGTTGGCGACGGTGACGTTCACGGCCTTGGCCAGGTCGGCTCCGGGCAGGACCACGCTGGCCGATTTGCCGCCGAGTTCCAGCGTCACGCGCTTGATGCCGCGCCCGGCCTGTTCGGCGATGAGCCGGCCGACGGCGGTGGAGCCGGTGAAGGAGACGGCGTCGACGTCCGGGTGGGCGGCCAGCGCCGCGCCGGCCGCCGTCCCGGTGCCGATGACCAGGTTGAACACGCCCGGCGGGAAGCCGGCCTCGTCGACCAGCCGGGCGAACAGCCGCGCGGTCAGCGGCGTGTCCTCGGCCGGCTTGAGGACCACGACGCAGCCCGCGGCCAGAGCCGGGATCACCTTGGCCACGATCTGGTGCAGCGGGTAGTTCCACGGCGTGATCGCCGCGACCACGCCGACCGGCTCGTGGTACACGGTCGAGTGCCCAACGCGTTCTTCGAACTCGTAGCCGGCCAGGATGCCCAGGTAGTTGTTCGCCACGCCCAGCGGCAGCGCGGCCTGCACCGACGTCGCGAAGCCGATCGGGCAGCCGAGCTCGGCCGTCACGGTCTCGGCGATCTCCTCCTGCGCCGCGGCCAGACCCGCCACCAGCCGCTCGAGCGGCGCCAGGCGCTGGGCTTTGTCGCCGGCTCCCCACGCGCGGGCGGCCGACCGGGCGGCGGCGACGGCGGCGTCCACATCGGCCGCACCTCCGGCGGGCACGACGGCGAGCACTTCCTCGGTCGCCGGGTTGCGGACGTCGAGGGTCTCAGGGGACGCCGACGGGATCCACTTGCCGCCGATGTATTGGTCGATGAAGGTGTGCGCGCTCACGAGGGGCCGTCCCAAAAACTAGCGGTGCGAATTTCTGCGGACGTTAGCGCCGGGCGCGGGACGACACAAGGACGATTCGGGAGGCACCGGGCGTGTCGTTGCTCACGCGGCCCCGCGCCCGATCCGCCGAACGGGTGGCCCGCACAACCACCCCATCCCCAGATGGGATAATCGCCAATATGCGCATCTACCTCGGCAGCGACCACGCCGGCTACGAACTGAAGAACCATCTCGCCACCTGGCTGACCGCCGCCGGGCACGAAGCCGTCGACTGCGGCCCCCACACCTACGACGCCGAGGACGACTACCCGCCCTACGTGATGCTGGCCGCCAGCAAGGTGGCCGCCGACCCCGACGCCCTGGGCGTCGTCATCGGCGGCTCCGGCAACGGCGAGGCCATCGCCGCCAACAAGGTCCACGGCATCCGCGCCGCCCTGGCCTGGAGCGAGGAAACCGCCCGCCTGGGCCGCCAGCACAACAACGCGAACGTCATCAGCATCGGCGCGCGCATGCACACGGAGGACGAGGCGACGAAGTTCGTCGAGGCCTTCATCGCGACGGCTTTCTCCAACGAGGAGCGGCACATCCGTCGCATCGACATGATGAGCGAGTACGAGAAGAGCGGGGACCTGCCGGCTCTGCCGCAGGGGTGAGCGGCCAGGTCGCGCCCGCCGGCCCGCCACCGAGTGGAGCCGCCGTCGCGCCGGATCAGGGCCTTGCTGGGGTCGCCAGAGTTGCCCTGACCCGGCATCGGCCGGCTCAAGCGAGCCGACGATCATCCACACCGGCGACTATCAGGGCGCGACCTTCTCGTAGCGCAACGACGTGACACCGTTCCCGTCGGAATAGATCGAGGCGATACTCGACGCGCCGACGGCGTTCACCCGCTTCGCCTGAACCCTGATCGTCGTGGGCCCACTCACGGTGATGCGCTCACTGATCGGGGCGGTCGTGTTGTCGCCGGCCTGGCGGCTACCGGGGTTGAGATCGATGATCTGGTCCACGAGCCGCTCGCTGTTCGACAGGACGGCCCCCGACGTGGCATTCCAAAGCCGGGCGACGATGTACGTGTTGATCGCGGGAGTGCCGCCGAGCCGCCCGCGAACGTTGGCGTCGAGGTCGTAGGTACCGCGCCGAGGAAGCGTGATCTCAAGGCCGGTGTTGGACCACGTACCGGACGCGGTCGGCTGCAGATCGAAGACGGCGGGCAGATAGGCGATGCCTCCGTTCGCCGCGATGGCGGGCGCGGCTGCGGGGGCGTGGTGCTGCGTCGCTGCCGCGGTACCGGCGGAAGCGGCGACGAGGGCAGCTGCGATGACCGCGGTGAGACGAATGCGGGTAGTCGTCATGAATCCTCCTGGACAAAACGCTCTAATACGGACCTTGATCCGCTAAGGTACGCGACGAAGCCACGCCGTTGCCGACGCCACGCCAGGGAACGTGGCTGGCTGGATTGCCCGCTGCACAGAGGATTCGCTGGAGGACCCGAGAAGGGGTCGTTGAGGCCACAAGAGGCCCGCCCGATTCCGGGCCGGCCTCTTTCGCGCCGGTCAGGCGCTGGGCGAACGCTGAGGGGCCACGATCCTGGTGCTATTAAGTGTGACGTTGGAAACTACGGGCTCCCGATTATCGTAAATTCGGGTCACCACGGCGTTAACTGACTCATTGTCGAAGTAATATGGCGGGGGCCAGTGCACGTCGTCCTTACCTCCCGGCCAAATTGCCAGTACAGAGTTATTGAAATCCTCCGGCGTAGTTCGCATTTCGCGATAGAACGGAATTGAAACCTGGAGGACTACTCTATAAACGATGAGCGTGACACACGTGGCGATGACGAGATTTGGATCTTCAGATCCTTCTTCGGCGTAGATGTCCCACTGTAGTGCGGTCAAGAAGTTTGTGGTGTCATGGAAAGCGCCAGCCCATACTTGGATTCCCTCGTGAGGCAGCCCATTTCGCCAAAATGAGCCGATCTTCGCCATTTAGAGTAGCTTCGAAGAACATACGCTCAAGTAAGGGCCGAGCGTCCTGCTCTAGGGTTGACATCCATGTGTTGTTGCAGTCCCTGCAGGCGTACGTAGTAGGCCCGACGGGCTTGGTTGACCACAGTCCCCCTATTTTGACTCGCGCGCCAGCGGCGATCAGCTCCTTTATGAGCCATTGCGGAAAGATGTCCTCCTTTGAAGGATCTTTGACAAATTCCTCGCAGAACGGGCAAGTGTCTTGGGCGACCGGGGCCATTAGATTTAGCATTGGGCTTGCCGGGTCGATCTCTTCCGCGAGAATAGCTGGGAGCGCTTCAGGGAGCGAAACAGATTGCGTCCGGAGGCTCCTGAGCGCTATCGGCCAGCACGCCGCATGACAGACCCCCAGTTCGTAAACTTGAACGCCCGGTGGCGGTACTTCGCTGTCTCCATATCCGCGTCCGGCGGCGACCCCAAGCACTGCAAGCCAGCTGCCATCTCGCGTGCCAACCATTATGGAATGCGCATCTCGCGCACGCTTCACGATTGACCCGCATCCAAGGCACGATGCACGCCGCCACTCATTTGCGATTGGCAATCCGGTCATTGAAAGATTTCCTGTGATTCTGACTCTCGATACCTCTGTGCCCCAGCTAGTTTGAGCAGCTTCGGCCACCCGCTGTGCGCCGATTGGCCGGTCCAGTATTGCGCTAACTTGCGCCCTGCCGCCTGTATTTCGTCGTACCGACGGTCACGCACCCCGGCTGAGGTTCTGGTCCTCTCCTTGGTCAGGCAAGCTCGTCTCTTGCAACCACCTCCTGGCCATTGGGT
>JAEKKI010000325.1 GCA_019510485.1 Catenulisporales bacterium
CGCCAGGCGGCGTACAGCTTGGCGAACGACACCTGGACGAGGTCCTCGGCCGCGTGCCAGTCGCCGCAGAGCAGGAAGGCGGTACGACGGAGGGCGGCCGCGCGAGCTGCGTACAGCTCCCGGAACTCGTCCTCCATGCCCTTCATGACGGACCCGACCCCCCGGGAGGTTGCACGGATCAGCGAGGCGCTGCGCGCTCGATGATGTCGGTGAAGGCGGTGGACCGGCCGAGGGTCCCGAAGGCGGAGCCCCAGTCGCCCTCCAGCCGGGAGGCGATGTAGGCGTCGGCGACGTAGTCGGGGGCGTGCCGGACCAGCAGCGACGCCTGCAGCGTCATGGCGAGCCGCTCGACGAGCCGGCGCGCGCTCACCTCGTCGGCCTCGCCGAGGTCCTTGGCGAGATCGCTGACGGCAGCGGTGATGCGGGCGTCGTCCGCGCGCTCCACCTCGGCGAAGAAGGCCTCGACCGACTGCGGCTCGCGCGCCATCGCGCGGAGCACGTCCAGCGCGTTGACGTTGCCGCTGCCCTCCCAGACCGAGTTGAGCGGCGCCTCCCGGTAGAGCCGCGGCATCCCCGAGTCCTCGACGTAGCCGTTGCCGCCGAGGCACTCGAGCGCCTCACCGGCGAAGACGGGGCAGCGCTTGGTGACCCAGTACTTCCCGACCGCCACGGCCAACCGCTTGAAGGCGGTCTCCTCGCGGTCGACCGCACCTGCGAGACGCAGCATCAGGGTCGTCGCCGCTTCCGACTCCAGGGCCAGGTCGGCGAGGACGTTCTGCATGGCCGGCTTCTCGACGAGCAGCCCGCCGAACGCGCTGCGGTGCTGGGCGTGGTGGATGGCCTGGACCAGGGCCTGCCGCATCAGCGCCGCGGAGCCGATGACGCAGTCGAGCCGGGTCATGCTGACCATCTCGATGATGGTGCGGACGCCCCGGCCCTCCTCGCCCACCAGCCACGCGACGGTGCCGTCGAACTCCGGCTCGCTGGAGGCGTTCGACCGGTTGCCGAGCTTGTCCTTGAGCCGCTGGATGCGGAAGGTGTTGCG
>JAEKKI010000072.1 GCA_019510485.1 Catenulisporales bacterium
CTCGTCTCCTCGCGGCGGGTGTTGTGACCACCAGCTTTAGTTGGCGGTTCCCAGAGATATCCGGCGGCCGGTCTTCCTGGGCGCCGCGATGATGTCAGGCACGGTCGCTCGGAGTCGGAACGGGAGCCGTTCGATCGCTACCGCGGCGGACGGCCAAGGTGGCCAGAGCGGTCAGTGCCGCAAGGGTGAGGAACCCGGCGCCGAGGGTTGCGGCCACGGCGACGCCTCCGACGATCAGCGGCCCGCCCGCGTCGCCGAGTTCGCGGCCGAGTTCGGCCGCGCCCATGGTCTGGCCCAGGCGTTCGGTCCGCGTGGCCGCGGCCAGTGCCGCGAACCCCAGCGGGGTGATCACCCCGGTCCCGGCGCCAATCGCGACTGCCGAGACCAGTAGCCCGACCACCCCAGGCACCAGCGCGGCGGCCAGACCGCCCGCAGCGATCAGCATTCCGGCGGCCAAGCCGGCGGTCGCGCCGATCTGCCCGGCATCCAACGCACGGCCGACCCGGGGCTGGACGATCGCGGCGCACAGCGCGAGGACGGAGACCGCGGCGCCGGTGACCACCGGGCCCAGGCCGGCGCGGTGCCCGAGGACCGGCAAGAAGCCGACCCCGACCGACAGCGCTCCGGTCGCGCAGGCCAAGGCCAAAGTCGGCCGCCAGAAGCCGCCGTCGGCCAGCCGCCGGGCCAAGTCCAGGACGGTCTGCCGGGTCTTCGGCAGCGGGGCGACGTAGGGCACTGAGACCGCCGCCCAGGCTGCGACGGCGGCGGCGAGCACGGCCATCACCGTGAACACCAGGCGCAGCCCGCCGACGGCGGCCAGCGCGCCGCCGAGCAGCGGGCCGGCGGTGTAGCCCAGACTCTTGTAGAAGCCGTAGGAGCCGAACGCCCGGCCGTGCTTCGCAGCCGGATTGAGTCGGGCGACCAGTGCCGACGCGGCCGGAGAGAACGCCGAGGCTGCGGCGCCCTGGCCGAGGCGGGCGGCCCACAGCAGCCCGGGGTTGTCCGACAGGGCGAACAGCGTCGAAGCTGCGGCGAAGGCGATCAGGCCGCCGAGCAGCACGGCCTTGGCGCCGATCCGGTCGGCCAGGGTCCCGAAGACCGGCTTGAGCAGGACCTCCGCGCCGTCGTAGAGGGCCAGCAACCCGCCCAAAACGAGCAGCGACTGGTGTCGGTCGGCGGTGAATCCGCCGAGGTTGGCCGCGACGCCGTGGGCGCCGAAGGCGGTGGTGAACCCGGCCGCGTACAGCGGCCACATCCGGGCCCGCAGCCTGGCCTCTTCAGTGGTCCCAGTGTCGGTCATCTGCTCCGGTCCTCGTGGGCTCAGGTTTGGTGAAGTGCGGCGAATACCCGATTGGTGTAGTCCTCCAGACCGGCGGCGCAGGCCTTGAGCCGCTCCGCAGCCTGTCGGCCCTCGGCGGTACCGAACACGTCGCGCACGGACAGGTCCCGGTGCCAGCGACGCAGCCGCTCCAGGCTCTGCTCTTCCTCCTCCAGCTCGGCCAGGGTGAGCTTCCCGATGGCGATCTCCTTGGCGAGCTCGGCCTCGTACTTGCCGCAGTCGCCCAGGAATTCGGACCACTCCTCCGCACGAGCCGCGTCGAACATCGCCGCCAGCTGGCCGGCGTCGGCCGGGGTGCGACCAGAAGCCTCCAGCACAGTGGCGCTGCCGCCGGCCGCCTCGGTGAGCTCGATCGCGCGGGCCGACCCGGCGGCGAACGCCGGCACATCTGGCATCGCCCACACCCCCTGGCCCAACGACAGGGCACCGACTTTCCGCAGCTCGCGCCATACCGCCACCCGCGGCCGAGACGGCTCGGTGGCCAACCGCACCACGATGAGCAGCCACCGCACCTGAGATACATCTCTCGTCACACGCGTGATTGTAACGCGCGTTACGACAGGCCCTCGTAGCCGACCAGCGGGATAGCGCGCGCTCAAGGTCTCGTGTACGAAGCCGCCAACTAGAACTGGGAATTCGAAAAATCGATCGCCAACCAGCTCTGGGAAACCGCAGGTCGCCAACCTCTCGGCCGCCAACTACAGCTGGGCGTCACAGGTGTGCTGTGACTGGACAGCCGGCACTTCGACTCGGTAGACGGCACCAGCGGCACGGAGAGGAGACGCTTCAGGTGGGCCGCGTAGATCGCCTTCCCGGCGATGGGTCCTTCGGTCGAACCGGGGTTCACGTGCGCCTGCGGCCGGGCATGGCCATGGTGACCTTCCGCGCTCGCCGGCGACCTTCCACCGAACTCACTGAGGACTCATGCGCTCTTTCCGCACCGCTGTGGCCGCTGCCGGGGCAGCCCTCCTGATCTGCGGCCTCACAGCCGGCAACGCACACGCCGATGTCGGCGTCGTCGTCGTGCAGCACATGGCCCCCGACGGGTCGGTCCTGTGCACCCACGACTACCTGGCCGCCAACCTGCTCGCACCGCACACCTTCACCGACCGCGGTTGCGAGGGCGCCACCAGCATGCGCATCACCAACGACACCCTTGAGCCGATCACCGTCACCCCCGACGCTCAGACGGCGACCGCAAGCAGCCAAATCCTGCCGAGCTCCTATGAATTCATGGAAGGTCTCACCGTCATGATCCGGGAGCTGGGAGGACTCTGATCCCGACATCGCCAAAGTGTGGAGCGGTCGCGTTCCGATCTCTTCACTGCTGGTGGTCGTAACAGGTCATGACAAGCTCGGCGACCGACCGGCGCCGCCCGCGCCACCGTCTACTTCGCATCATCCAGATAACCCCGCGCCTGCAACGTATACAGCTGCGCATAATGCCCCCCGGCCGCCATCAGCTCCTCATGGCTCCCGGTCTCCACCACCCGCCCGCCGTCGAGCACGACGATCAGGTCGGCGGCCCGCACTGTGGAGAACCGGTGCGAGACGAACAGCGTGATCGCCCCCTGGTGCCGCCGCTCGGCGGCGATCTTCACGTGCCGGTCGAACACCGCCGCCTCGGTCACCGCGTCCAGCGCCGCCGTCGGCTCGTCCAGCACCGTCAGCAGCGGCTGCTCCCGCATCTGCCCCCGCGCCAGCGCGATGCGCTGCCACTGCCCGCCGGACAGCTCGCGCCCGCCGGCGAAGTACCGGCCCAGCTGGGTGTCCAGGCCGTCGGCCAGCTGGGCCACCAGCGCCGTGGCCTCGGCCCGCTCGACCGCCGCGGCCAGCGCCGGCCGGTCGTCGATCCGCGGCGGGTCGCCGAGTCCGACCGCCTGCCGGGCCGGGGTCTGGAAGCGCACGAAGTCCTGGAACGTCGCCGTCACCCGGCCCCGCCACGCCGCCAGGTCCAGGGCGGCCAGGTCGGTGTCGTCGACCAGCACCCGGCCCCGGCTCGGCGCGTACATCCCGGTGAGCAGCTTGACCAGGGTGGTCTTCCCGGCGCCGTTCTCGCCGACCAGCGCGACCGTCGACCCGGCGGGCAGGGTGAGGGTGACGTCGCTCAGCACCTGCTTGTCAGAGCCCGGATACGCGAACCCGGTGCCGTCCAGCCGGATCCCGGCCCGCAGCGTCGCCGGCACCGGCTCGGTCCCGGCCGGCCGCTGCCGGGCGGCGTATTCCTCCAGCCACAGCAGCCGCCGGGCGTTCCGGATCGAGTTCGCCAGGCTCCCGGCGGTGTCGGAGGCCGTCGACAGCTGGGTCTGAACCCGTCGTAGCAGGCTGACGACCATCACGATCTCGCCCGCCGACACCTGCCCGTGCGCGGCCCGCAGCACCAGCACGATGATCGCGGTGATGAAGAACGCCGCGTAGAACAGCCACCCGGCGGCCTCCCACGCCGCACCGCGCAGCGCCGCGGAGACCGAGGATTCGCGCACGGCGTCGCCGATCTCATGGTGCCGCGCCGCGAGGTCGTCGGCGATGCCGTAGGTGCGCAGCTCCTTCGCGGTGTCCGCCGACGTCGCGATGGTGAACAGGTCGCCGAGCAGCCGCCGGTCGTCGGCCAGGTCGGTCTCGTTCTGCTTGGCGATCCTCGACGCGCGCCGGGCCGCCAGCGCCGGGGCCACGGCCGCCAGCGGCACCAGCAGCACCGGCAGATAGACGCCGGCCAGCAGCACGGCGGTGATGACGACCCGGATGGCGTTGGACGCCATGCCGGTGATCTGCCTCGGCGCCGCGGCGATCCCGCGCCGGCCGTCGCGCAGCTGCTCGATCTCGCGCAGCACCTCCGGATCCTCGAAGTGTTCGAGCCCTGGGATGTCGTTGACCAGCGTGGCGATCCGCTCGGCGTGGTAGACGTTGACCGTGTCGGTCAGCGGCGAACCCTGCGCCACGGCCAGGTTCTGCAGCACCCAGCCGGCGCCGAACAGCACGGCGACCACCGCCGCGCCGAGCGCGACCCGCGCGGCGTCGTGCCGCAGCGCCGCGTCGACCAGGACCCGGTAGCCGATCGGATAGCTGACCGAGGCGGCGGTGCCCAGCAGGCCCATCACCACCGAGGCGGTCATCATGCCCGGCGCGGCCCGGAATCCGGACCCGATCAGGACGCCGAAGAGCCTGCGGCGCAGGCGGCGGCGCGACGGTTCGAACCGGCTCGCCGCGGGCGGTTCGGTGGTGGACGGCGACTCGGTGACGGCTTCGGCGCTGCTGCTCATCTCTTCTCGCGCCCTCCGGTGAACGCCGCGGCCTGCTTGTGGAACATCTCGGCGTACGTGCCCTCGCGGGCGAGCAGTTGCGCGTGGTCGCCGAGTTCGGTGATGCGGCCGCCGTCAAGCACCGCGATGCGGTCGGCGCGCCGGACTGTGGAGAACCGGTGCGAGATCACGATGCTCGTCACGCCGTGCGTGATCTCCAGGAACCGCTCGTAGAACGCCGCCTCGGCCCGGACGTCGAGCTGCGCCGTCGGCTCGTCCAGCACCAGCACGCCCGCCCCGCGCGCGATCGCATAGAGCGCACGGGCCAGGGCGATGCGCTGCCACTGCCCGCCGGACAGGTCCTGGCCGCCTTCGTACTGCGGCGACAACACGGTGTGCCAGCCGTTCGGCAGATCCTTGACGAGGTCCAGAGCGCCCGCGCGATCGGCGGCCTGTTGTAAGGCCTCTTCATCGACCGGCCCGCCGAGCAGGCTCAGCGCGACGTTCTCCTGCGCGGTCAGCGGATAGCGCGTGTAGTCCTGGTAGACGACGGCGACCTGCCGCTGCCACTCGCGCGTGCGCAACGCGTTCAGCGGCACGCCGTCCACGAGGATCCGCCCGCGGCTCGGGTCGCGCAGCCGGGCCAGCAGGGTGACCAGCGTCGTCTTCCCGGCGCCGTTGCCGCCGACCAGCGCCGTCGACTCCCCGGCGCGCAGCGTCAGGTCCAGGCCGTCGAAGACCTCTGATTCGGCGCCGGGATAGCGGAAGCCGACGTCCTCGAACACGATCTCCCGGCGCGGCATCCCGGCCGGATCGACCGCGGACCCACCGGAATCCGCGGGCTCGGCCGCCGGGACCAGCGACGCGGTCAGCGCGTCCAGATCGGGCAGCGCCGTGAGCATCATCTCCAGCTGGAAGTCGGTCATCGACACCGACCCGACCGCCATCGACGAGGGCAGCATCGTCAGCATCACCGCCAGCGTCCCCAGCCCCACCTCCCGGTGGTAGGCGGTCCAGCCGAGCGTGCCGGCGCCGAGGGCGAACACCGCGAACACCCCGACGGCCACCGCCGCCACCCGCCGGCCCTGCCGCCGGATCTCGTGCCAGGTCGGGGTGAGCCCGGCGACGTAGTGCGCGCGGTGCTCGGCGGCCAGCCAGCCGCCCAGGCCGAACACCCGGGCCTCCTTGGCCGCCGCCGGCCGGGTGGCCAGCGCGAACACATACCAGGCCCGGCGCAGCGGCTCGCCGGCGGCGCGGAAGCTGCCGACGCGGGTGCGGATCAGCTGCCCGAGCGGACGCCGTACCGCGATCCAGGCCGCGAACATCGCCAAGCCCAGCCACCAGCGGAACGTGGCCAGCACGACGCACGCCATCGTCCCGGACAGCCAACCGCCCAGCTGCGCGGCGATCGTCATCGGGGCGTCGGCGGGAGCCGCGTTCATCAGCTGGCCCTGCGCGTTGGCCAGCCGGTCCAGCGTCTCGGGGTCCTCCAGGTGCGCGATCCCGGCCGGGGCGCCGACCGCGGTGACCAGGCGCCGCTGGAGCGTCACCACCATGCGGGCCCGCACGAGGGCCGACAGCGCGTCTTGGGCCGGGCCGCGCAGGAGCGACAGGCCATAGCAGACCCCTGCGATGGCCAGGGCGATGAGCAGCGAGTGGCCCGCACCGGAGCCGAGGCCGTCGCGGGCGGCGGCGGGGATGCGGCCGGTGGCGCGGCCCATCGCGATCAGCGTCAGGTTGGGCAGCACGGCCTCGGCGACGACGAAGGCGGCGACGGTCCACAGCAGGCCCGGACCGACCGAGGCGAGGAGTCGGAGCGCGCGCACGCGGCGGGAGGATCTCAGCGCGGCCAATGGGTGGCGTATCGGCACGGGGACTACCGTCGTCCAGCGGCGCCGCGGGAGGCAACCGGGTTTGCTCACAGCGATCAGCCAGGTTCCGCCGGGCGCAGGTCGGGGCGCCCGGTTCGCGGCTCGCGGCTACCCTCTGGAGGGTGATCGACGTGGACAAGGTCTTGACCGACACCCCGGGCGCCGCCGAGCGGGTCTTCCTGAACAGCGCCAGCTGCTCCTTGATGCCCGCCCCGGTCCTCGCCGAGGTCGTGGCCCACCTGCGGCGCGAGGCCGAGATCGGCGGCTCCGAGGCCGCCGCCGAGCGCGCCGCGGACGCCGAGGCCGGCTACGGCGTCTTCGCCGAGTTGCTCGGCTGCCGCCCGGACCAGGTCGCCTTCACCGACGGCAACACACGCTCCTGGCTGACCGCGTTCGACGCCCTGCCGCTGGCGGCCGGCGACCGCGTGCTGGTCGGCGAGGTCGAGTACGGCGGCAACGCGATCCCGCTGCTGATGCGTGCCGAAGCGGTCGGCGCCGAGGTCGAGGTGGTGCCCTCCGACGCCGACGGCCCGTTCTCCGCCGACGCCCTGCAAGCGATGCTCGACGAGCGGGTGAAGCTGGTCTCGGTGGTGCACATCCCGACCAACGGCGGCGTGGTCGCCGACGTCCGCCGCATCAGCGACGCCGCGCACGCCGCCGGCGCCCTGGTGCTGCTCGACGCCTGCCAGTCCGTGGGCCACCTGGCCATGGACGCCGAGGCCCTGGACGTCGACATCCTCACCGGCGCCGGCCGCAAGTGGCTGCGCGGCCCGCGGGGCACCGGCCTGCTCGTCGTCCGCGACCGTGCCGCCGCCGTCCTGGCGCCGAGGTACGCGGACCTGCAGGGCGCCACCTGGACCGGCGCCGACACCTACGAACTGCGCTCCGACGCCCGCGTCTACGAACTGTGGGAACACAACGTCGCCGCCCGCCTCGGCCTGATCGCCGCCGCGCGGTATCTGCTCGACTTGGGGCAGGAGGCCGTGGAGGAGGCGGTGACGCAGCGTGCTGCGTGTCTGCGCGCGGGACTGGCCGAGCTGCCGGGGGTGACAGTGCACGACGTCGGGGCCCGGAAGGCAGGTCTGGTCACCTTCTCCGTTGACGGTCATGCGGCTGAGGAGGTCAGGACGCTGCTTGCCGCGCAGGACATCACCGTCAGCGTCTCAAGCCGTTCCTTGACGTATCACGACATGTCCCGCCGCGGTCTCACGCAGATCGTCCGGGCCTCGCCGCACTACTTCGTCACCGAGGCACAGCTCGATGCGGCGATCGCGGCTGTCGCGACAGTGGCTCGGAAATGACCTGATGTCAACGCGTCATAGCGCGACCGGCGGCGGTACTCTGACGCTATGACGCTTCGAGGGGCCACCGCCGCGAGCCTGCTCGCCGCGTTCGTGACGCTTCTCGCGTTGACCGGCGGGCAGCACACCGCTGCGCTGGTCGCGTCCGCCTCTGCCCTCGCGCTGCTGACCGCGGCGTTGCGGTGCTGTGCCGTCTCGGTCTTGATCGCCGGGACCGTGCAGGCTGCGAACAGTGCGGCAGTCGCGCGCTCGTTGTCGCGCGACACGGCTTTCCTGCCACAGCGCGATCCCGACGCTGCCGGGAAGCCTCGTCCCCGAGCGCCCGGGGCGAACCCTGTGACCGTCTGACTAACCGGCTTTCGGCTGCCGGCTCGGTTTGAGCCACGTCGGCTCCTGCCCTGGTAGACGGTCCATCTCGCTGATCTCCGATCTCACTGAACTCACTGAGCTCACCGAGTTCGCCATGCGCCAGATGCCTTCGAAGGGTTCGTCATGTCGTTCCTCTCTTTCCTCACGCCTGCCATCGTCGCGGCCTATCACGTCGTCACCGCGCTGTCCGCGATCCTCGTCCCCGTCCTCGGCGGCGCCGGGCCGGCCGCGGCCATCGTCGTGTTCACCGCGGCCGTCCGTTTGTGCCTGCATCCGCTCAACCGCGCGCAGATGCGTGCGCAAGCCGCCTCCCAGCAGGCGCGCGCCGCGCTCGCGCCTGCGGTGGCGAAGCTCCAGCGCAAGTACCAGAACGACCCGCTGCGCGCGCAGCGCGAAACGCTCGATCTCTATCGGGCCAACGGCGTCTCGCTCATGCCGGGCATGCTGCACGGCCTGCTCCAGATCCCGGTGTTCTTCGTCGTCTACCGGCTGTTCGTGTCCCCGACTGTGGGCGGGCATCCCAACGCCCTGCTGGGCGACCGGCTGTTCGGCGTGGGCTTGGGCTCGCACTTGTCTGCGGCGTTCGGCAGCGTCGGCCATCTCGCGGTCTTCGCGCTGCTGCTTGCTGCGCTCGCGACGCTTGCGACGTGGTCCTCGCGTCGGATGCGGCGCAGTGCCCCGGCGGATTCGCCCGCCGGCGGTGCCGCCAAGCTGATGCCGTACCTGCCCTACGGTTCAGTCCTCGCAGCGACCGTCCTCCCGCTGGCCAGCGGCCTTTATGTGGCCACCACGACGCTGTGGACGCTGGTCGAGCGCCGCCGGGCGATGGTGTGACCATGACAAGCTAGTTCGCTAGTGCTCAGCGGTGCTTCTCTCAACGGTGCTTCTCTCAGCGGCGGCGAGGGCTCGCAGGGCCTTCGGCACACCGCAGGTGCAGGGTCTGGGGGAGTCGGCGCCGAGCCACTGGCACCGGTCGGAGTGGATCTCGTCCGCGCAGCGCGCCAGGTCGTCCAGCGAGCGCAGGGGAAGGCGCGGCAGCAGGGGAAGCGGTTCATCGGGCACTGACACAGATTGTCGCAAGGCTCTGACAGTTCGGTAGCGGCGGGTCGCCGGCGCCGCCGATTCGGGTGACGGAGGCAGTTGTGACGGCGGCTTTTGTGACGCAGGCGCGGCCGATCCTCGGTGGCGCGATCGATATCTCGGCGGTTGTCGCTCTTGCACACGGCAGAGGGCGCGGGCAGTGTGTAACCCGTGGATTCGGCCAGCGTCCCGGCCTCGCAGAGCGGCGACCACCAGTCGCCGGTGGCTGCGCGCTTCGATCTGTGGGCCGCCGGCTACGACACGAGCGTTCTGCAGGACGCTTTCTACGCCCGGCTGCACTACCACGTGCTGCATCTCGCGGCGCGCGTCAAGCCGAGTCCGCATCGCGTGCTGGATCTGGGTTGTGGCACCGGCCGCCTTCTGCGCGCGGCGGCGGCTCGCTTCCCGCACGCCGAGTTGCTCGGCGCCGACATCTCCGCCGGCATGCTGGAGCAGGCCCAAGCCCGGGCCCAGGCTGCGGCTCCGAACCCGCTCGGGGACAGGCGGGCCGGCCGTCGCGAGGTCGCCTTGCTCCAGGCCGACGCCGCGCACCTGCCGCTGATCAGCGCCGCCTTCGATGTCGTCACCTGCACCGCCGGCTCCCACCACTGGCCCGACCCGCGGCCGGTGCTGGCGGAACTGCGCCGCGTCACCGCGCCGGAGGGCCTGCTGATCCTGGCCCACCTTCCCGGCGTCGCCGCCTGGGACCACCGCACCGGGACCTCATGCCTCACCGTGCTCCTCGGCGACGCCGGCTTCCGCATCACCAAGGCCGCTCTCTACGCGGAGTGCCCGGTGATGCCGACCACGGTGGTGCTGTGTGCGCGCCCTGACACGCCGCCCCGCCGTCGCTCCGGCGTCATCAGACGTCTGCGACCCGGCGACGGCGGGTAGCGTGGTCACTCCTCAGTAGGCGCGTCCGAACAGCACCCGCTTCCCGTAAGCAGAAGGAGCATCGCAGCGAATACACGCCCCGCTCTCCTGCGCGCCCGCCAACGGGATGCACCGAGGCGTGGCCGCGGTCTCCGCCTTGATCTCGTCCTCGCACTCCGGCCGCCCGCAATGCAGCGCCCGCGCCCATCCGGTCGAGACCGCCGCGCTGAACTCAGCCCAGGAATTCACCGGCACCGTCCGAGACTCACGGAACTCCGTCGCGCGTTGAAGCAGGAACGCCTGGAAGTCCGCCAACGCGGCCCGCAACACCTCCGGCGCGTCCTCGATGCTGACCGCGATCTTCCCCTCGCCGCCGAGCCGCTTCGCCATCAGCGCCGTCCCGGCCGCCAGATCGCGCGGCCCGATCTCCAGCCGCAGCGGCACGCCGCGCATCTCCCAGTCGTTGAACTTGAAGCCGGGCGACACCTGCGGCCGGTCGTCGACGTGGACGCGGATCCCGGCGTCCTTCAGCCTGGTCGCCAGTGTCCGGACTGCTTCCAGCACCGCCTCGCTCTGATCGCCGCGCGCGATCGGCACGATCACCACCTGGTAGGGCGCCAGCTGCGGCGGCAACACCAGGCCCTTGTCGTCGCCGTGCGTCATGATGACGCCGCCGATCATGCGCGTCGACATGCCCCACGACGTGGTGTGGCACAGCTCCAGCTGCCCGGCGTCGTTCGAGAACTGGATGCCGAACGCCTTGGCGAAATTGGTGCCCAGGTAGTGCGAGGTCCCGCACTGCAGCGCTTTGCCGTCGCGCATCATGCCCTCGATGGTGAACGTCTGCACCGCGCCGGCGAACCGCTCCCCGGGCGTCTTCTCTCCGGGCACCACCGGGATCGCGGCGATGTCGCGCGCCACCTGCTCGTACACGTCGAGCATCTGCAGCGTCTCGCGCATCGCGTCGGCCTCGTCGGCGTGCGCGGTGTGCCCTTCCTGCCACAGGAACTCCGTCGTGCGCAGGAACATGCGGGGCCGCAGCTCCCAGCGCACTACGTTCGCCCACTGGTTCAACAGCAGCGGCAGATCCCGGTAGGAGGAGATCCAGCGGGCCATCATCTCCCCGATGACCGTCTCCGACGTCGGCCGCACGACCAGCGGCTCCTCCAGCTCCTTGCCGCCGGCGTGGGTGACCACCGCGAGCTCCGGGGCGAACCCCTCGACGTGCTCGGCCTCCCGCTTCAGATACGACTCCGGGATGAACAGCGGGAAGTACGCGTTCTCGTGCCCGGTGTCCTTGATCCGCCGGTCGAGCTCGGCCTGGAGCAGCTCCCACACCCGGTAGCCGTACGGTCGGATGACCATGGTGCCCTTCGCCGGGCCGCGCTCGACCAGCTGGGCCCTGGTGACCAACTCGTTGTACCAGGCGGAGAAGTCCTCGCTCTGCGGGGTGACCCCGCGCTCGTCGCGTGCCATGTCAGCAGGCTATCCGGCGCTGCGCCCGGGCCCGGGCGATTAACGGCCCGTCCGGGCCTGGGTACGGTGAACCCATGCGCATCTGTGTCTTCCTCTCCGCCGCCGACCTCGCCGAGCGCTACACCGCGCCGGCCCGCGACTTCGCCGAGCGGCTCGGCAAGGGCGGTCACACCCTGGTCTGGGGCGGCTCTGACGTCGGCCTGATGAAGGTCGTCGCCGACGGGGTGCACGCGGCCGGCGGCCGGCTGTGCGGGGTGTCGGTGGAATTCCTGGCCGAGATGGCGCGCCCGGAGGCCGACGAGATGATCGTCGCCGCCGATCTCGCCGAGCGGAAGCGGCTGCTGTTGGACAAGGCCGAGGCCGTCGTGATCATGGTCGGCGGTACCGGCACGCTGGACGAGGCGACCGAGATCCTGGAGCTGAAGAAGCACGGTCACACCGACAAGCCTGTCGTGCTGCTGAACACCGCGGGGTTCTACGACGGGCTCAAGCAGCAGTTCCAGCGGATGGAGGACGAGGGGTTCCTGCCGCGTCCGCTGAGCGAGCTGGTGTACTTCGCCGAGGAGCCGGAGCAGGCTCTGGCGTATCTGGAGTCTGCGACGCGGGGATCTCGGTAGTCGCTCAGCTGTCGCTTAATAGTCGCCGTTGGCCGGCAGCGGCTGCTCGGCCCAGATCACCTTTCCGCGCGGCGTGTACCGCGTGCCCCAGCGCCGCGACAGGTGCGCCACCAGGAACAGGCCGCGGCCGCCCTCGTCCAACGTCTGCGCGCGCCGCAGCCGCGGGGACACGCTGCTGCCGTCGGCGACCTCGCAGATCAGGGCTCGATCACGTAGCAGGCGCAGCTCCACCGGGCCGGTGGCGTGCCGGATCGCGTTGGTCACCAGCTCGCTGACCACCAGCTCCGTGGTGGACACCAGGTCTCCCAGCCGCCAGGCGCGCAGCTGGCGGGAGACCTCCGCGCGCAGGAACGCCACCGACTCCGGCGTCAGCGGGACGTCCCAGGTCGCGACCCGGTCCGCGGTGGTGCGGCGGGCGCGCGCGGCCAGCAGCGCGACGTCGTCATAAGGACGGGCCGGCAGCAGGCCGCCGATGGCCGACGCGCACAGCTCCTCCGGATCCCGGCCGGCGCCCTCCAACACCGTGCTCAAGCGCTCCAGTCCTGTGTCGATGTCCTGGTCCCGGCTCTCGACCAGGCCGTCGGTGTAGAGAACCAGGGTGCCGCCTTCCTCGATCGGCAGCTCCACCGCCTCGTAGTCGGAGCCGCCCAGGCCCAGCGGCGGACCGGTCGGCAGGTCGAGGAACCGTACCGAGCCGTCCCGGGCCACCACCGCCGGCGAGGGGTGGCCGGCCGCGGCCATCGAGCACAGGCCGGTGACCGGGTCGTAGACCACGTACAGGCAGGTCGCGCCGATGATGCCGACGCCGCGCCGGTCCTCGGCCTCGTCGGCGTCCATCGACTCCACCAGCGCGTCCAGCTGGCACAGCAGGTCCTCCGGCGTCAGGTCCAGCGCGCTGAAATTGCGCACGGCGGTGCGCAGGCGCCCCATCGTCGCCGCGGCGTGGATGCCGTGTCCGACGACATCGCCCACCACCAGCGCGACGCGGCCGCCGGACAGCGGGATCACGTCGTACCAGTCGCCGCCGACGCCTTGCTGCGCGGGCAGGTAGCGGTGCGCCACCTCTACCGCGCACTGCATCGGGAAGGCGCGTGGCAGCAGGCTGCGTTGCAGGGCCAGCGCCATCGCGCGCTCCCGCTCGAAGCGGCGTGCGTTGTCCAGGCAGACGGCGGCGCGTGAGGCCAGGTCGCCGGCCAGCTGGAGGTCGTCTTCGTCGAACGGTCCGGCGGTGCCGAGGCGGTAGAAGGAGGCGACGCCCAGGAGGGTGCCCTGGACCATGATCGGCGCGGCGATCACCGAGCTGTCGGGGTCCTCGGCCACCCAGCGCGTGCCCGCGGTCGCGGCGGTGAGCGCCGCGTCCAGTACCGGCTGCCGCTGTCCCATGCAGCGGGCTTGCGCGGTGGCGGTGTTGTAGGCGACGTGGGCTCCGGGCGGGAGGTGCGTCTTGCCGGTGCGGATGGTGCGGACCGCGACTCGGCGTAGTTTGACTTCGGCGTTCGGCGGCGGGCCGTCTTCGCCGTCCAGGACCCAGCTGGCCAGGTCGACTGCCGCGTGCTGGGCGAAATCGGGCAGCGCGATCTCGGCCAGTTCCCCGGCGGTGAGTTCCATGTCCAAGGTGGTGCCGATGCGGCCGCTGGCGTCCAGGAGCATGGCCAGGCGCTGGCGTGCGGCTACGGCGATGCGGCCGACGGCCGGTTCGCCGACGAGGACGAGTTCGGCTGGTGGCGGGGGAGGGGGGTAGGGGGTGGGCGGGTCGAGGGTGGATGGTGCGGGAAGCGCTGATAGGCCTTTGTCTGGCTCGGGTTGCTTGTGCGGTTCTGGATCCGTCGGATTTTGCCGCGCTGAGCGGGTCTGGCCGGGGATCGCTGGTGTCCCAGTCACTAGGGTGAGCGCCGCGCGCGCTCCGCCCGGTGGGGGTGTCATGGCTTCGCGCGCCGCCAGCCGTGTGGTGGGCGATGCTGCGTCGGCTTCGCGGACTGGTTTCATCACGTCCCCTCGTGCCGATTGTGCTGATCGTGCCGGTCGCGCCGGGTCCGTGGATGTCGGGTCCGCGGACGCCGGGTCCGCCATCACCGGCTCCCGGCTCGTCGTCTCCGCTTCCACCGTGACCACCTCCGTCCCGGCCGCGGTGCGACCGGTGCGGGCTGTCAGCCTCGCTTGTCGTCCATCGGTCAGCGGGATCATCACCACGTCCCGCCGGGCTGCCGCGACCAGCTCCGCTGCCTTGTCCCTCACGAGTTCGCGGTCGCGGCGCCCGCCGAGGCCGACCGCGCCGGTGCCGTCAGCGTCGGCGTCGGCCGAGGTCGTCCAACCAGTCCGGTCGGCTCCCCGGCACGACTCCACCAGCGCCCGCTCGCGCGCCGAATACTGCTCCAACAACCGCAGCTCGATGTTCTCCGCGGCCTGCGCCGCCAGCGCCGCCATCAGCGGACTGCCGTCCCGGGCCCACGACGTCAGGTCCACGACCCCGCGGATGCGCCCGCTGAACGGGTCCCGTATCGGCACCCCCGCACACGCGAAGGCCAGATACCGGTCCGCGAAGTGCTCCCCGCCCAACACCACCGCCGCCCGCCCCTCCGCCAACGCGGTCCCGATCCCGTTCGTCCCGGCATCCGCCTCGTGATAGCTGAACCCCTCCGCGAGCTGCACCGCATCCAGATGCCGGTTCAACCCCTGCTCCCCGGCCCGCCGCACCAGCACCCGCGCCCGCGCGTCGGTCAACACCACACTCACCTTGGTATCGACCAGCAACCCGTGCAGCCGCTCCAACACCGGCGCCGAAGCCCGCAGCAGCACCTCCTCGGCCTCCACCCCCGGCTCATAGGGCAGATCCACCTCCGGCCCCAACCCCCGCGCCCGACACCGCTCCCACGACGCCAGAATCCCCGACCGCACCCCGGCCCCGGCACTCCCACCGGCACCACCAGCCCTCGCCGAAACCCCGGTCCACCCCCCGACCCCCCGGCCGGCGAAGAACCGCTCCCGGGCCCGCACGGACCCCCACTCCGACTCCCACACACTCCGAATGACGCACCGTCCCTGCACCGAAAGTAAGCGGCACCCAACCCGAAGCTAAACCCGGCCCCCGCCCACACCCCCTCCGCCCG
>JAEKKI010000130.1 GCA_019510485.1 Catenulisporales bacterium
ATGCCGCGCAGGCCCATGAACGCGTTGCGGTGCTCGACCGTGATGCCCTGCGTCCCGGCCTCCACCACGAACGCTGATATTCCGCCGGGGTGGCCCTCGCTCTCCGGGACCCGGGCCATCACCACGAGCAGGTCGGCGATCACGCCGTTGGTGGTCCACAGCTTCACGCCGTCGAGCAGGTACTCGGTATCGTCCGCCGACGGCACCGCGGAGGTCGCCAGGCGCGCCGGGTCCGAGCCGACGTCCGGTTCGGTGAGCAGGAAGGCGGAGACGCACTTGGCGCAGCGCGGCAGGAACTCCCGCTTCTGCTCCTCGGTGCCGAACAGCTTCAGCGGCTGCGGCACCCCGATCGACTGGTGCGCCGACAGCATCGCGGCCAGCGCCGGGCTCACCGAGCCCACCAGCATCAGGGCCCTGTTGTACCAGACCTGGGTCAGGCCCAGGCCGCCGTATTCGGCGTCGATCTTCATGCCGAACGCGCCGAGGTCCATCAGGCCCCTGACCACCTCGTCGGGGATCCGCGCGTCGCGTTCGACGACCTCCGGATCGACGTGCTCGGTCACGAACGCCTCCAGCTCGGCCAGGAACGCCTCGCCCTTGGCGGCGTCGGCGGCCCGCGCCCTCGGGTGCGGGTGGACCAGATCGAGCTGGAAGCGGCCGGCGAACAGCTCCTTGGCGAAGCTGGGTCTGCGCCACCCGGCCTCCCGGGCGGCCTCGGCGACCTGCCGGGCTTCGTGTTCGGAGGCGTGGCGGGTGGCGGTGGCGTTGTCGGTGGCGGTCATCGCACTCTTTCGCTGTGTTAGGCGTGTTAGACGTGTTAGGCGTTTTGAGCCTGCTGTTCGGCCTGCTGGGCGTGCTGGGCGATCCGTCCCCCGGCCCGGATCGTGGCGATCTGGCGGGGCGAGAGTTCGTGGCGGACTGGGAATGTCGTGTCCCGCGTGAGGTTGCGGACGGTCACCGTCCCGCCGTCCAGGGCGTCCGCCAGGCCCTCCAGCAGCAGCTCGTCGCCGGGCTGGACGGAGTCGTAGTCGGCGGCGTCGACGAACTCCAGCGGCAGCACGCCGAAGTTCCCCAGGTTCGAGGCGTGGATCCGGGCGAAGGACTTGGCGATCACCGCCCGCAGGCCCAGCGAGCGCGGCGCCAGCGCGGCGTGCTCGCGCGAGGAGCCCTGGCCGTAGTTGTCGCCGCCGATCACGGCGTGGTCGCCCAGCTCGCGGGCCCGGCGCGGATAGCTGCCGTCCAGGCGGGTGAAGGAGAAATCGGCGAGCCTGGCGATGTTGCTGCGGTAGGGGAGCGCGTCGGCCCCGGCCGGCAGGATCTCGTCGGTCGACACGTCGTCGCCGGTCTTCAGCGCCACCGGGATCCGCAGCCAGTCCGGCAGCGGATCGAGGGTGGGCAGCGTCCCGATGCTCTCGGCCTTCACCAGCTCGACGGTCCGCGCGAGCTCCGGCGTCAGCGGGGCCTCCAGCACGGCGGAGTCGGCCGAGGCGGACTCCGGTAGATCAAGCTTCGGGTACTCGAACCCGAGTGTGCGCGGATCGGTGATCTTGCCGGTCAGCGCGGCCGCGGCGGCGGTCTCCGGCGAGCACAGCCACACCCGGTCGTCCAGCGTGCCCGAGCGGCCCGGGAAGTTCCGCGGGAAGGTCCGCAGGCTGTTGCGGCCCTTCGCCGGGGCCTGGCCCATGCCGATGCAGCCCAGGCAGCCGGTCTGGTGCAGCCGGGCCCCGGACTGGATCAGGGCCAGCGTCGCGCCGCTCTTGGTCAGGTCGGCCAGGATCTCCCGCGAAGTCGGATTGACGTCCAGCGACACCTGCGGATGGACGCGGCGCCCGCGCAGCATCGCCGCGACGATGGCGAAGTCCCGCAGTCCGGGGTTCGCCGAGGATCCCACGACCACCTGGTGCACGTCCTCGTCCGCCACCTCGCGCACCGGTACCACCGAGCCCGGCGAGCTGGGCTTGGCGATCAGCGGCTCCAGCCGTCCCAGGTCGATCTCTTCGGTGAGGTCGTATTCGGCGTCCGGATCGGCGGCGAGTTCGACGAAATCCTCCTCTCGCCCTTCGGCGCGCAGGAACTCCCGCACTCGCTCATCGGAGGGGAACACCGTCGCCGTCGCCCCCAACTCGGCGCCCATGTTCGCGATCACGTGCCGGTCCATCGCCGTCAGCGTGTTGACGCCCGGTCCGTGGTACTCGATGATCCGGTGCAGGCCGCCCTTCACGCCGTGGCGCCGCAGCATCTCCAGGATCACGTCCTTGGCGCTCACCCATTCCGGCAGCGCGCCGGTCAGCCGCACGCCCCAGACCTTCGGCATGGTCAGATACAGCGGCTCGCCGGCCATCGCCAGCGCCACCTCCAGCCCGCCGATGCCGACGGCCAGCATGCCCAGCGAGCCGGCGGCGCAGGTGTGGGAGTCCGAGCCGATCAGGGTCTTGCCGGGGATGCCGAAACGCTGCATGTGCACCGGATGCGAGACCCCGCCGCCGGGCGGGGAGAACCACAGGCCGAAGCGCTGCGCCGCCGAGCGCAGGAACAGGTGGTCGGCCATGTTCTTGTCGTCTGCTTGCAGCAGGTTGTGGTCGACATACTGCACCGACACTTCGGTGCGGACCCGGTCCAGCCCGAGGGCTTCCAGCTCCAGCATCACCAGCGTGCCGGTGGCGTCTTGGGTGAGGGTCTGATCCACGCGTAGCGCGATCTCCTGCCCGGGCGTCATCTCGCCGTCGACCAGATGTGCCGCGATCAGCTTGCGCGCCAGGTTGAGGCCGGTCATGCGCCCCTGCGTGCCCCGGCTTCCCGCGCTCAAACAACAGCGTGTCGAGTGGGGACGAAGGGGTAGCCGGGGGTGCGTGACGGGGTGGCCGGCTGGGACGAGGAAGGGCACAGGGGCGATGAAGACTGCTTTGGACGATCTCGCGGCCCACGGGCAGAGCCCGTGGGTGGACGGCATCGGCCTGGACGACCTGCGCGACGGCGGCCTGGCCGACTTGGCCGAGCAGGGGATCCGCGGCCTGACGACCAACCCCACGCTGTTCCGCGAGGCGCTGAACGCCGACGAGGAGTCGCGAAGCCGGCTCGCCGAGCTGCTGCGGGAGAAGGACGACCCGAAGCAGGCCTATCTCGCCCTGGCCGAGGCCGACGCCCGCCATGCTCTGGCGATCCTGGACGAGTTCGTTCCCGACCCCGGCCCGCGCGACGGCTGGGTGTCGCTGGAGGTGGACCCGCGCTCCGCGTACGACGTGCGGGCGACCGTCGAGGAGGCGTACCGGCTGCACCGGGCGGTGGATCACCCGCGCTTCCTCGTGAAGATCCCCGGGACCGTGCAGGGCCTGGTGGCCATCGAGGAGGCGACCGCCCTCGGCGTGCGGGTCAACGTCACGCTGCTGTTCTCCGTCTACCGCCACCGGCAGGCCGCCGAGGCGTACCTGCGAGGCCTGAGAAGGCTGCGCGACAACGGCGGCGACCTGACCGGGATGGCCTCCGTGGCCTCGTTCTTCGTCTCGCGGGTCGACACCGCCGGCGACGAGGCGCTGCGTGCGGTCGGCGGCGACTCGGCGCTGATCGGGCGGCTGGCCGTCGCCAACGCCAAGGTCGCGTACTGGACTTACAAGGAGGTCTTCTGCGGCACCGACTGGGACGAACTCGCCGCCGCCGGCGCCGCCCCGCAGTGGTGCCTGTGGGCGTCGACCTCGACGAAGGACCCGAGCTACCACGACACCAAGTACGTCGAGAGCCTCATCGGCCCCGACACGGTCACCACGATGCCGCGCAAGACGATCGAGGCGTTCCTCGACCACGGCCGCGTGGCGGCGACCCTGGACGAGGGGGTGGACGAGGCCGATCTGGTGATCGACGGCTTCCGCGCCGCCGGGGTCGACTACGACGCGCTGACCGGGCACCTGGAGCAGGCCGGGATCCGGGACTTCTGCGCGTCGTTCTCGGAGATGCTGACCGAGATGACCGCCCTCAGGGACGAGGGCCTAACGCGCGGCGACTCCTAAGTGCGTCGTCACCGGAGCCAGAGGCCGCACGGCAGGCCCCTGCAACACCGCGCCGTCCGGAGCGAACCGCGACCCGTGGCACGGGCACTCCCAGGTCTTCTCCGCATCGTTGAAGCCCACCCTGCACCCCAGATGCGAGCACATCGCCGAGACCAAATGCAAGATCCCTGACGGATCCCGATACGCGGCGCAGTGCTCGCCGCCCACATCGACTATGGCGCCCTCGCCGGGACGGATCGCGGCCACCGCCGCGCGCTCGTCCGGTTCGATCCGGTGCCGGACCACCGAACGGCCGTTGCCGGTCCGCGGCGCGGCGCCGGAGCTCTCGTCCAGCCGCCCGGGCGCGAACGGCGTGGCCCAGCCCGGCTGGCGCTCGCCGATGATCCCCGAGGTGATCAGCCGGCCGGCGACCACCGCGTTGGTCAGTCCCCAGCCGCCGAAACCGGTGGCGAGCCAGGTGTGGGCGTGGTCAGGAGCCTGCGATGCCGGGCCGACCAGCGGGACCCGGTCCTGGGTCTCGTAGTCCTGGGCCGACCACCGGTGCGTCACCTCGCGCAGGCCCAGCTCCCGGGCCGCCCAGGCGGCCAGCGCCTCGAACCGCTCGCCGACGTTGCCGGCCCCGGGATCGAACTTCTCGCCGGCCACGATCAGCAGCCGCCGGGTCTCGTCCAACGGCGCGGTGCGGATCGACCGGACCGAGTCCTCCAAAGTGATGTACATACCCTGCGGTGCGTCCCGCGCCGGGATCGGGCCCGCCACGACCAGTTCGCGCCGGGGTTTCAGCACCCGCCGCACGCCCGGGGTGCTGGTGATCGGGTAGCCGGTGGCGACGACCAGGTGCTGGGCGGCGACCGACGCACCGGATTCGGTGACGGCCACGCACGGTTCGCCGTCGTCGAGGGCGACCACGCGGGTGTTCTCATAGACGGCCGAACCGCGCCGGACGAGGTTCTCGGCCAACGCCACCAGCAGCTTGCGCGGATGGAACTGGATCTGCCCGTCCAGCCGCAGGGCGCCGGCGACCGGAAACGGCAAGCCGATGTCGCTGCTGTAGGTCGCCGGCACCCCGGCCGCGACGGCCGCCTGCAGCTCCGCGCGCAGCTCCGGCAGCGAGTGCTCCAGCGTCGAGTAGATGAAGGCCGGGCGCCGTTCCAGATCGCAGTCGATGCCGAGCCCCGCGCTCACCTCGGCGATCCGCTCCACGGCCTGGGTCTGCGCCTGCCCGTAGCGGCGGGCCGCGCCCTGGCCGGCCGAGCGGGCGATCGTGCTGAAGACCAGGGATTGCAGCGCCGTGGCCTTGCCGGTGGTGTTCCCGGTGGAGGCCGCGCCGACGCGCCCGGCCTCCAGCACCGCGACGCGGTGACCGGTTTGGACCAGTTCCCACGCGGTCCACAACCCGGCGAGTCCGCCCCCGATCACCGCGACATCGGCCTCGGTGCGGCCGTCCAGCGCCGGGTACCCCGTGCTCGCGCTGGTCTCGGTCCAAAACGAGTCGTTCATGGACCTCGGGTACCCCGCTGCGGGAGCTGAAACGTCTCAGGGGGCGCCGACTGATCAACTAGCGCGTTTACCCCCTAGGCTGAAGGTCACACGGGGCGTTTCGGCAAGCGGAAGGAGCGTCGGCATGACCTCCTCGGAACGTTACGAGATAGGAAGCCCGGTCCGGTGCTCCGACGGCGAATGCGGCGAGCTGGTGTGCGTCGTGGTCGACCCGGTGGCCGACCGGCTCGCGCACCTGATCGTGGCGCCGCGCGGCCCGCGCGACTCCCGGCTGGTGCCGGTGGAGTCCGCGCGCGTGGAGTCCGGCGCGATCGTCCTGGATCTGGCCCGCGAGGAGTTCGACCGGCTGGAGCCGGCCGTCAAGACCCACTTCCTCAACGCCGGTAACGCCGATGACGCCGATGGCGCCGACGAGGCTGACGAGCGGTACGGCTACCGCGGCGGGGAGATCATGTACTGGCCCTACTTCGGGCTGGGCCCGGGCCGCTCGGTGGCCGGCCTCGGCACCCCCGAACCGGTGCTGACCTCCTGGGTCGAGCTGGAGGACCGGGTCCCGGTCGGCGAGGTCCGCGTCCGCCGCGGCGAGCGGGTCCACGCCCGCGACGGCCGGATCGGCAAGATCGCCGGCCTGGTCGTGGACCCGGCCGACGAGGCCGTGACCCACATCCTGCTCGACCGGGGCCACCTGTGGGGCCACAAGGAGGTCGCCATCCCGATCGGGGCCGTCGGCGACATCACCGAGCAGGAGGTGGCCGTCCGGCTCAGCAAGCGCGAGATCAAGGAACTGCCACCGGTGGACGTCGCCGGCCTGGACTGACGGTTCGCGGCCGGCGACTTCCTCACCGCCGCCGGTTCGGTACAGGATGGGAGCATCAGGCGTGGCCGGCGCGCCTGAATCGCACGAACGGCGGATTCGATGGACACCCCTGTGACCCGGCCGAAGCGGCCGGTCCCCCCGGACGCCCGGCTGGGACGGCTGCTCGGCGCCCTGCGCGCGATGCGTGACGGCGACTTCCGCAGGCGGGTCGTGGTCAGCGGCGACGACGACTTCGCGGAAGTGTGCGCGCTGGTCAACGACATCGCCGCCGCGAACCAGGCCTACCTGATGGAGCTGGAGCGGGTCGGGACGGCCGTGGGCCGCGACGGGGTGATCGGCGAGCGCCTCGCCGCCGGCTCCGCCGGCCCCGGCGGCGACTGGGGCCGGCAGCGGGCCGCCGTCAACGCCCTGCTGGAGAGCCTGGCCCGGCCGCTGCAGGACACCGGCCGGGTGCTGGCCGCGATCGCCGAGGGCGACCTGTCCCGGCAGGTGGTCGTCGAGGGCCGCGGCGAGCTGGCCGAACTCGGCCGCACCCTGGACGACATGCGCCTGACCCTGCGCACCTTCGCCTCCGAGGTGGTGCGGGTGGTCGGCGAGATCGGCAGCGACGGCCGGCTGGGCGGGCAGGCCGAGGTGCCCGGGGCCGCCGGCACCTGGAAGGACCTCACCGACGCGGTGAACCTGATGGCCGGCAACCTCACCGCCCAGGTGCGCGGCATCGCGCAGGTGGCGACCGCGGTGGCGCAGGGCGACCTGTCCAAGAAGATCGACGTCGACGTGCGCGGCGAGCTCCTGGAGCTGAAGACCACGCTGAACACCATGGTCGACCAGCTCTCCGGCTTCGCCTCCGAGGTGACCCGGGTGGCCCGGGAGGTCGGCAGCGAGGGCATCCTGGGCGGCCAGGCCCGGGTGCCGGGCGTGGCGGGCACCTGGAAGGACCTGACCGACTCGGTGAACCTGATGGCCGGCAACCTGACGGCGCAGGTGCGCAGCATCGCCAAGGTCGCCACGGCGGTGGCCTCCGGCGACCTGACCCAGACCATCGACGTCGACGTGCGCGGGGAGATCCTGGAGCTCAAGGACACCCTGAACACGATGGTGGACCAGCTGTCCGGCTTCGCCTCCGAGGTGATCCGGGTGGCCCGGGAGGTGGGCACCGAGGGCCGGCTCGGCGGCCAGGCGCAGGTGCCGGGCGTGGCCGGAAGCTGGCGGGACCTGACCGACTCGGTGAACTCGATGGCGAACAACCTCACCGACCAGGTGCGCAACATCGCCCAGGTGACCACGGCCGTGGCGCAGGGCGACCTGACGAAGAAGATCGACGTCGACGCGCGCGGGGAGATCCTGGAGCTGAAGACCACGCTGAACACGATGGTCGACCAGCTCTCCGGGTTCGCCGACGAGGTGACCCGGGTGGCCCGCGAGGTGGGTACCGAGGGCAACCTGGGCGGCCAGGCCCGGGTGCGCGGCGCCTCCGGCACCTGGAAGGACCTCACCGACAACGTCAACGTCATGGCGAACAACCTGACCGGCCAGGTGCGCAGCATCGCCCGGGTGGCCACCGCCGTGGCCCAGGGCGACCTGTCGAAGAAGATCACCGTGGAGGCCAAGGGCGAGGTCGCGGCGCTGGCCGAGACCTTCAACGGCATGGTCGACACGCTGTCGGCGTTCGCCGACGAGGTGACCCGGGTGGCCCGCGAGGTGGGGACCGAGGGCATGCTGGGCGGCCAGGCCCGGGTGCCCGGCGTGGCCGGCACCTGGAAGGAGCTGACCGACCGGGTGAACGTCATGGCCGACAACCTCACCGGCCAGGTCCGCAACATCGCGCAGGTGACCACGGCGGTGGCCAACGGCGACCTGTCCAAGCGCATCGACGTCGACGCGCGCGGGGAGATCCTGGAGCTCAAGACCACGCTGAACACGATGGTGGACCGGCTGTCGGCCTTCGCCTCCGAGGTCACCCGCGTGGCCCGGGAAGTGGGCATCGAGGGCAAGCTGGGCGGCCAGGCCACGGTCGAGGACGTCTCAGGGACCTGGCAGCGCCTCACCGAGTCCGTGAACGAACTCGCCGGGAACCTCACCACCCAGGTCCGGGCGATCGCCGAGGTCGCCACCGCCGTGACCAGCGGCGACCTGACCCGGGCGATCACCGTCGACGCCTCCGGGGAGGTGGCCGAGCTCAAGGACAACATCAACCAGATGATCGCCAACCTGAGCGCCACCACCCGGGCCAACCAGGAGCAGGACTGGCTGAACACCAACCTGGCCCGCATCGCCGGCCTGCTGCCGGGCCGGCGCGACCTGGCCAGCGTCGCCGCGCTCATCCTGGACGAGCTGGCGCCGCTGGTGAACGCGCACAGCGCGGCGTTCTTCCTCGCCGAGACCGACGACGGCCCGGTGGGCGCGGCGGGCGAGGACTCCAGGGGCGTCCGCCTGCGGATGATCGCCGGGTTCGGCTATGCCGCCGCTCCCGGCGCGGAGCCGGTGTTCGCTCCAGGCCAGGGCCTGGTCGGCCAGGTCGCCGTGGGCAAGCGCACCATCGCCCTGTCCGGCGCCCCGGCCGGCTACGTCCGGGTCCGCTCGGGCCTGGGCGAGACCGGCGCGACCAACGTCATCGTGCTGCCGGTGCTGTTCGAGGGGCAGACGCTCGGCGTCATCGAACTGGCCTCGGTCAACGAGTTCACGCAGGTGCACCGGGATTTCCTGGAGGCGCTGAAGGAGACCATCGGCGTGGCGGTCAACACCATCACCACCAACGCCCGCACCGACGCGCTGCTGCGCGAGTCCCAGCGCCTGACCGGCGAGCTCCAGTCCCGCCAGGAGGATCTGCAGGAGTCGAACAACGAGCTGGAGGACAAGGCCGCGCAGCTGGCGAAGCAGAACCGGGACATCGAGATCAAGAACGCCGAGATCGAGCAGGCCCGCCTGACCCTGGAGGAGCGCGCCCAACAGCTCGCCCTGGCCTCCAAGGTCAAATCCGAGTTCATGGCGAACATGTCGCACGAGCTGCGCACGCCGCTGAACAGCCTGCTGATCCTGGCCCGGCTGCTGGCCGACAACGCCGAGCACAACCTGACGCCGCGCCAGGTCGACTTCGCGCAGACCATCCACTCGGCCGGCTCGGACCTGCTGGGCCTGATCAACGACATCCTGGACCTGAGCAAGATCGAGGCCGGCCGGATGGAGATCCAGAACGAGTCCTGGCCGGTCGCCGACCTGGTGGAGGCCCTGGCCGCGACGTTCGAGCCGCTGGCCGCCGACAAGGGCCTGGCGCTGCGGGTGGACGTGCGGCCCGACGCTCCGGCCACGGTCACCGCCGACAACCAGCGGGTGCAGCAGATCCTGCGCAACCTGCTGTCCAACGCGGTGAAGTTCACCGACTCCGGCGAGGTGACGCTGCGGGTGGAGCCCGCGGCCGGCTCGCGCGGGGAGCGCGCCGTCGCCTTCGCCGTCAGCGACACCGGTATCGGCATCGCCGAGGACAAGCTGGAGCTCATCTTCGAGGCCTTCCAGCAGGCCGACGGCACCACCAGCCGCCAGTACGGCGGCACCGGCCTGGGCCTGTCGATCAGCAGGGAGCTGACCCGGCTGCTCGGCGCGGAGCTGCGGGTCGAGAGCATCCCCGGCCGGGGCAGCACCTTCACGCTGCTGCTGCCGACGGTGCCGACGATCATGGACGCCGCCTCCGCCTACGAGGCCCGGGGCCGGCACGCGCTGGAGGCGCCGGACGATGACGGCTGGAGTGCGGCCGCCGACGCCGTCGCCAGTGCCATCGTGGTCATGGAGCCGGCCGGGGCGACGGTCCTGGCCGAGGCGGCGCGCTCGGCGTTGCAGAGCCTGGCCGGGGTCAAGGACCAGATCGAGGTGGTCTCCCTGGCCTCGGCGAAGGCGCTGTTCGGCGCCACCGACGCCGCCCGGCCGATCTGCGTCGTGGTGGACGCCGGCTGCCCGGCCGCCCAGGTGCGGGCGGTCCTGGACGCGGTCGCCACCGCCGCGCCCAGCACTCCGGTGATGCTGTACGAATCGGCGGCCGACGACGGTGTCGCGGACTCGCTGCGGCACGCCGAGCGCGACCCGGCGCGGCTGGAGGTGGCGCACTCGATCCCGCAGGTCGCCGAGCGGCTCACGCTGCACGTCCTGACCGGCGGCCCGCGCCCGACCGGCCCGGCCGGCGAGGCCGGCCGCGCCGGCCGCGAGCTGCCGCGGTTCAGCAGCGAGAAGGTGCTGGTCATCGATGACGACATCCGCAACGTCTTCGCTCTGACCAGCGCCCTGGAATTGCAGGGCCTCACGGTCATCTACGCGGGCAACGGCCGGGAGGGCATCGAGCTGCTGAAGCAGAACGAGGACGTCGCGCTGGTGCTGGTGGACATCATGATGCCGGGCATGGACGGCTACGCCACGACCGCCCGGATCCGGGCCCTGGAGCCGTTCCGGGACCTGCCGATCGTCGCGGTCAGTGCCAAGGCGATGAAGGGCGATCGGGAGAAGAGCCTGGCGGCGGGGACGAACGAGCATGTCACCAAGCCGGTGGACGTGGATCTGCTGCTCCTGCTGATCAAGGATTTGATCAAGGCGAACTGATCAGTGGTGGTCAGCAGGAGTCAGCAGGGTCAGTAGAGGTCAGCAGGGGTCAGCAGGGGTCAGCTTGGGTCAGTAGAGGTCAGTGGAGGTCAGTGGTGGCGGTCGCGCCGGTTCCGGCGTCGGGGCCGGTCCTCGGTCGAGCGCCCCGCCGCGGCGATGGTGAGCGCCATCAGCATGAACGTGACGATGATGAGCGTACCGTTGCCGTCGACTATGGCGCCGATCAGCAACAGGGCCCCCGCCACGAGGATCCCCGGTACGAGCCATGCTGCGGTCTTCGTGGTGTTCTTCGCGGACATGACACTCTCCCTTCAGCCCCAGGCCGATGGGTCGGCCCGTCCTGGTGCCCGAGGGGGGATGCGGTAAACAACGCCGGTCAGGACACCGGGCCCGGACGCACCGTGAACATCTGCGCCACCCCGGCCAGGTCCAGCACCCGGGAGACGATGTCCGAGAGTGCCACCAGCACCAGCTCGCCGCCGGCCTCGCCGGCCCGGCGGTTCAGCTCCAGCAGGACCCGCAGGCCGGCCGAGTCCAGGAACTGGATCTCGGCGCAGTCGACGGCCACCTCGCACCCGGCGCGGATCAGCGGCGACACCGCCTCCTGGAGCTGCTCGGCCGTCGCCAGGTCGACGTCGCCGCGCACGGCCACCCGCACCGCCGTGCCCGACGTGGTCGTCGATACAGTGAACTCGTCCATGCGATGGCCTCCCATCCGGCTGCCGGGGTTGTCCCTCGACCCTAACGGTCCGCGGATTCTCGTGCTTTCCGCGTGTACACGGCGACCACGCGTGCGACCATGTCACCCAGACCCGAAACGGTGCGGAAACCTGGAGACCGAGTGAGCAGCAGCGGCGGTCTGGCCACGAGCCGCGCGACCTCCCGGGCGGCGCTGGCCCCCGACGCGGACGCGCCGCGGGCGGCCCGTGACTTCGCCGCCCGGACACTGCGCCGCTGGGGCGTCCCGCAGTGGGGCGAGCCGGTGGGCCTGGTCGTCAGCGAACTGGTCACCAACGCCGTCCGGCACGCCGGCACCCGCGCCACCCTCCGCCTCGTCCCCACCCCCGGCGGCCTGGTCGTCGAGGTCGACGACGGCGCCCAAGGCCGGCCGCACATCGTCCCGCCGGACCGCCGGACCGCCGACGGCGGCCTGGGCCTGGCGATCGTCGACCGCCTCGCCGAGGCCTGGGGCTACGAGCCGCGCCCGGACGGCAAGACGGTGTGGGCCCGGCTGAGCCTGCCGGAGGCCCCGCCCCCGCCCGCGACCGGCCCGGCCGCCGACCAGATCGTCCTGGAACTGCCCTGGGACAAGGACCTGGTCGGCGTGGTCCGCTCCACCGTGGTCCACCTCGCGGTCCGGGCCGGCTTCGCCCGCCGCGACACCGAGGACCTGCGCCTGGCGGCCGACGAGATCTTCTCGCTGATGTATTCGCAATACGTCGAGGCGCCGGCGAGCGCCACGATCCGCTGCTGCTTCCTGGTCGCGCCGGGGAGCATCGAACTGGACATGTCGACGCCGGTGACACCGCGGCGGACGCCGGCGGCCGACGACTTCGGGTGGCATCTGCTGCAGGCGCTGGTGGACGACATCGAATGGGTCGCCGACAACGGGTCCTGCGGAGTGCGGGCCGCTAAGTGGAAGAGCGTGGTGTGATGGGATCGCGCTCTGGGGGCGAGGAAACGACCCCCCGCCCGACCGGCGACACCGAAGCCGTCGCCCAGGACTTCGCCGCCTACCGCGAGCGCATGGCGCGCGCCGAACGCCGTCATCGGCGCGACGCGCTGGTCGACCAGGCTGTCGGTGTCGTCATCGGCCGTTCGGGGTGCGGCTCGGCCGAGGCGGTCGCCCAACTGGCGGCGATCGCGCGGCGCTCGGGGCGCGCGCTGCACGAGGTGGCCGCCGACATCGTGGGTGAGGCGGCCGGGACAGCGGCCGACACCTCGCAGGCCGATGCCGTCCGGCTGCATCCGGCCATCGCCGGGCTGGATCGGTCCGCCGACGGCGACGAGTTGGCGCGCAGCCTGGTCACCGAGGCCCTGGGCTTCTCCGGGCCCACCGCGGCCGTCATCGGCGTGCTCGACGACGACGGGACGGTGGCGATCCTCGGCTCGACCGGCGTCCCGCCCCGGGAGATCCGGCGCTGGCGCCGGCTCCCGCCGGCCGTGGACTGCCTGATCAACCGGGCTGTCAGCAGCGGCCAGCCGGTCTGGATCGACGACACCACCCCCGACCCGCCGCCGCTGATCACCGTGCCCGGTCCCGCCGGCTCGTCCGGAACCCGCGTCGCCGCCCCGATCCGGTCGGGCCGGATGCTCATCGGCGTGGTCGAACTGGCCTGGTCCGCCGCCGGCGCCGGCCAGCCGGACGCCGGAGCCAGATCCACCGGCCTGGACCCCCGGGCCCGCCGCGAGGTCGAAGCAGTCGTCCGCTCGGCCGGACCGGCACTGCTGCGCATGCTCGGCCACGACCTCCACATCCCCGACCTCCTCAGCATCGACAGCACGGGGGAGTCCCCCTGGCAGGACGTCCTCGACCTCTTCGACGTGCCCGCCTTCGTCGTCGACGGCCTGACCGACGGATCCGACACCGCCGACCGGCTCCAGGTGATCGCCCGCAACAAGTCGGCGACCGAAGTGATGCTCGCCGACCGCAGCCTCACCGCGGCGGCACCTTGGATCGCCACCGAAGCGCAGCACCTGTCCGCCGTCGCCCGCACCGGCGTCCCGCAGCGCCACCGCGTCGCCGCCGACCGGCTCGGCATCGAGGCCGTCTCGGTCGCCCGCGTCGGCCCCGGCGCCGTCCTCGTGGTCTGCCACCCGGCTACCGTGCCGGCCCCCGACGTCGCCGCCACCCTGGAGCGCCTGGCGAAGTTCGGGACCTGGGTCTGGAACCCCGCCGAGGACCGCGTCCGCTGGTCCCCCGAGGCGCTCCGCATCGTCGGCGCCCCGGCGATGGGCGATCCGGGCGGGATCGACCGGCCGCCCTACACCGTGCACCCCGACGACGCCGAGGCCGAGCGCCGCTTCATCAAGACCCTGACGACTGAGGGCCGGCCGGCCGAGGTCGAGTTCCGCATCGTGCACTACGGCGCCGAGCCGACCCGGGTGCGCATGGCGGGCCAGGCCCTCGGCGGACCCGGGGAGGCCGTCTTCGGCGTGGTCCAGGACGTCACCGAATTCCGCCGCGCCGAGACCGCCCTGGAAGTCGCCCGGGTCCAGCTCGCGGCCCAGCGCTCCCGGGCCGACGCCGAACGGCACCTGGCCTCCGCCCTCCAGCAGGCCATCGTCCCGAGCGCCGCCCGCAACCAGCCCCCGCGCACCGGCGTGGAGATCGCGGCCCGCTACCGCCCGGCGTCCGCCGCGGCCGGGGTCGGCGGCGACTGGTACTCCGTCTTCCCACTGCGCGACGCCAAGCTCCTGCTGGCGATCGGCGACGTCGCCGGCCACGGCCTGCCCGCCGCCTCGGCCATGGCCGACCTGCACCACGGGCTGCGCGGGATAGCCCTGGCCCAGACCGGCCCGGGACGGCTGCTCACGCTGCTCAACGAACTCGTCGACGGCATGCCCGAGTTCACCATCGCCAGCGCCTGCTGCCTGCTGTGGGACCCGGCCACCCGGCGCCTGCGCTGGGGCAACGCCGGCCACCCGCCGCCGATCCGGATCCGCGGCACCGAGGCCCACCTGGTGGAGGACCACGTCGGCCCGATGCTCGGCGCCGACCCGCACGCCGAGTACGAGGACTCCGCCATGGTGGTGGAGAGCGGCGACGTGCTGCTGCTCTACACCGACGGCCTGGTCGAGCGCCGCCGCGTCGGCGACGACGAGACCACCTCCTATCTGCTCGGCCAGGCCCGCGAGCCCGACGCCGATCTGGACCGCTATCTGGACCGGATCCTGGCCGGCGCCCGCTCCGACACCGACGACGACGTCTGCGTGCTCGCCGTCCGCTTCGACTGAGGCCCGGGGGCGCGGACACCGTCCCATTGCACCGGGTTTGATCCGTACCCAACGGGTCAAGCGGAGGCCGGGCAATACGCCCGAGGAAGCCGGCGCATCACCTCGAAAGGCCGGCGACCGCAGGAGAGGTGCGATGGCATGCCCAGCGTCGAAGTGCCGAAGGTTGACGGGATCAGGACTCACGGAGTCGAGTCCGTATTGGTCAGAGTGCCGGCCCACCGGGACTACGTCGCCGTCGTCCGAGCCGCCGTCGCCCAGCTCGGCGCTCGCCTGGGCTACACCGTCTCCGAACTCATCGATCTGCGCCTCGCGGTCGACGAGGCGTGCAGCCAGCTGGTCGGCGGGGTTCCCCTGGACGGCCCACCCCAGGGATACCTGGAGTGCCGACTACGGGTAGGTCTTGGCACGTTGCAAGTCACGGTGGTCGCCTCGGCGGCCGGCGTGGAAACCCCCGACAGGGACGGGTTCGGGTGGAACGTCCTGACCGCTCTGGTGGACTCCCTATCGTGGGCGAACGACGGCGTCACCGCTCGGATCGATCTAGTGAAGAGCCACAGCGCCGGAGTCCGCTGAAGAGTCCCGACCGCCGCCGCGAACGCGCGGCGGCGCTCGCCGCGCTGCGCCGGCTCGCCACCCTCGACCCCGACGATCCCGAGCGCTCGGCCCTGCGCGAGTACGTCATCGGCGAGTACATGTCCTACGCGCGCTACGTCGCGGGCCGGTTCCAGCACCGCGGCGAATCCGTCGAGGACCTGGAGCAGGTGGCCTACGTCGGACTGGTCAAGGCGGTCGACAATTACGACCCCGACTACCGCACCTCGTTCCTTACCTACGCGACGCCGATGATCGCCGGAGAAATCAAACGGCACTTCCGGGACACGACCTGGGACGTCCACGTGCCGCGCCGCCTGCAGGAGCTGTCGGCGGCCCTGCGCCCGGCCGAAGAAGCCCTGGCTCAGAACCTGGGCCGGAGCCCTACCCTGACCGAGCTCGCCGACCGTCTGGACGCCTCCAGCGAGGAGATCGTCGACGCGCTGGAAGCCGCGGCCGTCTACAGCACCGCGTCCCTGGACGTGCCGATCGCGCAGTCCGACGGCGAGGGCTCCACCCTGGGCGAGCTGCTGGGCGCCGATGATCCCGCCTACGGACTCGTGGTCGAGCGCGAGACGCTGAAACCGCTGCTGGCCGCACTCGGCGACCGCGACAAGCGCATCCTGCTGATGCGTTTCTTCCGCGGCATGTCGCAGGCCGAGATCGGCGCCGAGCTCGGGGTGTCGCAGATGCAGGTCTCGCGGTTGCTGACGCAGATCCTCGGACGCCTGCGCGCCGAGGTTGAGAAGAACCGTTGACAGAGCTCTGTTCCGGTCGGAAAGTTACGGTACGCATCGTAGTACTGTGATTTACTTGCGCACCGGGAGAGCGATGACGAGTCATGACCGCAGACGCCGCATGCCTTTACGCGGCGCCTCTCAGCTGTGGGCCGCCGGATGCGCGCTCACCTTGGCCGCGACCGCCGTGGTATCCGCCGCGCCGACCGCCGGCGCGCGACAGTCCATCGGTTGGCCGAGCACCGGATTGCAAGGGGCCTTCATCGCCGCCGCGCACGAGTCCGGCGTCCCGCTGAGCGTCCTGGAGGCGCTGGCCTATCAGGAGTCGGCGTGGAACAGCCACGGCGGCGCGCCGTCCACCTCGGGCGCCTACGGGATCATGCAGCTCACTGATATCGATGCCGCGACCCTGGACGGCCTGGACCCGGACAGCGCCAAGGCCGCGACGATCGCCGCCGACCCCGCGCTGTCCACCGCACGCACCGCCGCGAAGCTGATCGGCGCCGACGTGGCGGACGTCGAGCGGCTCGACGCGGTGAACATCCGAGCCGGCGCCGCGCTGTTGGCGTCCTACGCCAAGGCGCTCAACGCCGGCAGGGAACCCGCCTCGAACGCGGCCGGCGCCTGGTACTCCGCGGTCGCCAAGTACAGCGGCGCCGCCGACAGCGCCACCGCCAAGCAGTTCGCCGATCGCGTCTTCGACGGCGTGCGTGACGGTATCGCCACACCGGACCTGACGCTCGCGGCCGACCCGGCCGTGCACGTCGACGCCGCTTCGTTGAGCGCCCTGCACCTGCCCGCGCCCGCGCCGACGCCGAGGAAGAGCGCCACTTCCGAGAACGGCACCCCGCTCCCGGAGTGCCCGCCGACCGTGCCCTGCGACTACACCCCGGCCGCGCTCGCCCTGAACGACCCGGCCGATCTGTCGAGCTATGGCAACTACGACCCCGCCGACCGTCCCGCGCACTCGGCGATCCGCTACATCACCATCCACGACACCGAGGGCGGCTTCGCCGGCTCGGTGAACTGGTTCAAGAACCCCGTCGCCTACGCCTCGGCGCACTATGTGATCCGGTCCTCCGACGGCCACGTGACGCAGATGGTGCCGACGCAGGACATCGCCTGGGACTCCGCCAATTGGTCGGTGTATCAGCACTCGGTATCCATCGAGCACGAGGGCTGGGCCATCCACGGCGCCGCCTGGTACACCGAGGCGCAGTACGAGACCACCGCCGAACTGGTCCGCTATCTGGCCGCCAAGTACCACATCCCGCTGGACCGCCAGCACATCATCGGCCATGACGAGGTGCCCGGATCCCGGGACTCCGGCCAGAGCACGCAGCACTGGGACCCGGGGACGTACTGGGACTGGTCGCACTTCATGGACCTGCTGGGCGCCCCGATCGTGCCGTGGATCCCGGCCGCCGCCGGCCGGTCCGACGCGGCTGCCGGCCCTGGCCCCGGCACCTCGCGCCTGGCCGACCCGGCGTTCAACCCGCTGGGCTCCGTGGTGGTGGTCCGGCCCTCCTTCCACGGCAACCTGCAGGTGGTCTCCGGCTGCACCGAGGCCAGTGACCCGACGCCCGGCGCCGTGCCCGGCCAGTGCGGCGAACAGCCCTCTCAGCCCACGAACTTCGTGTGGCTGCGCACAGCCCCGGACCCCGGCGCCCCGCTGCTGTCCGAGCCGTATCTGCACGCCGGCGGCGCACCCGGCACCGACGCCGCCTCCGACTGGGGCGACAAGGCGGTGACCGGCCAGAAGTTCGTGGTCGCCGACCGCGAGATCACCCGCGCCGGCCTGTGGACCGCCATCTGGTACGGCGGCCGCGAAGCCTGGTTCGACAGCCCCTGGTCGGCGGCCTTCGCCGCGTTCCCGGCGGCGGCGACCGTGGTCAAGCCCAAGGCGGGGCTCACCTCGATCCCGGTCTACGCCACCGCGGCCCCCGAGGCCTCGGCCTACCCGCCGCCGATCGCGGCGCTGGACCTGCGCACCCCGAGGCTGCTGACGAAGTACTCGATCCCGGCGGGCCAGTCGTACGTCGCCGCCGGGCCCGCGGTCAACGGCGAGTACTGGTTCGCGTACAGCATCGACGCCTCGGCGCCGATGGACCGGACCGAGGTGGTCGGCACGACGAAGTTCTTCCTGATCCAGTTCAACCACCGGATGGCGTGGGTCAACGCCGCGGACGTGGATGTCACGCATGCCTGACACCGGTTGAGCCCGGTGCCGGCCGCCTCGTTCACGCGGAGCGAGGCGGCCTGGCCTTTCCCACTCGCGGGAATCCCGCGAGCGCGCCACGCGATCATCCGGTTTGATCACCACCCCTCATTCACTAAGCTCGAAGCCGGTGTGCCGGGAAGTCTGGTCGGCTCGCCCTAACCGGCCCCGTCAGATGGCGCCGGTCGGCGACAACAGTGACTGGGGGCACCCCATGCACGGGGTCGGAATCGTGCTGGCGCTCGTCGTGCTCGGCACGGCGGTGGCGACCTTCGCCCGCCGGTGGAGCGTGCCCGCTCCGTCGTTGCTGGTCCTGGCCGGTGTCGCCGTGGCGCTGGTACCCGGCGTGCCGCAGGTCCGGGTGGCGCCGGAGACCATCGCCCTGCTGGTGCTGCCGCCGCTGCTTTACGCCTCGGCCGAGGAGATGTCGCCGCGCGAGCTGCGTGCGGTCTGGCGACCGGTGGCCGTGCTGGCGCTGGGCCTGGTCCTGGCCACGGCGGCGGCGGTCGCCGGGCTCGGCCTGATGCTGTCCGGGCTGTCGGCGTCGATGGCGTTCGTGCTCGGGGCGGTGCTGGCCTCGACCGATCCGGTGGCGGTGACGGCGCTGGCCCGCCGGCTGCCGCTGCCGGCCCGGATCCAGACGCTGGTCCAGGCCGAGAGCCTGTTCAACGACGCCACCTCGCTGGTGCTGTTCAAGGTGGCGATCGGCATCGCGGTGAGCGTCGGCGGCATCAGCTGGCTCGGCGCCGGTGGGAAGTTCGTCGTGTTGGCCGGCGGCGGCGCCGGGATCGGGGCGGCGTTGTCGGTGCTCGTCGCCGCGCTCCGCTCGCGGACCGCCGACCCGGTCCTGCAGACCGTCATCGCGCTGGTGACCCCCTACGCGGCATACATGCTGGCCGAGGCGGCGGACACCTCGGGCGTGACGGCCGTCGTGGTGGCGGGTGTCGCGGCCGGCGGCACCGGCTACCGGGTCACCGACGCGCGGATCCGGCTCCAGGTGCAGTCGGTGTACGCGGTCATCGTGTTCCTGCTGGAGTCGGTGGTCTTCGCCCTGATCGGCCTGGAGCTGCCCACCCTGGTCCGCGACCTGCCGCCGGGCAGCGACATGTGGCCGCTTCAGGCCGCAGCGCTGGCCGCGGCGCTGATCGGCATCCGGATCCTGTACGTGGGCCCGACGGTGGCGGCGTCCCGCTCGGTCGGCGACTTCCGGACCTGGCCGGTCACCCGGGTCGTGACCTGGGCCGGCACCCGGGGCGTGATGCCGCTGGCCGCGGCCCTGGCCATCCCGCTGGTGACCGACGCCGGCGCCCCGCTGGCCGGCCGGCCCCTGGTCCTGGTCCTGACCACGGCGGTGGTGGCCGCGACGCTGACGGTGCAGGGCCTGACCCTGGCCGCGGTGGTGCGCACCTCCGGGCTGGCGGTCGACCCGGAGCGGATCGCCGACAAGGAGGCCGCCGCCCGCCAGGCGCTGGCCCGAGCGGCACTCGAATACATCGACACGCTGGCCGACACCACCGAGGCCCCCGACCGGGTCCTGGACCGCCTGCGCCGCCGGTACTCGGCCCGCCTCGGGACCCCGGACGACGGCGCGTGGCCCGCGGCGGCGTACGCGGAACTGCAACGGCAGGTCATCGGCGTGCAGTCGACGGAACTGCGCCGGCTGTACACCGAGGGCCGGATCGGCGACGGCACCCGCCGCCGGATGCAGGCCGAGTTGGATCGCGCCGATGCGGCGCTGGACTAGGGCTGATGCCGCCGGCTGCCCGGTACATGTGTAAGCGGCCGGCCGGCAGGGGAAACCTGCCAGCCGGCCGCTGCCGGGAGAGGCCCGATCCGCTGTTCGCGGATCCCGGTCCAGCGGTGCGCGGCACGGGGGAACCGCACTTCCGTCTGGTCCGGGACGAGCCCCTCCCGTGTCTTCAGTCCACCACCGCCGCGGCGGTCGTGGACAGGGCCGAAAGACCCTGCCTCTGGCGGGCACCGGCTAGCGCCGGGCCGTCGAGCACTCGCGGTAGCTGTGTCGGTCGGCAAGGCGGTCCCCCCGGACAGCCCTTCCAGCCCGAAGTCTCCATTCCCAGGCCGTTCCAGCCGCCTCGCCGACCAGCATCAGCTTCGCCCGCCGGGGCCGTCCCGGGTCAGGGCCGAAGTGCTCGCACCGGCACGGTCCAAGGTCCCGAACCAGACATCTGTGATACTTCACTCTTCCTCGTCGTCATGGTGCGGAATCCGGCGTCCGACGATGCTCTGGGTGGTGACCCTGATGAAGTGGTTCCGATCGCCCGGCGCCCACGGCTCGACGCCGAGCCGGCCCAGCCGTTCCCGCTCGGCCGGATCGGTGACCAGCTTGGCCCGGCCCAGGAACGTCACGCTCCAGCCGGTGTGCGCGGTCGTGTCGATGCGGTCCACCTCGAAGGCGACCACGGTGTCGGCCACGCCGGCGGCGAACATCGAGCCCTTGCGGGTCCGGAACACCACGTCCCGGCCGTCGAGTCTGAAGTTGACGACGTGCACCGCCGGCAGAGCGAAGCGGCTGTAGACGATCCGGCCGACCGGTACGGTCTGGACCAGGTCCAACGCCTCTGCTTCGCTGAAGCGTTCCATTCTCTGCTCAGCGGTCATGCCTTGATCGTCTACGGTGCCGGGGCGCGGCGGAAGGGCCTTTAGACCCTGTTCCCCCCATCTGAGCAAGCCCTGTCCGGGCGTCCACCGGACGGCTATGGTGTCCATGAGCGACGCCGGTGGGGGCATCGGGCACAGACCGTGCGGAAGGGGCGGTGCTCTGGCGATGGCCGAACGCTACCCGGGCTACCCGGGCGACCCGGGCGAAGCCAGGAACGCGCTGCTGCCGCAGCTGCGGGTCGACGAGCTGCTCGACGAACTCCTGTCCCGGGTCACCCAGATCCGGGCCACCCGCGACCGGATCCAGCAGCTGCTGCACGGCGTACTGGCCGTCTCCAGCGGCCTGGAACTGGACCAGGTGCTCCAGACCATCATCAGCACCGCGACCGAGCTGGTGGACGCCCGGTACGGGGCGCTCGGCGTCATCGACAGCGGCGGGGACCGCCTGGAGCGCTTCGTCACTGTGGGCCTGACCCCGCAGGACATCGAGGCGATCGGGCCGTACCCGACCGGGATGGGCCTGCTCGGCCAGCTGATCCGGCACCCGGTGCCGCTGCGGCTGGACGACATCGCAGAGCACGAGGCCTCCTTCGGCTTCCCCGACCACCATCCGCCGATGCGGACCTTCCTGGGCGTCCCGATCCGGGTCCGCGACAAGATCTTCGGCAACCTGTACCTGACCGAGAAGCACGGCGGGGCGGTCTTCGACGCCGACGACGAGACGTTGCTGACCACCCTGGCCGCCGCGGCCGGCGTGGCGATCGACAACGCCCGGCTCTACGACGAGGCGCAGCGGCGGCAGCGCCGCATGGAGGCCACCGTCGAGCTGACCCGCGGCCTGCTGTCCGGGGCCGACTCCCGCGACGTGCTGGCCGTGCTGGTCGAACGGGTCCGCGACCTGGCCGGCGCCGACCTGGTGCTGGTCTCGCTCCCGGCCGGCGGCAGCGGGCAGCTGGTGGTCGAGGTCGCCGCCGGCTGCGGCGCCGAGCGCATGCGCGGCATCGCCCGCCCGATCGAGGGCACCACCACCGGGGCCGTGTTCGACACCGGCATCGGGCGGCCGGTCCTCGGCGAGTGGGACGACCGGCCGCTGTGGAAGGAGCTCGGCCTGGGCCCGGCGTACATCGCCCCGCTGGGCGCGGTCGGCGGCGTCCGCGGCGTCCTGGTCGCCGCCAAACGCTCCGGCGCGCTGCCGTTCGACGGCGGCACCGTCCGAATGCTGACCGAGATCGGCGGCCAGGCGGCGGTGGCGCTGGAGCTGGCCGCCCGCCGGACCGACGCTGATCTGCTGGCGCTGTTCGCCGATCGCGACCGCATCGGGCGGGACCTGCACGACCTGGCCATCCAGCGGCTGTTCGCGGCCGGGATGACGCTGCAGTCGGTTTTGAAGATCACTGAGAAGCAGGCGGTCCGGGACCGGGTCGGCAAGGCCGTGACCGAACTCGACGACACGATCCGGGTGATCCGCTCGACCATCTTCGCGCTGTCCGAGCACGGTGCCCCGGAGGAGTCCCCGGGACTGCGGACGCGGGTGCTCAAGGTCTGTCAGGACTCTGCCGAGCTGTTGGGGTTCGCCCCCGCCGTCCGCTTCACCGGCCCGATCGATTTCGAGGTGCCGGAGCAGGCGGTCGAGCACGTTCTCGCGGTCGCCCGCGAGGCGCTGTCGAACGTGGCCCGGCACGGCGTGGCTTCGCGCGCCGAGGTGGACTTGGAGACCGTTGGGGGCTCGCTGGTGCTGCGGGTCGCCGATGACGGGGTCGGTATCGCCGACGGCGGTCGGCGCAGTGGGCTGACCAACCTGGCCGAGCGGGCCGCCGGGCTCGGCGGTGACTTCGCGGTCGGGCGCGGGGAGAGCGGGGGGACGGTGCTGGTGTGGCGGGTGCCGTTGGAGCGGTGAGGTTCGTCGGTTCCGGGTCTGAGTGCTGGGAAGACAGACCACCTGGCGAGAGGGAGGCGTTCATGCGGATCGGGTCCACGAGGCAGCCTGGACGTGTCGCCGTCATCGGAGTGGGCGTCCTCGGAGCCTGCGTTGGTTGGAACCTGTCCCGGCACGGTGTCAGCGTGGTCTTACTCGACGCGGGCCGACCGGGCGAAGCCGTCACCGACTGGTCGTTCTCCTGGGTCAACGCCAGCAACAAGACCGTGCGCAGGTCGTACTTCGACCTCAACATCGCCGGCATGGCGGTCCACCGCGAGCTTGCCGAGGCCATCGGGCCGGACTCCTGGTGGTATCCCAGCGGCAACCTGCGCTGGGCGGACGATCCCGCCGCGGAGGCGAAGCTCCTGGAGACAGCCGGACTGTTGGCCGACTGGGGCTACGGAGTCGAGGTGTCTACGGGCGCTGAGGTGCGGCGTCGCCTGGAACCTGGTCTCGCGGTAACCGCCGGGGCTCAGGTCGTGTTCTATCCCGACGAAGCCTGGGTGCACGGACGCCATCTCGTCGACCGCCTGGTCGGCCAAGCCGTGGCGGCCGGCGCCGAGTACCGGTTCGGCACCGAGGTCCAGGACATCGGCACCGATGCCGACGGGGGCGTGCGGAGTGTCGGCCTTTCCGATGGGAGCCGTCTCGACGTCGGCAGCGTCGTGAACGCGGCCGGCCCTGACGCCTCCCATGTCGCAGGGCTCGTCGACCGGCAGCTGCCGATGCGCCGGGAACCCGGTGCCGTGACGCGGATTGACTGCGCTCGGGTCCCGGTTCAGCGGATCGTGCACGCGCCGAACATCGCGATCCGTCCGGACGCGGACGCGTCGATCGTCCTGCACAGCGTCGAGATCGACGCGCTCATCGACAAGGGTGAAGGTCCGGCCGGACTCGCGCGGCTGCTTCACGAATCGGCGCAGCGCGTCGTCCCCGAACTCAGCGACGCCCGCATCGCCCAGACCCGGATCGTCAACCGGCCCATCCCCGCCGACGGATTCCCCTCGGTGGGAGCGGTGCCGTCCGTGCCGGGCTACTACGAGGCCGTCTCGCACAGCGGTATCACGCTCGGGCCGGTGCTCGGTAGGCTGCTGGCCTCGGAAATCCTCAGCGGGAACAGGGACGAGGCGCTCGCGGACTTCCGCCCGGAGCGATTCGCCGTCTGACGTCGTCGATGAGTCGGGTTGCGGACTGATGTCGATCGAGGCGCTGGCTCGGGCTTGAGGGACGAGGCCGCCGCAAGCCAGCAGCTTGCCGGCCGCAGTATCCTGATCCACCGACGGGGCGCCGCGCACTGGGCCGGTAGCCGAGGCTGGGAGGTGTGCATGTCTGACAAGGCCTTGCGTACGGAGAACACGCTGACGCCCGGGTTGCGGCCCGCCACCGTCATCGATACGTCGACGGCGCACATAGCGCGGGTGTACGACTATTTTCTCGGTGGCAAGGATAACTTCCCGGCGGATCGGCAGGCTGCGGCGCGGATCCTCAAGGGCAATCCGGGCATGCGCGACACCTGTCGGGAGCAGCGGGAGTATCTGCGGCGCGCGGTGCGGTTCCTGACGACGGCGGGTATCCGCCAGTTCATCGACATCGGCACCGGGTTGCCGACCCAGGAGAACACGCACGAGGTGGCGCAGGCGATCGCGCCCGAGACGCGGGTGGCCTACGTCGACAACGACCCGATCGTGCTGGCCCATGCCAGGGTTCTGATGGCCGATGGGGATCACGGCCGCACTGTGTTCGTGCACGCCGACGCCCGCGAGCCCAAGCAGTTGCTGGCCGATCCCATGCTGAACGGCGTCATCGACTTCACGCAGCCGGTGGCGGTGCTGCTGATCGGCATCCTGCACTTCATGCCGGATCACGAGCAGCCCGCGGAGCTTATCCGGACGCTGCTCGACGCGGTGCCGGCGGGCAGCTACCTGGCGATCAGCCACGGCACGGCGGACTTCGCGCCGGAGATCGGGGACGCGGTGGCGGCGGCGTATCAAGCCTCATCGATGCCGTGCCGGGTGCGGTCGGCGGCCGAGGTCGGTGAGCTGTTGCAGGGCGTGGAGCTGGTGGATCCGGGGCTGGTGTTGCTGGCCGAGTGGCGGCCGGACGGTGCGGTGCCGGGGAATCGGCAGCAGATCACTTATGCGGCGGTGGGGCGGAAGATCTGAAGGTCTGAAGGTCGCCAGGAGGTGCGGGGAAGCGGACGCTGACACGTAATCCGCCCTCCGGGTCGGGCCACGCTTCGACCTTCGCCCCGTGCGCCCGGGCGATGGCGGACACGATCGACAAGCCCAGCCGGCGCCATTGTCGACGGCGGTGGCGGCGCGTGTGCGGTTTGGAAGCCGTCGGAAGCGTTCGAACAAACGGCTGACTTGGTCCGGTGGTACTCGCGGCCCGGTTCACGTGACATACACCGCAGCGCCCGATGTCAGGGTGACACCGGCTACACCCAAGTCCGAACGGCGCGGCGGCGTTCGGAAAATCGCCGACACCACGACAACGATCACGATCAGAACTCAGGCACCACCAAACTCTCCGGCGCCAACGAGTTCCCCGCCGCAATCCGCCCACAGTCCGAAGGCGCCGCCCGCCCCGCGAACCGATCGTTCAGCCACCCCAAAGCCAGCGGCGCCCAAGCAGCCGCCGTACCGGTGTGGCTCAGCAGCTCGAACTGGTCGTATTTGATCGAGCCGTCGCCGCCCGCGCAGTACTGCCGCGCCAGCGCGCGCACGTCGCCGGCGACCATCACCCCGTCGCCGGTCCCGATGCCGGGCGGGTTGGAGAACGTCCCCTCCAGGAACCCTCCGTTGCCCTGCCCGATGTAGCCGGGAATCGTCGGCGTGCCGTACGACCCCAGGTTGACCTTGTTGACCGCGGTGACGAAGTCCGGCACCGAATCCGGGTTCGCATACTGCGGCATCGCCAGCTTCTTCCACGTCAGCCCCGGGTACTGTCCCAGAGCATTGACGATCGACCCCTTCTGCAGCTCGTTGTACACCTGCACGCCGTAGCTGTTCATGTACTGCGACAGATCGACGCCGAAGGACCGCGAGACGCCGATGAGCGCCATCGGGATCACCCCGGACCACACCAGCGAGCCGTCGACGTACTTCAGGTTGTGCGCCGGATCCACCAGCAGCCCGCCCTCGGTGAAGCCCACCAGGTTCCGATTGACCTCGGGCGCGTACGTCGGGGCCAGTGCGGCCGCCCAGCCGGTGGCTATCGCGCCGCCGGAGTAGCCCATCAGGCCGAACTTGGTGTCCGAGCCCATCCCGGTCGCCGCCGCGGAGCTTGTGGCGGCGCGGATCGAGTCCAGTGTGGTGGTCGCGTATTCCGGGCCGGCCGCGAAGTCAGCGCTCTGTCCTTCGGTGTCCGGGATGACGACGTTGTAACCCTGGGCCACCAAGGGCGCCAGGAACAAGGTCTCGGCGTTGGCGACGACGCCGCCCAGCGAGACGTCGCCGGCGATGGCGCGGGACGGACTGTCCGCCGGGTTGAGCGAGTCGTAGAACGACTGGTACGACACCGCCTCGCCACGCTCGCCGCTGATGCTGCGGATCACCGACGTCACGTTGGCGCTCGGCCGCCCCTGGGCGTCGGTGGTGCGGTACAGCAGCTGGATCGCCGTCACCGGGGTCGGTATGCCCAGGACGTGGTATCGCAGAGTCCTGCTCTTTAGCACCGTGCCCGGAGCGAGCGATGCCAGGGGAGCCGAGCCGTCGTAGATATAGAAGGAGTCTGACGCGGTGGCCGGAGGCGCGGCGGCCGTGGTGGTGGCGACTCCGGCGGCGGTGAGTGCTGCTCCGGCCGCGGCGGCGGCGAAGCGTCGGACGGGTCGATGGCGCATGACACTCCTGGAAGAGGCAGGGGACACCGTTTCTGACTCGGAGTAAGTTACCTGTGGGTAACGGAGTTGTACAGAGACGGTGCCCACACAGCGGCCGGAGCGGCTACGCCTACCGGCGCAGTAACCCGAAACCCACCGCGCGAGCAGCCGCGCAGCGTGTTTGAGTCATAAGGTGAGGCCACTGGCGAGGGCGGCTCCGCGACCAAGACAGGGGGGCCGGAGGCCTGCCCGGCTCGTGCTCGCGACCTTCGCCGCCGTGGCCGTCGCCCTCGTGATCCTGACGCTGGCCATCCCGAGCTGGGCGGTCCCGCTGCGCTTCGTGGCAGCGAGTTGGGCGGTGGCCGCCGTGGCGGTCGGCGTCGTCGCCCACGATCCGCCACACAAGTCGGCCTGGGTGACGCTGGCCGGGGCGATCGTCGCGTTCCAGTGCTCCGACCTCGGCCACCTCGATCGCCGGCCCCTGTCCGGCGACTGGAACGAATGGCTGTCGCTCGCGGGCTACCCGCTGGCCGTCGTCGCGTTCTCCGCCATGGTGCGGCTGCGCTCGGCGGGGCGGGACGCGGCGGGCTTGCTGGACGCGGCGGTGGGGACGGCCGCGCTGCTGGTGCCGACCTGGGTGTTCCTGGTCCAGCCGTACGTGCACGACGCCTCCTGGACCGCGCTCCGGCTCGAAGCGATCCTGCCGCCGATCGGCGACGTGGTACTGCTCGGCCTGCTGCTGCGCCTGCTCGCCGCGCCGACCGCGCGCTGCCGCTCGCTGCGGCTGCTGGCCGCGGGGGTGGTGGTGACGGCGGCCTGCGACGTGGGGGCGGGGCTGCTCCAACTCGGCACGGCGCCCTGGTTCGGCACGGCCGGCGGCCAGCGGCTGATGGCCCTGGGCTGGCTCTCCTTCAACCTGTTCTGGGGCGCGGCGGCGCTGACCCCGGACATGCGGGGGAACACCGAGCCGACCCCGGCGCCGAAGCCGGTGGTGTTGCCGGCCCGGATCATGGCGCTCGCGCTGGCCGCGCTCGCCGAGCCCGCGGTCGCCGTCGTGCTGCTGTCGCAGAGCCGGTACAGCCTGGGCGTCGTCGGGCCGCTCGTGGAGATCACCATCATCCTCCTGATCGTGATCCGGGTCTCGTTGGTCCTCGCCGACCACCGCGGGGCCCTGCGCCGGGAGCGGGTCCTGGTCTCGGCCACCGGGCAGCTGGTGGCCGCGGCCGGGACCGACGAGATCGCCGCCGTGCTCGCCGCCACCGCCGCCCGGCTGGCCGGGCTGCGGGTGCGGCAGGAGATCGTGGTCGTCATCGCGGACGGGGACCGGTTCCACGTTGCTTCCGCGGCAGGCTCATACCAGGGCATCGAGTCCAAGCGGAGCGGCTGGCGCGAGACGCTGTCCACGCTGGCCCACCGCACGCAGACCGCACAGCGAGCTCCGAAGCTGATTCGCACCAGCACGCTGCCGAAGGCGCTGCGCGACGCACTCGACGGCTTCGATCACGCGCTCGTCCTTCCGCTGGGCACCGAGGCGTGGTGCGAGGACGTGTGGGCTGCCGGAGTGCTCGCGGCGGCGGCGCCGGAGCATGCGCTGCTGGGCCTCGCGGCGCCGCTGGAGATCCTCACCGGGCAGGCCGCCCTGAGCCTGCAACGCCTCGCGCTCGGCGTGGAGATCGCCCGGCGCGACGGCGAACGCTACTTCCAGGCGCTGGTGCAGAACGACTCCGACGCCATCCTGATCGTCGGCACCGACGCGCGGATCCGCTACGCCAGCCCGTCGGCGGAGGCGATGTTCGGCGCTGAGCTCGACGATGAGACCGGCGGCCTGCTCGGCCGGCCGGTGGCCGACCTGATCGGCCGGGTCCACGCCGGGCAGATCGCCGACCTGCTGGCCGATCCGGCCCCGCACGCCCCGCGGCGCCGGGACTGGGTCCTGGACGTGGTCCCGGGCGCCGGGAGCCGGCGCGAGGTCGAGGCCACCATCAGCGACCTGCGCGCGGAGCCGACCGTCAACGGCCTGGTGCTGACGTTGCGGGACGTGACCACGGCACGCGGTCTGGAGCGCATGCTGCAACGGCAGGCGTTCCACGACGAGCTGACCGACCTGCCCAACCGCGCCGCGTTCGTCCGGCGGCTGGACGCCGTGCGGGACCGGGCCGGGCCGGACGACCAGGTGTGCGTGGTGCTGGTGGACGTCGACCGCTTCCGGGAGATCAACGACTTCCACGGCCGGGACGTCGGCGACGCGGTGCTGCGCGCGACCGCGGGCCTGTTGCGCGCCGGCCTCGCGCCCGGGGACGTGCTGGCCCGGGTCGGCGGCGACGAGTTCGCCGTGCTGCGGGTGCGCCGAGACGCAGAACCGCCGCGGTTCCCCGTCGGCATCCCGGGCGAGACAGACCCCTTCTACGTCGGGCCGGTCGCGGTCACCACCAGCGGCGCGCTCGTGGTCGCCGGCGCGCCCGGCGCCACCGGCGCCGATCTGCTCGCCGACGCCGAGATCACCCTGCACGCCGCGAAGGAGACCGGCCGCTCCCGCAGCTGGCGCCGCTACTCCCCGGAGCTGCGCGCGGACCTGGCCCGGGCCGCCGAACGCCGCGCCGGCCTGGACCGGGCACTGGCCGAGGGCGCCTTCACGCTGCGGTACCAGCCGATCGTGTATCTGGCCGACCGGACGCTGGCCGGCTTCGAATCGCTCATCCGCTGGCCGCAGCCGGACGGCTCGGTCGTGCTGCCGGACGAGTTCATCGCCCTGGCCGAGGCCACCGGGCAGATCGTGCCGATGGGCCGCTGGGTCCTGCGCACCGCGACGACGCGGGCGGCGGCCTGGAACCGGAAGCGCGCCGCCGCCCAGATGTCGCCGGTGCACGTCACGGTCAACGTCTCGGCCCACGAACTACGCGCCCCGACGTTCCCGGACACCGTCGCCGAGGCCCTGGCCGCCTCGGGCCTGGAACCGGAACGGCTGATCCTGGAGGCGACCGAGAGCTCCCTGATCGACCACACCGACCGGGCCCTGGCGAACCTGAACGCGGTCCGCGATCTGGGCGTCCGCCTGGCCCTGGACGACTTCGGCACCGGTTACAGCTCCCTGAGTTACCTGCGCGACCTCCCGGTCGGCATCCTGAAGATCGACAAGGGCTTCACCGCCGAGGTGGGCCGCCACGACCGGCAGACGGCGCTGGTCGAGGGCATCGTCGGCATCGGCCGCGCGCTCGGGCTGAGCGTGATCGCCGAGGGCATCGAGACCGAGTATCAGTACCGGCGGATGTGCGCGATGGGGATCGATCTCGGACAGGGGTGGTTGTTCGGGAGGCCGCTGGAAAGCGAGGACGCTGACGAGCTGGTGCGGACGATGCGGTGAAGGGTTGCCCGCGTCGCGCCGAGCACGGCGCCGTGAGCGGAGCTGGGGTGCGGGGCGCGGAGACGGCGCTGCTTGCGCCAAGCACCGGCCGCCTCCGCCCCGCTGCCGACGCCGCCCCCTGCTCCGGCACCGGCTGCTCGTGTCCCCGATTCCCGTACCGGTCGCAGCTTCAGGCGGCGGGCCCGGCGGCGCCGCCAGTCGCCCCGAGCTCCGCCGCCGCACCATCGGCTGCGAGTGTTTCGTGACAGAGCTCGACTGTACCTTCTGTGAACGCTGCTGTACATGAACGATCAGGTGTTTTCCAGCAACGCCCCGACGAACGCCACGAGCTCAGCCCGCAACTCCGGCACCGTGGCACCCGCCCCGGCCTCGATCCGCGCCGTCACCAACGCGCTCACCGCCCCGATCACGGCCCGTCCGATGAAGTGCGGATCCAGTCCGCCCCGCCACCGCTGACCGACGGTGATGGCATCGGCGATCGTCACCGCGAACCGCTCCTGCGCGGCCAGCCGCCGGGCCACCGCCTCCCGACCCGCGCCGTACACCTCCACCAGCAACGCCCGCGCCAGCTCCGGCGTCGCGGCCAACCCCCGAAGGTAGTTTTCGAACACCCGGTCCAGCCGCACCAGCACCGGATCGCTCGCCGGCCCCAGCGCCGCCTCCATCCGCGCGATCAGCAGATCCGCGGCCTGGTCGAACGCGGCCAGGAAGCAGTCCTCTTTATTGGTGAAGTGCTCGTAGAACGTCTGCCGCGAGATGTGCGCCCGCCCGAGCACATCGCCGACCGTGCACGCGGCGTACCCGCGTTCGGCGACGACCTCGACCACGGCCAACAGCAGCCGCGTCCGCTGCGCGGCACCGACCTCGTCGCGGGAGAGGTGGTGGTGGCCACGCGGCAGCGTGGGGAATTTGTCTTGCGGCACGAGCGCGAATCTACCGCTCGTCACACATCCGGACCCGTCGCGATGCGAAGTAGGGCGCCGGACACCCTGTCGCGGGCCCGGCGCGGGCTACCCCCGCTCCGACTCCAACCGCAACCGCTCCAACACCAGCGGAATCACCGGCGAGCGCCGGAAGGCCCACGCCACCCGCGACAGCCACAGCACCTCGGAATCCAGATCCGTGAGCACCAGCCCCGCATCCCCCGGCGGCGCCTCGGCGGCGTCGGCGAACCGGCGCTCGAACCGCATGTTCTCCAGCGCCGTGGCGATCGTCGCCGCCTCGATCAGCGCGGCCGTCATCGCCGGATCCGGGTCGCCGATTTCGCCGGTGTCGCCGGTGTCGGCGGCGTCGCCGACGGCTACCGCGAGCGCCACCGCCTCCTGCGCGACCCACGCGGCCACCGCGGGATGGTGGTACGGCCGCAGCACCAGGCGCCCGTCGTGGATCTCGATCACCCGCCGGTACAGCGCGAACTCCAGCCGCAGCCGGCCGGCCAGCCGCGGCCGCGCCGCCTGCGGGAAGGCGATGTACGGCATCGCGGTCCGCATCGCCGACCACAGCGGCCCGAGCAGCCGGTAGCACCGCCACAGCCGCAGCCAGCGCGTGGTCGCCGCGACCGTCCCGCCCGAGCGGCCCAGCACGGTGCCGGCCAGCACGAGCGCGGCGCACAGCGCCCCGAGGACGTTGGAGACCACGTCCTCGCTGCCGTCCTCGATCCCGTGCCGCAGAACGTTGACGATGTCGTCGTACGACCACAGTGCCCACAGCATCCCGACGCACACCGCGGCCAGGACCAGCCGCACACCCCACACCAGCGTCCCGTCGGCGGCCCCTTCGGTAACCTCGTCGGCGGCCGCCCGCGAGTGGGAGAGCAGCGCGAGGAAGAGCTCGATCAGGGCCCAGACGCAGTAGGCGGCGAACAGCGCGACGCGCAGGGCCAGCGGCCAGCGGCCGCCGGGGCCGGCCGTCACGTCGCCGTCGGCGGCCAGCCGCGGCCGCGCGAGGACGAACAGCCCCAGGATCCCGGCCTGCATCGCGACGGCCACGGCGGCCTGCCCGCACCTGCCGGGCCGGAGCGCGCGGCGCGGACGCAGCGCACAAGCCAGCAGCATCAGGAAGCTGATCGCGGCGGTGCGCACCGCGTCGCCGAGGGCGATCACGGCCAGACCGGGGATGCCGGCGCCGGTGGCGGCGGTCAGCGTGGCCGGGGCCAGCAGCGCCAGCGAGCACCCCTGGCACCAGGCGAACGCCGAGCCGGCCCGCCGGACCCGGCGGCGCGCGCCGCGCCGCTCCCAGACCGACATGACCGTGGCCAAGGCCGCCAGCACCGCCGCGCCCAGATAGGCGGCGAGGTCGGACATCCGCGCTGTCAGGCTTCGCGGAGGCCGAACATCGCCTCGATCCGGTGCCGGGGCGTGCGGGCGCGGGCCGTCCAGGACCGCCCCCGGGCCACGCGGTGGTGGATGAGCGAGGCGACCAACTCGGCCTCGCGCTCCTGCGGCTGGCTGTAGACGGTGCGGCCGAGCACGCTCTGGATCAGCGCGGGGGACAGGTGCGGCAGCAGCGTGCCGGTGCCTGCGGTGGCTGCGGGCCCCCCGTCGTGGCCGCAGACCAGGTGCGCGGCCTCGTGGAGCAGGATGTGCTGGCGGTGCATCGCGGTGGTGTCGCTGGAGTAGATGATGACGTCGGACCGCAGCGTGGTCACCAGCAGTCCGCACGGCCGGTCCGGGCGGAACGGCAACGGGATCAGCTCGATCGGCCGCCCGCGCTTGTGCGCCAGTTGGTCGATGAAGCCCTCGGCGTCGAACGGGTCTGGCAGATCCAGCCGCTCCACCACCGCTCGGCACCTGCGCCACAGTTCGGTCCGGCCGCTCCCCATCCCCACAGCCCACCTGTTCCGCGTCCGCGAAGCATCACCGGACGCTTGAGCATTCAGTCTTCCTCGGCACCGCCCCTGCCGGGCGCCGTGCGGGTCTTCCCCTCGTGGCGCACCAGGACGTCGATCATGTCGTTGAGTGTGTCGATCCCCTCCGGTGACAGTGTGAGCGCCCGCAGCGCCACGTTGCGAACGCCGGCGTCGCGCAGCACGCCGAGCAGCTCGAGCTCCCGCGCTATGGCAGCTCCCTGATCATCGTCGAAAAAGTAGGCTACCGGCACTTGGAAGAATTGTGCCAGCGCCTCCAGGTGGCGCTTGGTGGGGTTGTCCCTGCGTCCGGTGCGCAGCTGCCACACGTAGGTGGCCGAGAACGTCTCCCCCGTCGCCTCCCGGCAGGCCTTGGCGACCTCCTCGTTGCTGTACATCTCCCGGTCAGGCCGGCGTACCACCTGGAACAGGGTGTCGATCTTCCCCGCGAGCGTCATCTGCCCGGAGGACGCCTCGCCGTGTGCCACCTTTGCGAACCCCCTCAATGGATTCCCCGCTTGCCCCAATATCGGCTCCATGCTAATCGATGGGGCGTAAGCGGTTGTGAAAACCTCTAGTGGGTCTTGTCAGCCAAGATGAATTGCCTTACGTTCCGAACGGGTCAGAACACTGGCTCGGAGGAAGATCCCTCACGACCTTCGGAGGAAGAATAGATGGCCACCGCCACCCTGAACGTCCGCGACGTGAACATGAACGTCCGCGACTCACTGAAGATGAACGTGCGCGACGCGTTCAAGATGGACGTGCGCGACCTCAAGATGAGCGTCCGTGACCTGAACATGGGCGTCCTCAGCGGCGTCGTCGAGGACGAGCCGAGCGTGGGCGTCCTCAGCAACGTTCTGAGCAACGTGCTCAGCGGCGGCTTCGCTGAGGAGGAGCCCACCGTGGGCGTTCTCAGCAACGTCCTCAGCGGCTTCGCCGAGGAGGAGCCCACCGTGGGCGTCCTGAGTAACGTCCTCAGCGGCTTCGCCGAGGACGAGCCCAGCGTGGGCGTCCTCAGCAACGTCCTGAGCAACTAGGCCGCACCCGGCCGATGACGGCGCCGCCGCGGGCCGCCGGCGATCTGACGACACCTGGGTATACGTCGACGATCCACGGATGCCCGCGGCGGCGTACGGTCGCAAGCCGCACCGTCCGGCGGCACTCTGTCCCGCAGCATGACAGCTGATGTGAATAAGAGTCTTCACTCCATTCACCTCAGTTTACAGACGGAGCCTGTGACCAGTAGGGTCGTGCCCTGATGTAGTGCACGAGTGCGACCACGTCAGGGAGCGGATAAAGATCCATGACTGAACGCGCGACCCTGCGCCACCGCAGGATCGGAGCGGCGTTGCGCGCCCACCGCCTCGCCGCCGGGCTCACCCTGGAGCGGGTGGCCCGAAAGCTCACTCCCGCGGACGCGATGTCCGCGGCGAAGATCTCCCGGATCGAGAACGGGCAGTACGCGGTGAACCCGCACGACGTCCGGGCGCTGTGCCGGATCTACGGCCTGGACCGGGCGATCACCGACGAGCTGGTCGAGCAGGCCTCCCAGGCGCTGCGCCGCGGCTGGTGGCAGGAGGGGGAGGCCGGCGCGCTGCCGGCTCCGCTCCAGCGCTATCTGGAGTACGAGGACACGTGCGTCGAGCTCGATGTCTTCGCGCCGGTGTTCGTGCCGGACATCCTGCAGACCGCCGCGTACACCAGGATGCTGATAGCCGGCCTGTGGCCCGACAAGCAGCCGGGGGAGCGCGCCGCGCTGGCGGCGGTGCTGATGCGGCGGCAGTCGCGGTTCGCCGTCGACGCCGGGCCGCGGGTCCACGTGGTGCTCGACGCGCACGCCGTCATGAGGTCGTGGGGGGACCGGTCGGTGGCGGCGCGGCAGGCGGCCTATCTGCTGGAGGCCTCGCGGCATCCCCGGACCGAGGTGCGGGTCATCCCCGACGGCCGTGTCTACCCCGGCGCCCACACCGGTTTCACGCTGATGACGCTCGGCAAGGGCGCGCGCAAGGCCGAGCACGTCGGGTTCGTCGGGGGAGTGGTCGGCTGGTGCCTGGTCGACGGCGTCGACGAGATCGACCGCTACGCGCAGACCTTCGAGCAGCAGCGGGCCGCCGCGCTCGGACCGGAGGAGACCCGCCGGTGGCTGCGGCTGGCGGTCAAGAGCATGGGCGGTGTCATATGACGGTTTCCCACACCATCGACGTGCCCTTCGACGGCGACGGCGCCGGGTGCGGCGGACTGAACTGGGGCCAGCAGCACATCCTCGGCGCGACCCGGAACCTCGGCTCGCCGATGAACATGTGTGCCGTGCGGGTGTTGGAGCCGACGGCGCGGCTGGAGGAATTCGTCGACGAGCTGCGCTTCTACCTGAACCGCTTCCAGTCGATGCGGACTCTGCTGCGCTTCAGCCCCGACGCGCCGCCGATCCAGGAGGTCTTCGCAGCCGGCCGGGCGCCGTTGGCGGTCATCGACATCCCGGCGGACGCCGACGCCGACACCGTGGCTGCCGAACTCGCCGCCGAACACGAGAAGCTGCCCTTCGACGAAGAGCGCGAATTCCCGATCCGCATGCTCCTGGTCCGCCAAACCAGCATCCTGACTCACCTGGTGACGGTGCTGAACCACTTCGCGACCGACGGCGCCGGAGCCTTCGTCATGTACGAGGACTACCTGCGCCGCGATCCGGCCACCGGGCTGGCGCCGCACCCGGTGCCGACTCACCCGCTGGACCTCACCGCCCAGCAGAGCACCCCGGCGGGCCGCCGCCAGAGCGACTCCTCGCTGCGGTACTGGGAACGTGAGCTGCGAGCCTTGCCGCTCCGCCCGGCGCGCGAACCCGTGGCCGGCGCCGGGGCCCGCTACCGGTGCGCCCGGCTGCGCTCGGTACCGATGCTGCTCGGCGCGACGCGGGTCGCGCACCGGTTGCGGTGCGACGTCAGCGCGGTGCTGCTCGCTTTGTTCGCGACCGCGCTGGCCCGGGCCGCCGGCGAGCCGACGGTCGCGGCGCAGGTGCTGGTCAGCAACCGGTTCCGGCCGGGCATGGCGGACATCGTCGGCAACGTCAGCCAGACCGGGCTGTTCGTGGTGGACGTCGGCGGCGCCACGATCGACGAGGTGGTCGAGCGCGCGCAGCGGGCCGTGACGCGCACGTATAAGTACGCGTACTTCGATTGGGAGCAGTGGCGGGAGCTGGTACCCCGCATCGAGCGCGAGCGCGGAGCGGAGTTCGAGCTCTGCTATTACAACGACCGGCCTTCGCAGCGCAGCGCGACCGTGCCCGGACCGGAGCCGAGCGCCGAGGAGGTCATGGCGGCCGCCGCGGTCCCGGCCCCGATCACGTGGACCGATCTGCCGTTCTTCAACGAGCGGCTGATGGTGAGCATCGACAGCGTCGCCGACGCCGACGCGGCCGAGGCCGAGGCCGTCACCCTGCTGGTCCACGCCGACACCTGGTTCGTCCCGCCGGCCGAGATGGAAGAACTGGCGCGGTCCATGGAGGACCTGGCCATCGCGGCAGCCTGCGACGCCACCACGCCGACCGGGCTCGGCGCCCTGGAGCGGTCGGGCACCTGAGCGGACGGCTGTGGGGCGGCCTGCCGCCCGCTCAGCCGTCCCCCCGCCTCACGCGGGCAGCGGCTCCAACCCCGCCGCCTGCAACAGCGTGGCCTGCAACTCGTCCATGAACGCGGCGAGCCTCGCCTGGTCGACGTCCGGGCGGCTGCAGCGCACCACGGCGTCGACGGTCTGGATGCCCCGGACGATGAGGTAGAAGCCGGGACCGAAGGCGCGGGCCGGGGTGGCGAACTCCACTCCGGCGGGCTGCTGCTCCACGGCCGGGGCGAATCCCGGCGGGGCCAGGATGGCGTTCATGTTGAAGCCGGGGTCCACCGGCGGATCGGCCTTCTCGAAGAACTCCTCGCGCATGCGCATCACGGCGTCGGGGTCGCAGATCCCGTTCTTCAGGCCGTTGAGCGACTTGCCGTGGACCTTCCCGGCCAGTTCGGCGAAGGATTCGGTGCCGTCGAAGTCCAGCAGGAACGGGGCCCACTGGTTCAGCGAGGTCACGACGCCGGCGGTGCTGGAGTCGAACCGGTTGGCCGAGATCGCCAGGATCAGGACCGCAGAGCGGCCCAGCACCGTGCGCAGCGAGCGATAGAGCGCGGCGGTGACGACGGTCGCCGCGGTCACGTCCAGGGCCGCCGCGCCGGCGTGCAGTCGCTCCAGCGGGATGCCGGTGGTGAGCGTGGCACCCAGCATCACAGGGCTCGAATCAGCGCTCGAATCAGCGTCGCGGCGCGGGGCCGCGTCCAGCGTCCGGCGCCAGTACCGCTCCGCCGCGCGCAGCCGGTGCGCGCCGGCACCCTGCTGGTCCAGCGCCATCGTGATCGGCTGGCCGCCCGGCGGCGGCAATTCCTGGCCGGCCAGCAGGGCGTGGAAGTCGTCCTGCATGATCAGCGAGGCCGCGCCGTCGGCGGCCATGTGGTGCACGATGTAAAGGACCTGCTTCGGTACGCCGTCCTCGGTCAGCACCCAGGCCCGCCACGGGATGCCGTGGTAGATGTCCAAGGGCTCTTGGTACTTGGCCGCCATTGTCTCCGACAGTTCGCAGACGTCTGCCACGCCGTGGTCGACGCGCTTCAGGATCTCTTCGGCGTCGTGCGCGCAGAGGAACTGCAGCGGCGCGCCGGAGTCGTCGATCGCGTAGTTCGTGCGCAGCGACTCATGGCGCATGGCCAGGGCGGCGAGCGCCTGCCATACGTCCTCCACGGTGCATTCGGTGCGGATGTCCCACACCAGGGGTTGCAGGTTCGCTTCCCATGACTGCTCCTGGGGCAGGCGCTCCACGTCGCGGTATACGGAGAGCTGGCCGATCGTCATCGGATACGTCGTGGTGTCCACCGGACTCCTTAGTGAGATGTGCCGACTCCGGTCGGATGGTCGGGGTCGAAGGCGGCGGCCAGCAGGATCTCCTCGATCCCGCGCAGGATCGCCACCTGTTCGGCCGGGGACACCGCCCGCGTGTCGGAGCGCAGCGTCAGATTGACGGTGTCCGGGCTGCCGTTGACGTCGAGGTAGGCCTTGACGTCCGGTGAGTTCGAGCGGATCCCCCAGGACAGACGGGACAGCGGGACCGCGTCCCACATCTGCTCCTCGGACGGCATCTGCTCGCCCGTCCCCGCGGGCTGGGCCAGCGTCGCGCGCCGGTCGTTGAAGTAGCACATCAGGTCCAGCGCCTCGCCGCGCTCCTTCTCCACCCGCTCGCGCAGCTCCGCCAGGCGGCGCGGATCGTAGTAGGCGTTCTTGCCGGTGGCGAGCTGGGCGCGCCAGGCCCGGGCGACGGCCTCGTCGAAGGTGCAGCCGCCGACGTCGACGACGCACAGGCCGGGCTGGGCCACCACGCTGACCGAGCGGGCGAAGTCCGGGCGGAACCGGTTGCTCACCACCATGCGGATCACGCTCGGGTTGACGCCGGTGGTGCGGGCCAGGGCCACGGCGTAGGCGGCCAGCAGGACCGGGCCGCTGTGCAGGCCGGTGCGGGCGCTGACGGCGTTGAGCGCCAGCAGCGCGGCGCGGGAATCGTAGGCGCAGTCCCACCAGCGCGGATCGCGCTCGGGGTGCGGGCCGTTGAACCGCCGTGCCGGCACCTCGCGCAGCCAGCGCTCCCAGTAGCGCAGCGAGACGGCCTGGGCCCGCTCGGCGGCGGGCCCGCGCTGCTCGCGGGCCAGGTCCATCGGCTGCACGCCGGCGCGCGGGCCGAGTACCCCGCCGGTGTCCCGGTCCAGGTTCTCCAAGTCGCCGACCAGCGCTTCGAAGCCGTAGGCGTCGATCACCATGTGCGGATACATGGCCACGAAGTGGTCCGGCACGCCGTCCTTGCGGATCACCGCCATGCGCACCGGCCAGTCCTGGGCGATGTCGAAGGGCTCGAACTCATAGCGAGCGCGGATCTCTTCGGCGAGTTCCGCGGGGTCCTGACCCTCTGCGACGTCGTGGACATGCAGGGCGACTTCGCCGGACGCGGCGAGCACCTGCGTCGGCTCGCCGTCCGGTCCGGTCCGGATGCGGGTCCGCAGCGACTGGTGCCGCCCGACGATGAACGCCAGCAGCCGCACCAGGTGCTCCAGCGTGGTGCCCGCCTCCAGGCGCATCGCGCCGCCGATCATGTACGGCGAGTCAAAGCCCTGCATCATCCGCCAGACGAGCCACTGGCCCCAGGTCAGCTCCTCGGTGCCGGAGCCCTCGCCGGCGAACGGCACCATGATCGTCTGGTGGTTCTGCCGACTCTGTCGGCTCTGCCGGCTCTCGTGCTCCATCGGGCATCACCGCCACTTCGTCGTGGATGGTCCCTGGTGAATCAGGGCTCTATCAGAGTCGGTCCCGCCGCCGGTGCCTGATCGGCCGCCGGCGAGGTGCGATCGGGTGCCGAAGCCGCCACCCGGGCGGCGAACCAGTCGATCGTCGCGGCCAGTCCCTTGTCCAGATCCACCACCGGCGACCAGCCGAGCACCTCGACGGCCCGGCCGATGTCGGGCCGGCGCAGATCCGGGTCGTCACCCGGGCGCGGCACGAACTCCATCGGCGCCGTGGACCGGCACAGCTCCCGCACCCGGTCGGCCAGCTTCCGGATCGTCAGCTCCTCCGGGTTGCCGATGTTGATCGGCCCGGCCTCGGCCGAGCGCGCCGCGGCCAGGATGCCGGCGACCGTGTCGTCCACGTAGCACAGCGACCTGGTCTGCTGCCCGTCCCCGGCCACCGTGATCGGCCGCCCGGCCAGCGCCTGGGTGATGAACGTGGGCACGGCGCGGCCGTCGGCCGGCCGCATGCGCGGGCCGTAGGTGTTGAACAGCCGCACGATCACCGTGTCGAACCCGAAGTGCTCGCGGTGCGTCGCGGTCAGCGCCTCGGCGAACCGCTTGGCCTCGTCGTACTGGCTGCGCGGCCCGATCGGGTTGACGTTGCCCCAGTACGACTCGACCTGCGGATGCACCTTCGGGTCGCCGTAGACCTCGGAGGTGGAGGCGAGCAGGAACCGCGCCCCCTTGCGCCCGGCCAGCTCCAGCGCGTGCAGCGTGCCGTGCGCGCCGGCCTTCAGCGTCTCCAGCGGGTGCCGCGCGTAGTCGTGCGGCGAGGCCGGCGAGGCCAGGTGGAACACCGCGTCCACCGGCCCCGCGACGTCGAAGGGCTCCGCGACGTCGGCGACCACCAGCTCGAACCCCGGGTCGGCGGCCAGGTGCGCGACGTTGTCGGCGCAGCCGGTGAGGAAGTTGTCCACGCACACCACCGCCGCGCCGCCGTCGCGCAGCCGGTCGGCCAGGTGGGAGCCGACGAATCCGGCGCCGCCGGTCACCACGGCGCGGCGGATCTCGCGTCCGGCGGCTGTGCTCATGGCTCCGTCGCTCATGACTCGCGAAGCGAGCGACCGGTCTTGGTCAGGAACACGTCGTCCAGCGTCGGCCGGTGCACCTCGATCGTCGACGTCGCGATCCCTGCCTCCTCCAGCGTCCGCATCACCAGCGGGACCGCGGTCTCCCCGGCCTCCACCGCCAGCCGGATCCGGCCGCCGTCGCGGGTCTCCACCGCGGTCAGGAACGTCTGCCCGGTGAGGATCTCCGCGGCCTTCTCGGCGAAGTCCTCGCCGACGCCGACGGTCACCACGTCGCCGGAGATCTCCCGCTTCAGCGCGTCCGGCGTGCCCTCGGCCACGATCACGCCGCCGTCGATGATGGCGATGCGGTCGCAGAGCGCGTCGGCCTCCTCCAGGTAGTGCGTGGTGAGGAAGATCGTCATGCCCTCGGTGCGCAGCCGGCGCACCTCGTCCCACATGTGCGCGCGGCTCTGCGGGTCCAGGCCGCTGGTCGGCTCGTCCAGGAAGACCACCTTGGGCTGGTGGATGATGCCCAGCGCGATGTCGACGCGCCGGCGCTGGCCGCCGGAGTAGGTCTTGCACGGCCGGTCGGCGTACTCGGTGAGGTCGAACGCGGCCAGCGCCGATACCGCCCGCCGCTGCGCCTCGGCCTTGCTGATGCCGTGCATCCGGGCCTGCAGGATGAGCTCCTCGCGGGCCGTGGCGTCGTCCTGGGTGCCGCCGCCCTGCGCGATGTAGCCGATGGCGGCGCGCACCTTGGCCGGCTCCTTGCGCAGATCCGCCCCGGCGATCGTGGCCTCGCCGGCGTCCGGCGGCAGCAGCGTCGACAGCATGCGCAGCGTGGTGGTCTTCCCGGCGCCGTTGGGCCCGAGGAAGCCGAAGATCTCGCCCTCGGCGACGTCCAGGTCGACCCCGGCCACCGCTTCGACCTTCGTGGTCTTGCGGTGCGCGCGGGTCTCATAGCTCTTCTTCAGACCGGTGGTCTGGATGATGCCCATAGCCCCTCCTGTCCCTGTTAGCGCACGGACCGTGCGAACTTGCGGCCGGACCAGGCGATGGTGATCACGGCCAGCGCGGCCAGCATGACCGCGGCCTTCCAGATCGCCGGGTCGTCGGGGTGGCCGGTGAACAGCGCGCGCATCCCGGTGACGGCCCAGTTGAAGGGGTTGCCGTTGGCGGCGTCGCGCAGCCACAGCGGCGCCAGCGCGATCGGCAGCAGCGTCCCGGACAGCAGCATCACCGGCTGCGCCACGTTGTTGATCAGCTGGCCCAGCACCGCCGGGTTCTTGACCGTCAGCGCGATGCCGTAGGAGAACGACGCGCTGGTCAGCGTGATCATCGCCAGCAGGCCGTAGCCGATCAGCAGGTTCGGGATCGCGACGGTGAGGCCGAACAGCAGGGACAGCACGACGATGATGGCCGCCTGGATCACCAGCACCACCACGTCCCGCAGCGAGCGGCCCAGCAGCAGCGCCAGCCGGCTGACCGGGGTCACCCGGGCCCGCTCGATGATCCCGCCGGCCAGCTCGCGCAGCAGGTCGAACCCGACGTACAGGCCGCCGGCCAGGGCCAGGGCGACCAGCATGCCCGGGACGTAGATGCGGTAGGCGTCGGCCTGGGAGTGCGCGCCCATCGGCGCCAGCGCCGGCTTGAGCAGCGGCGCGAACAGCAGCAGGTACACCACGGGCTGCGAGACGCCGAGGATCACCCACAGCGGCGAGCGCAGCATCAGCAGCATGTTGCGTTGGAAGATCAACCAGATGTCACGCAAGATTTTCAGCGATTTCAAGGGGATGCCTCACTCTCTCGGCGAGTCGCGTCAGATGGTCGGCGGCCGCGGCGGCGCCGCCGGCGGCGGCGAAGGAGTCGCGGATCCGGGCCGCGGCCCGGCGGTGGGCCGGGTCGTCGAGCACTGCCAGCAGTGCTTCGCGCAGCGCTTGCGGGCGCACCCGGGCGAAGCTCACCCGGCGCCCCGCCCCGGCCGCGACGGCCTGGGCGGCGTTGATCGGCTGGTCGCCCTTGATCGGCGCGACGACCAGCGGGACGCCGTGCGCCAGCGCCTCGCAGACGGTGTTCAGCCCGCCGTGCGAGACGACGGCGGAAAGCCGCGGCATCAGCTCCAATACCGGCACGCGGGTGCGCACCAGGATGTGCTCGGGGATGTCGGACACCGTCTCCGGCTCGGCGGTCAGGACCGCCTGAACCCGGTCGCCCAACGGCCGCAGCGCCTCGATCGCCCGCTGGTAGAAGCCGTGCGAGGCCTCGGCCGACAGCGTTCCCATCGAGACCAGGACGAGCCGTCGGCCCGGGTCGATCCAGTCCGCCGGGAAGTCCGGGCCGCCCGGCCGCGGCGCCAGCGCCGGACCGACCAGCACCGCGTTGTCCGGCCAGGACAGCGGGCCGGTCAGCGCCTCACCGGAGAACGACACCAGCAGGTGCGGGGAGAACCGCAGGTCGTGCGGCGGCTCGCCGGGCAGGCCCGCGCTGCTCCACAGCGCCGCCAGATTGCCCTGGATCCACGCCTCCACCTTCGGCAGCGCGCGATAGGGCCGGGTCAGCTCCATCATGGTCGTCGCCATCGAGACCCACGGCAGGCCGTAGCGGTGCGCGACCAGCGCGCCGGCGACAGCGTGCTGATCCACCGCCAGCACGTCCGGCTCGAACGCCCGCACCGCCTTGTCCACGCCCTTCAGCGACACCCGGCAGTGCGGGACGATGTACTCCTCCCACCGGGTCTTCGCCGCCGCCATCCCGCGATCGGCCTGCCGCCGGTGCGGCCGCAGCGGGATCTGCTGGATCACCGCCTCCGGGCCGACCAGCGGCCGCAGGTACGACTCCGAGCCCGCCCAGGCGACGTCGTGGCCGCGCGCGCTCAGCGCCTTGGCGACCGCCGCCATCGGGTTCACGTGCCCGGTCAGCGGCAGGCTGACGAACAGGAACCGGCTCATCGGTTCTGACGCTGGTTCTGGTGCTGGTTCTGACGCTGGTTCTGGTGCTGGTTCTGGCGCCGGGCGGTGACGAAGGCGGCGACGTCGCCCACCGTCAGCGCGATGATCTCGTCGACTCCGAGCTCTGCGACGTAAGCGGCCAGATCGACCCGCAGGCCGAAGCGGTCCTGCAGCGCCTGGCTCAGGGCCGTGAGTTCCACGCTCTCCAACTCCAGGCCGCCGTCCAGCGTCGTCGCCGGGGTGATCCCGGCCCGGAAATCGGCATCCTGGTCCAGCACCGTGCACAGCGTCTCGACCACGTCCGCGAACGCCTCGGGCGTCGCCGGGCCCGGCTTCACCGCGCGCACCGCGCCGTAGGTCATGACACCGGTGTCGAAGCCCTTCTTCATCAGCGGCCCGGCATAGAAGAACCCGAGCACGTCCGCGCCGCGTTCCCGCGCCAGCTCGACCATCGCCGCCCGGCCCTGCTCGGGCTTGGCCACCAGCGCGAAGTCCGGATCCCAGGAGTTCGCCACCGCCCGGCTCCAGTCGACGGAGGCGACCTCGGCGAAGCCGGCGGCGCCCGCCATCGCCTCGTGCTCCTCCAGGGAGGAGAAGCTCGGCATCACCTGATGCTTCAGGACCAGGTCGACCAGCCCCTGCTCCGCGGCGTCCAGCGCACCGTCGCGGACCGACCAGGTGGCGATCGCCAGCCGGCCGCCGGGGCGCAGCAGCCGCATCGCCTCGGCGAAGAACGCGGGCCGGTCGGCGATGTGCATCAGGCTCTCCACCGCCCAGATGACGTCGAAGGACTCGTCGGCGAACCCGGTGCTCAGCGCGTCGAGCTGGTGGAACCGGGCCCGCTCGGCGAGCCCGGCGGCGTGTGCCTTCTCGGCGGCGCGCGCCGCCTGGGCCGCGCTGAGCGTGACCCCGACGACCGTGCAGCCCAGCGGTCCGGCCAGATACAGCGCCGGTCCGCCGATGCCGCAGCCGACGTCCAGGACGTGGCTGCCCGCGGGCACGCCGGCATAGGCGACGAGTTCGCGCACCAGGCGGTCGGTCGCCTCGTGCCGGTCCGCGCCGTCGGCGCCGGGCCGCTCGCCCTCGTCCCAGAAACCGTGGTGGACGTGCTCGCCCCACATGTGCTCATAGAGGTCGAGCGTCGTGTCGTAGTACCGCTCGACCGCCGTGTTCATGTCAGCTTTCACCAATGCTCCAATGAATGCGGGGAATGCGGGCGAGAATGGGGCATCCCGGCGCGGGGAATGCGGCTGCGCAAGGCCGTGGTAGGACCGGCGTTGACGCTAGTCCGGGCGTCGTCCGATGGTCAACGCTGAAAATTTGCACGCCGCAACGGCTTTATTACAAAGCTCTGACCTGCTCGAATCTGTTGATCATGGCGGACGCCTTGACGGTCGAACACCCGGCCGCCAAAGCTTTCGAACGTCATCGACAGCGTCATCGAGAACACCATCGGCACGGCAGTGCCGGTGCGGTACGACTGCGATGTCCCAAGTGTCTTTACCGATTCCCTTTTCTGCTGGGCGGAGGTGATCTGTGGTGCCCGCGGGAATCAACATTCCGACAGACCCCGAATGGGTCGACGAGGTGTTGTTGGCCGGTCCGGCCGACCAGGTGTGCCTGGTGCTGGACGGCCCGGTCGACCGCGCCACGCTGCGCCGGCTGGTCGCCGAGCGGCAGGCGGTCCTGACCGGGGCCGGCCTGCGCGCCGGCGGTTCGGTCGCGTTGTGCCTGCCGCCGTCGCCGGCGTTCATCACGAACCTGCTGGCCGCCTGGCGGACCGGCGCCCGGGCCGTGCTGCTGGACCACCGGCTGACGGCCTTCGAGGTGGACCAGGCGCTGGACCGGCTGGCTCCGCAGTTCCTCGTTTCCGTCGCGAGCAGCAGCGGCGGAGCGCTGCGGGCGTTCCAGGACGTGCGCGAAGCGGTGACGGTGCGCCCCGACGGACAGCCTTCTGATACGCCGCACGCGTTGATCCAGCTCAGTTCCGGCTCGACCGGGCCGTCCAAGTCCATCGGCCGCACGGCCTCGGACCTGATCGCCGAGCTCGACCGCTACCTGAAGATCGACGGCGTGCCGCGCGGCGGCGAGCGCATCGTGTCGCTGGCCTCGATGGTGCACGTGCTCGGCCTGGTCGGCGGGCTGCTGTACGGCCTGCACGCCGGGGTGCAGCTGGTGCTGCCGGAGCGGATGACGGCCGAGGCGATCCTGGCCGCGGTGGCCGCCGGACCCGAGCCGACCACGCTGCTCGGCGTCCCCTTCCACATCGAACTGCTCGCCGCGGTCGCCGACCCGCCCCGGCTGCCCCAGCTGACCGGCATGACCACCGGCGGCGAACTGGTCCGGGCGCAGGTCCACGACGCCTTCGTCGACCGCTACGGCATCCGCCTGGGGAACATGTACGGGATGACCGAGCTCGGCGTCATCGCGACCGACCTGTTCGGCGTGAACCGCCCGGCCGTCACCCCCGCCCCCGGGATGACCATCCGCGAACAGGACGGCGAGATCCACATCGCGATGGAGAACTCGCCCTACGTCGGCCTCGTCGACCCCGCGCGCTGGTCCGACGGCTGGCTGCACACCAAGGACGCCGGCAGCGTCGACGCCACGACCGGCCTGGTGCGGGTGAAGGGCCGCCGCGACTCCCAGGTCTCGATCGGCGGCCTGAAGGTCGACCTGAGCGAGGTCGAGCACACGCTGGCCGGCCTGCCCGGGGTCACCGGCGCGGTGGTGGTGTTCGGCAAGGCGATCGAGGCGTACGTGATGTTGGAGGAGCCCGCGGACCTCGATCGCGTCCAGGGGCAGCTGACCGAACGCGTCGCCGCGTACAAGCGGCCGCGCGCGTGGCATGTCGTCGACCGGCTGCCGCGCACCGCCACCGGCAAGCTCGTGCGGGACCAGAGCGTGCTCGCCACCGAACGGAAGGAACAGACCAGGCCATGAGCTCTCACGACGAGATCAAGACGTTCGCCTTCGAGGCGCTGAAGGAGATGAACTACGACACTTCCGGGTTCGACGGGGAGACGCTGCTGGGGCCGGCCGGTGCGGACCTGGAGTCGCTGGCGCTGGCCGAGCTCGGCGTGCGGTTGGAGGAGCGCTTCGGTATTCGCTTCAGCGACGACGAGCTCGACGAGATCGCCGCGCTGACGATCGACGAGTTCTGCGCCGCGGTGGCCGAGCGGCTGACCGCCGCCGCGACGTCGACTTCGGGCTGAACCGTGAGCGAAGTGTCCGGGCCGCCGCACCGTGCTGAGGTGCTGGCGATGCTGGCTACGTATGGCGAGCGCCAGCCCCAGGAGGTGCCGGAGACGGTGGACTCCTTGGAGTTGGCGTGGCTGATCCACCAGATCGAGCAGCGCTACGGCAAGACTTTCGACGCCGATGACGATGTGCTCGCGCGGATGACGACGGTCACCGGTGTGACGGAGGTGCTCGCCGAGCTCGGGTACGGCGCGGGGGCGGCGGCGTGAAGGGGATGGCTGGGACGCGACCCGGTGTGCGGCGCGGGCCGCACGAGGTCGTGGTCAGCGCGATGTCGGTCTTCAGCGCTTTCGGATCGGGCGTCGAGCCTTTGCTGCGCGCGGTGCTCGACGGCACGCCGGGGTTCCGGCCGGTCGACCGGTTCGACGTCGGCGCGCGGCGGGCCAAATCGGCCGCCGTGGCACCGGGATCGCCGGACCTCAGCAGCGAACTGGTCCGCGTCATCGGTGAGGCCTGCGATGACGCTGGTGTCGCGCGTGCCGAGACGCCGCTTTTCCTCGCCATCCACGGCGATCCCGCTCTGCCCCGTACCTCAGAGCCCGGTCACGGTTCGGATGCCTTCGCCTCGCAGGTCGCTGCTACCTGCGGTCTGTCCGGCGCTCGTGCCTACACCTCGGCGTGTGTGGCGGCGAGTACCGCGGTCGCCGATGCCGCGGCGCTGATCGCCCACGGCCGCGCCGAGCGCATCGTCGTGGCAGCCGGCTATCTCGTCGACGCCGACCAATACGCGCTCTTCGACGCCGGCCGTGCGCTTGCCCCCGACGGCCAGGTCCGGCCGTTCAGTTCCGGACGCGGCGGTCTGCTGCTCGGCGACGCGGCCGCGGCAGTCGTGCTGGAGCGTGCAGGGGTGGCCGAACCGCTCGCACGCCTGGCGGGCTGGGGCCGCAGCGGCGACGCCTATCACGTCTGCAAGCCGCGCCCCGACGGCCTCGGACTCGCCCGCGCCATAGCCGACGCCATGTCCCGCGGCGGTGTTCAGCCCGCTGACATCGGCTACGTCAACGCCCACGGCTCCGGCACCAAGCAGAGCGACATCGCCGAGTCCGCCGCCCTCCACGCAGCCCTCGGCGAAAGCGCCGCCAAGATCCCGGTGAGCTCCACCAAGTCGATCCACGGCCAGGCCCTGGAAGCCGGCGCCCTGCTCGAACTCGTCGTCACCGTCGCCGCCCTCAGCGCCGGCCGCCTTCCGGTCAACGCCGGCTTCCTCGGCCCGGACGACGACTGCCGCCTGGACCTCGTCCTGCGACCGACCACCGCGGACCTCACCCACGCGCTGACCCTGAACGTCGCCTTCGGCGGCGCCAACACCGCACTTTTGGTAGGTGCGCCATGAGCCGCGAGACCGAGAACACGACGCCGGATCCGAACGTCGCCCGCGGCACGACTGAGACCCCGAACCGCGTGTCGACCCGGCGCCCGGATCGCTCGGCGTCGAACGGCGCGAACGCGGCGTCCGGTGACGCCGAGCTCGCCATGTTGGTCGGTGCGCCGTGAGCGTCCTACCAGGATCCGTGGATCAGGCGATCCTCGCCCCACCGGCTCCGAAGCCGGAATCAGCCATCATCGCGGCCGCCCCCGTGAACGAAGCGGTGAATGACATCCCGGTCGCGCCGGCGGTCCCCGGCCTGAGCGTCGTGGCCGAAGCCCGCTGGCCGGAATCAGAACACGACCACACCCCGCCGATGCTCCCGGGCTTCATCGTCTCCTCCTTCAGCCCGATCGCCGCCGAGACCGCCGCCCGCTGCCTGCGCCGCCGCCCCACCGGCGGGGCCGAGAAAACCGCCGTCATCATCGCCAGCGCCCGCGGCGACCTCCAAAGCGCCACCCACGTCGCCCAAGCCGTCGACACCGCCACAGCCCTCGGCCCCCTGCTGTTCTTCCAATCCGTCCCCAACGCCGTCGCCGGCCACATCGCCGCCCGCTGGAACCTCACCGGCCCCGTCGTCTGCCTCGCCGGCCGCCCCTCGGCCCTGGAAGCCGCCGCCCTCCTCATCGCCGACGGCGACGCCGACGAAGCCCTCGTGATCCACATCGAGCAGGCAGCCGACACCCGGGCCCACGCCGTCCTGCTCCGCCCGGCGACCCCGGTACCGGCGCCCCGAGAACGAGGAGACCGCCCATGACCCGCCCCGAAGCAGTGGTCACCGGCATCGGCATGGTCACCTCCGTCGGCACCACCCCCGCCGAGGTCCACGCCGCGATGTGCGAAGGCCGCTCCGGCCTGAGCCGCCCGGCCGAGGGCCACCCCGCGGCCGGAGCCCTGGAAGTCGGCGCCTTCGCCCCGCCGATCGACCCGGCCTCCCTGCTCCCGGCCACCGAGGCGCGCGTCGTCGACCGCTACATCATCCTGGCCCTGCGAGCCGCCGCCGACGCCCTCGCCGACGCCGACCTCCAGGTCGGCCGCGACGTCGACCCCTACCGCATCGCCGTCATCCTGTCCGGCACCGGCGGGCTGGCCACCCTGGAAGCCCAAGTCGTCCTGCGCACCCAGAAAGGCCGCCTGGGCGTCAGCCCCTATCTGCTGCCGGGCATGCTGCCGAACATGGGTGCCGCGCGCGTCGCCATCAAATACGGCATCCGCGGCTACGTCTCCTCCAGCGGCACCGCCTGCGCCGCCGGCGGCCAGGCGATCGGCGAAGCCCTGCGCCTGCTGCGCGCCGACGAAGCAGACATCGTCGTCGCCGGATGCAGCGAAGCCCCGCTGTTCCCCACCCTCGCCGACACCTTCGGCAACGCCCGCGCCCTGGCCCGCGGCTGGGCCGACGACCCCACCGGCGCCAGCCGTCCCTTCGACCGCCGCCGCAACGGCCTGGTCCTCGGCGAGGGCGCGGGCGTTTTCGTGCTGGAGCGCAAGGACTTCGCCGACGCCCGGGGCGCGGCCGCGCACGCCGACGTCCTCGGCTGGGGCGTCACCAACGACGCCCACCACCCGACCACGCCCCGCCCCGACGGCGAGGGCGCGCGCGAGTGCATGCGGCGCGCGCTGGCCGACTCCGGCCTCACACCAGCCGACATCGGCTACCTGAACGCGCACGGCACCAGCACCAAGCTCGGCGACGCCGCCGAGGCGCTGGCCGTCCGCGCGCTGTTCGGCGCCGAAACGCCGCCGGTCAGCTCCACCAAGGCGGTGACCGGCCACATGCTCGGCGCCTCCGGCGTCGTGGAATCGGCGGTGTGCGTCCAGACCCTGCGCACCGGCCAGCTGCCGCCCACGCACAACCTCGACGATCCCGATCCCGACTGCGAGCTCGACCACATCCGCAAGGACCCCCGCGCGGCAGCGGTCGAGCACGTCATGTCCAACTCCTTCGGGTTCGGCGGCCACAACGTCAGCGTCGTCTACGGCCGGCCCAGCACCCGTCGGACCCGTACGGCATAGCGCGTCATAGCGGAAGGCGAGAACGATGGACATCCTCGGCATCGACCATGTCGAGTTCTACGTGGGAGACGCGCGGCAAGCCGCGTTCTTCCTGTGCACCGCGTTCGGGTTCCACATCGTCGGCCACGGCGGCCCGGAGACCGGCCTGGACCACCAGCGCACCCTGCTGCTCAGCCACGGCGACAGCAGGGTCCTGCTGACCTCGGCCCTGGGCACCAAGCATCCGGCGGACAGCTACGTCTCCCGGCACGGCGACGGCGTCGCGGTGATCGCCTTCGGCGTCCCGGACGCGGCCGGCGCCTACGAGGCGGCGGTGGGAGCCGGCGCGTTCTCCATCGAGCCGCCCCAGGCGTTCAAGCACGGCGAGGACACCGTGACCATGGCGACCGTCCGCGGTTTCGGCGACGTCGTGCACCGCTTCGTCCAGCGCGACGGCACGGCGTTCTGGCCCGGCGCGATCGACCCGCAGCCGGCGCCGCGAAAGGACCAGGACCCGGGTCTGGTCCGCGCCATGGACCACGCGGCCTTCTGCGTCCCGGCCGGGGAGCTGGAACCCACCGTCGAGTACTACCAGCGGGTCTTCGGCTTCAAGCTGATCTTCGAGGAGTACGTCGAGGTCGGCGCCCAGGGCATGTACTCCCAAGTCGTCCAGAGCGCCTCCGGCGGCGCCACGTTCACCATCATCGAGCCGGACATGAGCCGCCAGCCCGGGCAGATCGACGACTTCCTGTCCTGGCACGGCGGTCCCGGCGTGCAGCACCTGGCGCTGAGCACCAGCGACATCGTCGCGGCGGTGAAGACCTTCAGCGGCAACGGCGCGGGCTTCGCCCAGACCCCGGGCGCCTACTACGACGCCCTCGGCGAGCGCCTCGGCCCGATCGACCTCCCCATCGACCGGCTGCGGCCGCTGGGCATCCTGGTCGACCGCGACCACTGGGGCCAGATGTACCAGATCTTCGCCAAGTC
>JAEKKI010000267.1 GCA_019510485.1 Catenulisporales bacterium
ATCCGACCGTGGTCTGGTACCTGCCGGACTCGGCGGACCCCGACGCGGTGTCGTCGGACCACAAGAGCTTCACCGAAGTGCTCCCCGCCGGCTGGCGCTGGGGCGCGCTGACCATGGTGCTGGCGGTCGCGCTGCTGGCCGGGTGGCAGGCCCGGCGCCTCGGACCGGTGGTCGCCGAGCGCATGCCGGTGGCGGTGCGCGCGGCCGAGACGGTGGAGGGCCGCGCGCGGCTGTACGAACGCGGCCGCGTGACGGACCGCGCGGCGGGCGCTCTACGGGACGCGGCACGTGCGCGGCTGACGGTACGCCTCAGCCTGCCGCGCGCCGCCGCACCCGGCGACGTCGCGGCGGCGATCGCGGCTCGCGGCGGGCCACCGGCGACGGAGACGTTGCGGGTGCTGGCGGGCCCGGTGCCCGCGGACGACGCGGCTCTGGTGGGATTGGCCTCGGCGCTGGACCGGCTGGAAGCCGAGGTCGGGCGGCTGTGACGGAGAATCAGGAGAGCGATATGACGCAGCAGGACCCGGCCGGTTCGGGGTTCGGGGGCGGTTCGGGGAGCGGATGGGGCTCTGGGCCGGGCTCAGATCAGTCGAATCCGGCGTGGGCGGCTCAGGACTCGCATCGGGTTTCGGCGGATCAGGATTCGGCGGATCAGCCCCCGGCCCGGGAGCCCGGCACCATCGACCCGGCCGCCGCGCGCACCGCCCTGCTCGCCGTGCGCACCGAGGTCGGCAAGGCGGTCGTCGGCCAGGATTCGGCGGTCACCGGCCTGGTCATCGCGCTGCTGTCCGGCGGCCACGTGCTGCTCGAAGGCGTGCCGGGCGTCGCCAAGACGCTGCTCGTGCGCGCGCTGGCGGCGGCGCTGTCCCTGGATTCCAAGCGCGTGCAGTTCACCCCGGACCTGATGCCCGGCGACGTCACCGGCTCTGCGGTCTTCGACAGCCGCACCGCAGAGTTCTCGTTCCGCGAGGGGCCGGTGTTCACCAACCTGCTGCTCGCCGACGAGATCAACCGCACGCCGCCCAAGACGCAGGCGTCACTGCTGGAGGCGATGGAAGAGCGGCAGGTCACCGTCGACGGCCGGCCCCGGCCGCTCCCGGAGGTGTTCCTGGTGGCCGCGACGCAGAACCCGGTCGAGTTCGAGGGCACCTATCCGCTGCCCGAGGCGCAGCTCGACCGGTTCCTGCTCAAGCTGGTGCTGCCGCTGCCCAGCCGCGACGAGGAGATCGGCGTCCTGGACCGGCACGCCTCCGGCTTCGACCCGCGCAACCTGGCCGCCGCCGGCGTGAAGCCGGTCGCCGGGGCGGCCGAGCTGGCCGCCGCCCGCGCCGCTGCCAGAGAGGTCACGGTGGGCCGCGAGGTCCTCGGCTACATCGCCGACCTGGCCCGCGCCACCCGCGTATCGCCGTCGCTGGCCCTCGGCGTGTCCCCGCGCGGCGCCACTGCTCTGCTCAGCACGGCGCGTTCCTGGGCCTGGCTCGCCGGCCGCGGGTACGTCACTCCGGACGACGTCCAGGCTCTGGCCAAGCCCACGCTCCGGCATCGGGTGCGGCTGCGCGCCGAGGCCGAGATGGAGGGCGCCACCGCCGACGGCGTTCTGGACGCGGTGCTCGGCGCGGTTCCGGTGCCGCGGTAGCGGGGCATGGTGGTCACGGTGCTGACACTGCTATCGGCCGCCGAGGTCGGCCACGGTCGACGGGCCGCTCGCACGCTCGCTGGTCCCGCTTACATCGGCATGCCGGGCGGCGGTCGCGCCGACGGCGCATTCGCCGGCTGGCCGGCCGATGCGGCCGGCCATCGGTGCACCGATGGGGCTGGCGTGTACCGCCGTCACCTGTGCCGCGACGCGCTCAGCAAGCAACTGGCCGATGGCGCTGACAGGCACCACGCTCGTCGAGCCGGTGACACGACTGGCGGCCAGCCGACCGATGTGCTCAAGCGGCAGGCCTGTAGCGGAATCGGTATCCGGTTAGTTGATGGAACGCTCGGCTATCGGCGAGCCGGTGACAGGCACTGCGACTGGCAAACCTCTGACACGTCCAGTAGGCAGCGAGCCGATCGCGCGTACAACAGTCGTCGATACCGGAAGGCGACTCCATGGCCCTGACCTGGCGCGCAGGTGCTCTCGCAGCCCTCGGCGCAGTCTTCGTCGGGGTCGTGCTGCCGTCCTGGACCGGAATCGCGATCGTGGCGGCGGTGATCCTGCTCGGCATCCTCATCGACCTCGCCCTGGCCGGACCGGTCCGCTCGTTGCAGTTCACCCGCAGCGGTGACACCACAGTCCGCCTCGGCGCGACCGCGCGCGTTCAGACCGTCATCACCAATCCCGCACGCCGCCGTGTCCGAGCCCTGATCCGCGACGCCTGGCCGCCGTCAGCCGACGCCGCGCCGGTGCAGCCTCGACACAGCGTCACCATCCCGGCCGGCGAGCGGCGGCGCATCGAGTCCGTGCTGACGCCGACCCGGCGCGGCGACCGGCACGCCGAGCACGTCACCGTCCGCTCCTTCGGGCCGCTCGGCCTGGCCGCTCGACAGCGCACGATGCGCTCCGCCTGGCGCCTGCGCGTCCTCCCGCCCTTCGTCTCCCGCCGCCATCTGCCCAGCCGGCTGGCCCGGCTGCGCGAGCTCGACGGCCGCACCTCGCTGCTGGTGCGCGGTCAGGGCACCGAGTTCGACTCGCTGCGCGACTACACCGCCGGCGACGATGTGCGTTCCATCGACTGGCGGGCCACCGCGCGGCGGCACGTCGGCGACCACTACGACGTCGTGGTCCGCACCTGGCGACCGGAGCGCGACCGCTCGATCCTGATCGTGCTGGACACCGGCCGTACCGCCGCCGGCCGCATCGGGACCGAGGAGCTCGGCACCGATGGTGTCCGGCTGGATGCGGCGCTGGATGCTGCACTACTGCTCACGGCACTCGCCCTGCGCGCCGGCGACCGCGTGGACCTGCTCGCCTACGATCGCCGAGTCCGCACAGCGGTCAGCCGAACGTCGGCCAGCCAGACCCTGGCCCAGGTCACCGAGGCCATGGCGGTCCTGGAGCCGGAGCTGGTCGAGCTGGACGCCCGCGGCCTGGTGACCACGGTCCTCAAGCGTGCCGGCCACCGGGCCCTGGTGGTGCTGCTGACGAGCCTGGACTCGGCGCCGATGGCCGAGGGACTGCTGCCGGTGATCGGCGCGCTTACAGCACGGCACGAGGTCGTGCTGGCCTCGGTCGCCGACCCGCGCATCGAGCAGATGGCCGCGGGGCGCGGCGACGCCACGGCGGTCTACGAGGCCGCCTCGGCCGAGCGCGCTCGTGGCGAGCGACGGCATATCGCGGATCTGCTGGCCAAGCATCGGGTAACGGTAGTCGACCAGCCGCCGGAGCTCGTCGCCCCGGCCCTCGCCGATGCGTACCTGGCGCTGAAGGCGGCTGGGCGGCTGTAGCGGGCTTCTCGCCGGTCGGAATAACGCCGTCGCGTCACGTCGTTGCGCCTTGTCCGACCGACGAAAGGACGACACCTTGACGTCTCGCGGATTCGACGCCGCCGCCGAGTTCGACCGCCAGGTGCGGAACCTGTCCGATGTGCCGGCTCGCCCGGACCTCGCCGAGTTGGTCACACCGTTGAAGCCGATCGTGGTGTCCCGGGCGGAGGCGCTTGCCGCTCCCGGCGAAGGCACCATTCCCTTCCTCGTGGTGATCCCGCGAGCGCTCCTGCCCCTCGAAGATGTACTCCCGAAACTGACTCTCGCCGGGAAGACGAAGCCCGGCGTCATCGATCGCAATTACAAGGGTCCTGAGGACGTCGCCTCGTTCGTGACGATCCCGCAGCTGCTGGACGACGACGCCTCCGACGCTCAGCCGTACGTCGTGTTCGACGTCGAACGCGGCGAGGAGTTCTGCGGCGTGGTCCCACTTGAAGCGATGCAAGCCATCGACACACGCGGCCGCACGCCACTGTCGATCGAGGAGGGCATCGCGTTGGTGACGCACTTCCCCGAGCTGCTGGCGAAGAACAAGTGCTTCGAGCTGGCGGGTTCCCGGAACGGCGACAAGCGTGTTCCAGCCCTGTGGATCAGCCGGGGGGCGCCGAAGCTGGGCTGGTGCTGGCAGGGCAACCCGCACACCTGGCTCGGCATGGCCTCGGCTGGAAGCCGGGCCGCCGGCGTCCCGGCCACAGTGGGCTGAGAATGCAGAAAGCCCCCGATGGAAACCCATCGGGGGCTTTCTGTGAATTTAGTCCGGCCGCGTCCTACTCTCCCACCAGGTCCCCCTGGCAGTACCATCGGCGCTGGCGGGCTTAGCTTCCGGGTTCGGAATGGAACCGGGCGTTTCCCCACCGCCATGGCGGCCGTAACACCACAAGACAC